>JAHFUG010000063.1:21728-23337 GCA_023265195.1 Blastocatellia bacterium | reverse complement strand
GAAATCATGTGCGGCGCCTGTCAAAAGGCAGGTTACGAACAATACGAGATTTCGAATTTCGCTCTCGCGAGGCAAGCTGGAACGAGCCCGTTCAGTTCCCGGCATAATTTGAAATACTGGACGGGCGCTCCGTTCTACGGCATGGGCTGCGGAGCCCACTCTTATGATGGGCAAAGCCGCTGGACGAACATCGCAAAGACCGAAAAATACATCGAAGCCGTCAGAGTAAGCGGACACGGGATTGCCGAGCGCCGCGAACTCACGGAAGCGGACCGCGCCGCCGAAGCGCTTTTCATGGGCTTGAGATTGAACGAGGGGATCGCGTTGGACGACTTTCTAACAGACTACGGCGTGGATGTGATTCGGAAGTACGGGCGCGAATTGGAACGAATGAAAGAATCGGGTTTGGTAGAGATCGGCGGCGGCAGGCTCCGCCTAACAGGCCGCGGCAGACTGTTATCTAACGAAGTCTTCGTGAATTTCGTGTGATCAGAGCAAAGATGAAACTATCAGTGGCGCATGGCGGAAATAATTGGACAGTGGCGTCCGCAAAGGCGCGGCCGAATCCGGCCTCCCGATCAACCGCTGATCTACGCCGCCTTCGGCCCGCCGATCAGCGCGGATCAGCGTTACGCAGTCAGCGTAAATCAGCGGTTAATCCGCCGCGAAACTTCCGCCGAGCACCATTAGCTGTTTTGCTGTGTCCGCTTATACTGGCGTCCCTTGCTCCAGGTCAAAGCGGGCGGGTGCGCGACGCCGCGTCCGACAAACAGGTGATTCGGCTCAAAGCCGAAGAGGTGCTGCTCCCCGTCAGCGTGCGTGGCAACGATGGCAAGCTGCCTTCATCCCTCCAGCGATCGGACTTTGTCGTCATCGAAGACGGCAAGAAACATCAAATCACTTCCATCGAACGGATGCCGGCCAGCATTCTTCTACTGCTGGACACCGGCGGCGAAGACACCCAATTCAAGCGCATCAACATGAATCGCGATCTGGCTCTTGAAATCGTCGAGTCGCTCGGCCCCGGCGATCAGGCCGCGATCGTGACGTACTCGGACTCTGCTACTCTGATCGCGCCCTGGACCAACAATAAGCAAGCCCTTCGCGAAGCGCTGCAGTGGAAGTTCAGGCCCGGGCTCGGCTCTCATTTGTACGACGCGCTAACTTACGCCTCCGAAGAGGTGCTGACCAAAGCTCCGGGGTTGCGATCGATCGTCCTTTTCACCGATGGCGTCGACTCCCTGGCCTACCCCGATATGGAAAAAGTCAGAGCGTCGTTGCACCGCGCGCACGCTACTCTTTTCGCGGCCAGTCAAGCCGGGTTCATGCTAACCGACATCAAGGCTCGGGCTCATCACAAACTCGACTGGTACGAGATGATGGATCCAAAAGCGCGCAAGCGCCTCGAATATCTGCGCCGTTACGAGAGCAAACTCGACACGGGTCAGGGGTATCTCTCGGAGCTAGTCGAAGAGACGGGAGGCGTAATGTGGAGTCCGCCGACCCGTGAAGAACTCGCCGAGGTAACCCGCTTGATCGTCGGGGAGATCGGCGCGGAGTGGGTCATCGCTTATTCGACGGAGCGGCCGGCTCACGACACCGAGCCGCA
>JAHFUG010000063.1:0-21628 GCA_023265195.1 Blastocatellia bacterium | reverse complement strand
TGTGGAGTCCGCCGACCCGTGAAGAACTCGCCGAGGTAACCCGCTTGATCGTCGGGGAGATCGGCGCGGAGTGGGTCATCGCTTATTCGACGGAGCGGCCGGCTCACGACACCGAGCCGCACACGGTCAACGTTAGCTCGTCGCGTCCTGAACTCACGGTTCGTACTCGACGCAAAGTTTATCCGAGCCTGGTTCCCACCGGTGCGGCCGACGGCGGGACAAGAAACGATCGTTAAGCGATCTCCTTAATGGACGAATGAATGAAGAGATGGTCGCCGTGTCGTTTAGAGTTCACGCCTCAGCGTGTCGTTTAGAGTTCACGCTTCAGCGTGCCGCAGCCTAAAGGCTGAACTCTGAACTCCGCCCAGACAATGGGCTGTTGCAGGCGAGAGACTTCCGCCGAGCACCAGTAGGTCTCCAGTGCTATCTTGTTATCAAATCGCGTTGCTCTTATGGTTGTATGACTCACGGAAGCCTCGCGAGGTCGCACGATAAAAGACTTGACCCTTGCGTCTCTTTCTTAGAGAATCCGTCCCGCCGGGCCGCGATTGAATCTAAGCCCCGCCGGCGAGATAGCCTTTGCCCTGATGTTGAAACTGCCGGCCTGATGTTGAAGCTGCGATTCGTGACCCCAACACGAATCCGCGTGAAGGCGGATCTGAAAATAAGCCTCCCTTTTCGATTCACTGGCGAGAAACTTGTCGAGGCGGGTTTCGCTGTTATGCGCGGTGCATGGCGGCGCGTCGTTGGAGTTGGACTTTCGGGACTTGATAGATCGGGGGCAGCCGAGCCGTGATAGATCAGGCGCCCAAGGCGAAGACGATTTCATCCTTGGCTTCAAAGGCGCGAGCCGGAGAGATACTTAAACAGTCAACAGAAAGATGGCTATGAGAGGATTTATGGGGGAATTAGAGTATGAGGGTGTAATTTTCAATGAGGTTTTGTCACTTATTACAGCAGGGGGGAATTCTGTGCGTGGTGTCGGGTCCGGTGTTTGGGTTGGGGAGGTATGAGATAGTGAGGTGAATGGAAACCAAATGCGATTTCATTTACAAGGGCCTTTTACGTTCCCGATGCTTCGAAGGATCTCGGCATCGTATTCAGGTGCTACTGCATTCTCGAGTTCCCTTCTATAGCAATGAGGAAGAGAGGGAGGTCAGGCAGAATCTTGAGAGGTTTAATGTCGCAGGCTTCTGAATACTAAGGGACGGAGCACGGACCGGTCAAAAGTGGAAAGAGAAACAATTAATGTCTAACTTGATCCCCGCGCATCTTCATTGTGATGAACTATTTTTGCTGATTGGAACCAACACGCTGCCAAATTGGGTGGCGGCCCAGTTATTGGTCAAACCCAAGGGGACGGCGCATCTGGTTTACACGAGCGGCGTCCGCAAGCACGCCGAGAGATTGAAAGCCATTCTGGAAGAAGAGCAGAAGCCGAGGCCGGAAGCGGAGCGAATAAAGATTTTTTGGTTTGAGACCGCCGAGGCCGACTCAAGGAAGATATTCGATGATGTCAGGCGTCACGCAGAGGGTTTAAGCGGTGTAATCGGACTGAATTACACAGGCGGGACAAAGATGATGTCGGTGCATGCGCATCGGGCAATCAGCGATCTGGGGCGCGAAGAAAAAGGGTTGGCTCCCTCGCTCAGTTACCTGGACGCGCGCTCTTTGCAGATGAGGTTCGATTATCCGAACGGCGGCGAATTCGACATCTCGTTGGACGGGCGAATCCGGATCGGAATCGAAAAGCTGTTGCGCCTACACGACGATTATCCCGATTTGAAGATCAATACCGGTGATCGAGCCCCTAGACCTAGATGCATTCCTGCCACCCAGTCCTTGATTGGGATACATTCGAGATACTCCGGCCAGCGAATCTGGCGATATTGGTGCGATAATTTGAAGGTAGGGAAACTGGACCTTCGTAGGCTGAAAGAAGAGCAGCCGAAGACATATCATAACGAAGTTCAGCAGTTGAATCGCAAATCCTTCCTCACAAGAGAAAAGTTCAGCGAGAAAGTCAAAAGGCATCTCGAGCATCCCGACCAGCCAGATGAGCCCGAAAACGAACATACTCGACTCAATCCGCGAGATGTACAACGACATCTGGAGAAAATCGTTCTCGCTTATGTCGATTTGCTTGCTGAGTTAAGGGTGAATGACGACCATAGCTTACAGGCGGCTGTAAGAAATGGCTCTGGTGAATTCGCCGATGTGTTGGAGTTGGCCAAATGGCTTGATGGAATGTGGCTGGAACATTACACCTTCGCGCAGCTTCAGAGCATCGCCGGCGACTGCAGCATCGCCGGCGACTGCAGCATCGCCCAAAACGAAATGGCCTTCGGCCTAGAAGTGGCCAATCGCGAAGGGCGCAGGTTCGAAGCCGATGTCATAGCAATTCGCGGCTATCAGCTTTTCTACATCTCCTGTTACACAGGTAGCGAACCAAGCCGGTCGAAACAGAAATTGTTCGAAGCGTTAGAACGCGCCACACAGTTGGGTGGCGACGAGGCGAAGGTCGGGTTGGTCTGCAACACGGACTCTCCGGTAAAGCTGCGACAAGAGTGCGAAGCCCGATGGAAAAGTTTCGCCAGTAATCAGATCGAAGTTTTTGGACGCGAGGATCTACCCGTCCTGGCCGATGAATTCAAGCGGTGGTTCAAAGGAGAAAGAAGAAAGGGCAGGTAAGGAGTGAACACTGATGAACGTTGTCTTGACGATGATTGATACTGCGGGGATTCAGGATTACATCTTCGGCAGCAACCGGCTGCGAGAAAACATCGGCGCGTCTTATCTGGTTGAACAGGCCACGAGCAATTGGGTGTACGACGAATTGAAGCGACTCGAAGGCCACAATATCAAAGACCCCAAGCCGGACGAAGATGAGACGGACTGGATTGATCGCCATAAACCTATCGAACAAGATGATCAGACTTTCGAGTTGATTTTCGCGGGTGGCGGCAACGCGGCCATCCTTTTTCGGTCTTTGGATGACGCGAAGCGCTTTGCGTGGAATCTCTCGCGGCGAATCTTTGAAGAAGCTCCGGGTTTGGAAGTCGTGATCGCACACAGCGAACCGTTCGACTGGAATCCGGACAAAGAAGACTTACTGCCGGACGAACGTTTGGGCGATCACGTGGACAAGCTGCGCGATGAGCGATTGGCGGCAAAGAAACGCACGCGGCAGGCTATGCCGACGCCTCTCCTTGGTTTGGGAGTGAGCGCCGAATGCGAGGCGACAGGGCTGGTTGCGACACAAAGCAGCCGCGATCTTGAAGCCGAACCGCGCATGGTTTCGCGTGAGATCATGGCTAAGCTGAGAGTTACCCAAAAAGATAAGCCCAACGGTGAAATCAGGAATGAGGCCAAAGACCGATTGCTGAAGCACCTCCGAAAGAGCGACGGAAATTTCAACGGCGATGAGTTTGAGTTTAGTGATGACCTTGATCATCTTGGGCGCTGCGGTGGCGAAGAGAGCTACATTGGCGTTGTCCACATTGACGGCAATAGCATGGGTGAGATGATCAAGGATTACGTCGGGGAGGCAAAGACAAATCGTGCGTACATCGAGCGCCTGCGCAATTTTTCTAAAGGCATTGAGCTGGCATCGGGGGCCGCCTTGGTCAGAACTCTGGGAGTTTTGCGCAGCCACATCAAATCGGATCGCGATCTGAAAACCGGTCGTCCCATTCATGTGGTAACGGAAGCCACCCCAAAGTCAGTGCCCGAAGACCGGCGAACGAAATCACAGCAAAAGCGGTTTCGACTCTTCCCGCAAGAGAAAGACGAAGGTCCCAACGAGAAACCCTGCTGGCCTTTTCGCCCGCTCGTTTTCGGTGGCGACGATGTGACGTTCGTCTGCATCGGCCAACTCGGACTGTCGCTGGCGACGATCTACATGAACGCTTTCACCGCCGAGACGCGAAAACGGATCAAAGATTTCCAAGGGCGCGAGATTCACACAGGCGCGGGTGTGTGCATAGTCAAAGCCCATTATCCCTTCCGCCGCGCCTACGAATTGAGCGAGGCGCTGACCAAAGAAGCCAAGAGACACCTGCAAGAGGAAAGGCCAAGGGCTTCGGCAATTGACTGGCACATTTCCTCGACGGGGTTGAGCGGGAGTTTGAAGGCGATTCGCACACGGGAATACAGCGCGCATGAAGGCTCTTTGCAGATGCGCCCCACCCGGTTGAAGCACGATAGCGACTGGCGCACATGGCAGAACTTCAACCAGTTGGTCGGCGATTTCAATTTCGACGAGCAGTGGGCTGGGCATCGCAACAAGGTGAAATCACTGCGGGACGCTCTACGTGGCGGCAAAGAAGCGGTGCAGGAGTTTCTGAAAATCAACGATGTCGAGTTGCCCGTGTTAACCAATGCTCCAGCCAATCTCCACGAACAAGGTTGGGAGGGAAACCATTGCGCCTACTTCGATGCAATTGAGGCAATGGATCACCATTTTCTACTGAAAGAGGCTAACGATGGCGACAACGATTGAAATACTGGCGCTGAAGTTTGAGTTGCTAAGCGCGGCGACTTTCGGACGCGGCGATGGATTGCCGGGCTTGGTGGATCGTGAAGTCGAACATGACCGGAACGGATTGCCTTTTCTGCGCGGCCGGACTCTGCGCGGACTGTTGGCCGAAGAGACGGATGGTTTGCTGGATATGTTGGGCATTGACAGGTCGCAAACACAGCACGACGAGAGAAAGAAGAAGTGGAAGGATGCGGGCGACAGATTGCTGGGTATCGGAGGCCGTATGACTGACGAAACGGGAATCATGCGTGTTGGTGACGCATGCTTGCCGGAAGGCGTGCGACGATTGATAGCTGTTTCCCTGGAAGCAAGGCAGCAAGCGACCGGCGGGTTGACGCCGACGGATGTGTTGGAGTCGCTGACGGCGATTCGACGACAGACGGCGATGACGCCGTTCGGCGCGCCCGAAACAGCTTCGCTGCGGGCGATGCGAGTGGTCTTGCCCGGGACGATTTTCGAAGCTCGACTAACTTTCGATCACTCGCCGAATGAGCGCGAGAGAGCTTTGCTTGCAGCGTCGATTCTGGCCTGGCGGCGCGCCGGCACCGGGCGCAATCGTGGGCGCGGGCGTTTGCGAGCCTGGATTCAGGATGACGAGTGGATGCGCGCCCAGTTTGATTTCTTCGAGAAGGAGGTCGGCGATGAGCTCACACGATAGTTTCAGCGTGATTCGCTACACCATCGAATTGCAATCGCCGGTGCTGGCCACTGACATAATGGGCGAGCCGAATAGCGCGGTCTCATTGCCTTACCTTTCAGGTTCGTTGCTGCGAGGGGCGTTGATTGAGCGTTATCTGCAAAACGCCGGCAGGAGGTCTAGCGCGGACGCTACGAAACTTGATGCTGGAGATGACAAGACTCGCCGGCTTTTCTTCGGCGATCGGATGCGGTTTCTCAACGCCTATCCGTTCAATCCAAATTTGAGGAATAAGGAGAAAGGCCGCGCATTGCCCAAGCCTTCTGCCTGGCGAAAGAGAAAGGACGATTTCAGGAGCAGCGAGGATGGCCGGGAGACTTACGACTTTAGCCGCAAGGCTTTCGATATTCGCAATGAATCAACTGACTGCGCCTTTTTCTGGCGCGAGGAACAAGACGCCGCTCTCTTTTCGCCGCCTCGCCGTTTGAACGTGCACACGCAACGAGATTCGCACAAAGGCCGTTCGACCAAAGATTCCGGAGCCATCTATCGTTACGAAGCGTTGGCGGCCGGAATGCTGTTCCAGGCCTTGATTCTGACCACTCCCGATCAATCTGAAGAAATCGTCGAGTGGCTCAAGGGCGCAACCTTGTGGATTGGCCGGGCGCGACGCGCCGGTTATGGGAAAGTCGTGATCAACAAAGTCGAGCAGCCCGATTATTGGCGCGAGTCCGGAACCGATGATTCGCCTGCCACGGTCGAAGCCGGCAGAGAATTGCATATCGCGTTCACCAGCGATGTGTTGCTGCGCGATGGAAACGGCCAGGCTACGCTCGATCCGCGCGGCGCATTGGAAACAGCATTAGACCTTCCGACTGAATCGTTGACTCTTTTGCCGGGTCGCTCCTGGGCCGAGTCCAAAATCGTGGGCGGCTTCAATCGCAAATGGGGATTGCCATTGCCGCAAACAGTCGCGCTGACTTCCGGCAGCGTTTTTGTCTATCAAACAACGATGCCGATCGGTTGGGAGAAGCTGGTCGGACTGGAAAGCGAAGGCATCGGCGAACGGCGCAACGAAGGCTTTGGCCGCGTCCTGGTTGACTGGATGAAGGATAAGAATAAAGACGAAGCGTTTACGTCTTACGAAATCAAGCTCTCGCCCAAATCAGAACTCGCGGCTCTCTCGACCGACGAAAGGAAACAGGCGCAGACGATGGCCGAGAGAATTCTGCGCCGCCGCCTGGATGAAAAATTACGGGTCGAGGTCAATCACACAAGACTGGAGAAACCCCTGCACAAGATTCCTCTACACAAAACTCAATTGGCGCGGTTGCGCGTAGTGTTGCGCGGCATTCAAGCCAAACGCAAACCTGGCGATCCCGACATCAAACGCTTGAAACAATACCTTGCCGACATTCAGCAGAGGCGCAGTGCACGGGAGCAATTCGAGCGAGCCAGAGTTAACGAAAGCGGGGCATTTCCGAAGTTGCTCGATTGGGTTAAAGCCCATCTCGCGATCTTGGACAAAAGCCCCGAGGACGATGAGAAAGAGCTAGACAGGAAGGAGCGCGAATTGAGCGAGAAGATGATCGCAAAATGGAGTATCGCGGCGATCACGTTGGGCGAAGGCGCGATCGTTGTTACCGCGACGGTCAATGAAAAGATCGCCATTGAATACGCACTGCGATTCGTTGATCAGGTCTTGTACCGTGCGTCGAAGGGTCAAGGGAATGAGGAGCGCAAGTGATGGCAGAGACGAAAGTGAATACAAATGATCGGAAACCGCCACGCCACCGGCATCGTCACCTGCGAGAGCGGATCGTCGTGACCGGCCAGATGGAGTTGACCACTCCATCTCATTTCGGCAACGGTGACGCGGACGAATTGACCGATATGCCGCTGCTGGTGGAGGAGGTCAACAAACAGGCTTTGATTACCGGTGCTTCGCTGGCGGGTGCGTTGCGCAACTACCTGCGCGAGCGACAGTGGGGGTACGAATTGCCGATGCCGTCTCGCGATATGCATTCACCTTTTTACCGCGAATGGAATGAGACGGAGAACGATCTCCTCGCGACCAAATTGTTTGGCGGTCATCGCGGCGACGAAAAAGGTGCGCAAAGCTCCTTGATCGTTGACGACGCCTTGAGCGATGGCGAGGGCCGCCCCGAAGTCGAATTGCGCGATGGCGTCAAGATTGATCCGAAGACCCGCTCCGCCCAGACAGGCAAGAAATACGACTTCCAGCTTTTGCCCGCTGGCGCCCGCTTCAACCTGCGGTTTGAATTATTGCTCGACGATAATGACAAAGAGAACGATTTGCGCAAGAAGGCTTTGGCGATTGCTCTTCAAGCGCTGGCTGAGGGCGAGATTCGACTAGGCGCGCGCAAACGTCGCGGATTCGGCTGCTGCCGTGTCGCCGGATGGACGGTGATGACTTACGACCTGAGCAAGCCAAAAGACTTGCTGGCTTGGCTGAAAACGGGCTTTTCCGCGAAACAAGACACTGAACGGAACGTCGACGATCAGCCGTCGCGCGACATCGCATCGTTGCTTGGAGTCAGGCTGACTGAAGCCGATCTAATTGATCGCCGCGATTGGTTTGAGATTGAAGCCGATTTCGAGATTGACGGGTCATTGATCGTGCGAGGCGGGTTCGACGAACAGGATCGCGGGCCGGATGTCGTCCATCTGAGCACGAACCGCAACAGGGGCAGGAAACCTGTCTTGCCTGGCACGAGCACCGCCGGAGCAATTCGACATCGCGCGCTTCGCATCGCCAATACGCTTGCCGGAAAAGGTGATGATGCGATCTTTGGAGCGCGGGAATTTATCGGCAAGATGTTCGGCCGCGAGGTGGACAGGCCCAAAGACAAAGATCTGGAGAATAAAAAAGCCGATAGAAGCGATGAAGAAAAAATCGAACCGCGCGCCAGCCGCGTGGTGATAAATGAAGAGTTGATTATGGGCGGTCAGGATTTGGTGCAGACCCGCATCAAACTTGACCGCTTCACCGGCGGCACGATAGAAGCGGCACTGCTCGAAGAAGCGCCGCATTTCGGTGGCGGCGTCAAGCTGCGATTACGGCTGCGCAATCCCGAAGACGCGGAAGTTGGGCTACTCCTGCTTGTTCTGAAGGACCTCTGGCTGGGCGACCTGCCGCTCGGCGGCGAATCGAATATCGGTCGAGGCCGGTTGCGCGGCGTGAAGGCGAAGTTGCGGCACAGCCGTCGCGGGGAGACAGAGATGAGCGACGACTCGCGCAATGGAGACATCACTCTCACTGGCGAGAATGCCGCGGCCGGACTCGAAGCCTACGTCGGCGCGCTGCAACGGGTGAATTGGGAGAAAATTGAGAAATGAGTGAAAGCAGAATACACATCGAGCCTTTGTCGCCTGAACAGATTCCAGCCGCCTTCGCCGAAGATGAAGGCATACGGCTGGTGAAGCTCGCGACGGATCATTTAGGCGCGGACGGCGTGAGCAACGCTTTGATCCACCTTGATGACGGCGTGTTGTGGGGGCGTGTTGACGGCGACAAACTCTGCGTGCCGGACGCGAATGATGATTGGACGCCGAAGCTGCGCTCCGTAACAGTTCAACAATGCCGCGTCTTCGGCGACAAGGGCGAGGTGTTCATCTGGCGCGAAGCCGAAGGCCGATGGCGCGGACGCGTGGTAATGGAGGGTGGCGCGACCGAGGTCGCTATTCTTGAAGAACCGCAAATTCTCTATGGCGATACGGTGCACGACGGAGATAAAGGACATGAGCTTCCCGCTCCGCCCAAGAAAGCCGGATTCACCGCGATCTATGAATTCAAAAAAGGAACCGGTATTCGCCAAATCGTGCCAATAGAGGCGACGGACGCGCTGGGCAAAGACGAGCGAGTGATCCTGACGGTTTGCCACTACTTAATACCGGATGATGACGGGCAAGCGAGATTCTATTGCAGCCGTTTGAAGTCAATCAAAACAGGGAGGCCGGACAAGAATGGCAAATAACAGAACCAATAAGAGACCGGTTCACACTAACCCGACAAACCCGCGCCGCCGCGCCCGCGCGCCTTACAACTTCGTGCCGCTGCCGGCCAATATCATCACAACCGATATGCCGCCGGCGCAGGATCGTTACCACGAAGACTTGCACACCGGCTGGTTCGATTGCGAGATGGAGACGTGCTCGCCGGTCTACGTGCGAGGGATGATGACGCTCGCCCAATACGAGAAAGCCGATAAGAAAGCCAAAGACCTGAGCGTCGAGGAGAAGCTCGAACGCGCGCCGTTCTATTCGTACAAACAAATAGACGGGCAGCCCGTGCCGATTATTCCCGGCAGTTCGCTGCGCGGTATGCTGCGCTCGCTGATCGAGATTATTAGCTACGGCAAGATGAAATGGGTGAACGCTTCGCCATCAATTACCTTTCGCGCTGTAGCCGCGCCGCGTGAAGATCCGCTCTCCGAGCCATATCGCCAAATCATCGGTCAATTCAGCAGCAACGTTCGTGCCGGTTACCTGAAAAAGACGGACAAGGGTGAATGGTTCGTCCGACCCGCTCTGACTCCGAAAGAGAAAGGCTGGCCTGATCAGGGTGCTTTCCTCAAGGTCAAAGAGAGAAAAATTCCAACCGACGCAATCACCAACTTTTATTGTTTTGACGATCCCGAATACCTGCCTGATTACTTCCACGTCAGCTTCGACGTTATCGAGAGCAGGAATCGTTTTGGGCGGTACACAGAGATTACACGGATCGGCGATGAAGAACTCGGTTATAAGCACAAAGGCGTTTTAGTCTGCTCTGGGAACATGCTGGAAACCAATCAGAAAGGACGGGAATCTCCGCGCCGCAATCACACGCTGGTCTTACCAGAAAACCCCAATGCCAAACCGCTCGAGTTGACTTACAAATTAGAAGATGGCTACCTCAACCCAAAAGACGCCTACCTCAACAGCCTGACGCCATTTCAACAAGAAGATTTACGGGGGAAAGAAGGCGGTCGGCCTACCGGTGTGTTGGAGGACGGCGCGCCGGTCTTCTACGTCACAGATAAGAAATCCGGTAGAGTGCTCTGGTTCGGGCATACGCCCAACTTCCGCGTGCCAGCGCAAACCACGCCGGGCAAAGTAACGACGCCCGCGGACTTGATCCCTGAACACATACGTGATGCAACAGAACCCGATTTAGCTGAGGCGATCTTCGGCTGGGTGGAAAGAAAGGGCACAAAGAAAGACCAATGCGCAGGCCGCGTTTTCGTCACCGACGCCAACTTCGTCGAAGCCAAAGATAAGATCTGGTACGCCGAAAAGCCGATCACGCCAGCTACACTCGGCAGTCCGAAAGCCACGACCTTTCAGCATTATCTGGTGCAGGGTGCCGCTAAGGGTCACGATCCCGACAACCGCCAATCACTGGCCCACTACATCCATTCCACGGACCATACGGAGTTGCGTGGCCACAAACTCTACTGGCACAAAGGCCCAACCCCACCTATAAACAACACCGCTAAGGTAAGCGAATCACAGTTGACGCGCATCTTGCCTGTGCGATCCGGGGTGAAGTTCCGCTTTAGAATTTATTTCGAGAGCCTCAGACCTGAGGAGCTTGGCGCGTTGGCTTGGGCTTTGACGTTGCCTGGCGAAGATGACCAGACCTATCGCCACAAACTCAGTATGGGCAAACCACTTGGCATGGGCGCGGTAGCGATCACGGCCCGGCTCCTTGTCACTGACCGCAAAAACCGTTACCAATCGCTGTTTCGCAATAACCGACTGAATCATGCCGAGAGGGAAGAATCAGCAAAGCCCTACGTCGGAAGGTTCGAGAAGTTCGTACTGTCGCGAATCGCCGCGCCACAGCAGACAAGGCTGGCTGAGGTTGAACGCATTCGGATGTTGCTGGCGATGTTGCAGTGGCGCGAGGACGACAATCATTGGTTGGATCAAACACGCTACTTGGAGATCGAGCGAGCCGGTTCAGGATCAAGTGATCTCAAGACGAACGAATACAAAGACCGTCCCGTTCTGCCGGATCCTTTGGCGGTCGTTGAGAAGATTAGGAGTGCGTCGGTAAAAGCAGCGGCCGGGAGCGAGAAGGAGAAACCGAACAATCCATCTCCGGTGAATGTGACAACACTCGAAAGGGCTCAAAAGCCGGCGGCTTCTTCAGGCTACAAGATCGGGAGTGTGAAAGATTTCGGCCTTGGATTACATCGAAATAACGGGATCATCGAAGCTGACGACTCTCCGGGGGAAGAGATACTCTTTCACGATAGCCAGCTTGCCTTCGACCCGAAGTCCCTGAGCGAAAATCAAAGAGTCGAATTTAAGGTAAGACAGAGAGGGGCGAAGAGAGAAGCGTACGACGTTCGCCCTCTGCAATGACGACTGAGCCAAGAGGAGGAAGACCGAACAATGCCTGTGACAGCGTTTCGAGTGAAAAACTTCATGGCTTTTGGAGATAGCAAGTGGATTGAGTTGCGAAAGATCAACCTGCTATACGGTCGTAATTCCAGCGGGAAAAGCGTTCTCATTCGAGCACTCCGTCTGCTTATGCAAAGTCTGACGGCAGCAGAGAACGGTGACCCTATAACATTCGTGAACGAAGGCGGGGTGGATGTCGGCAGCTTCAAGGCAGCGCTGCACAATCCTTCACAAGGCAAGCCAAAATTCCACAAGGGGTTTGCTAATCAGGCAGATTGGTGGAAACCGATCAGCTTCGGCTTCATGTGCGAAATCTCACTGAGAGAGATTCGGGATCGCAAGGACCTTGAATGGGTAGCATTGAATGAACGCGTAAAGTCCTCGGCAGACGGCGCGATCAGCTTCGAAGTAAATCTAAGCTTCAGTCTGAACAAGGATGCAGTAGTAGTAGTCGGCTTTGACCTTTGGCAGCACGAAACAACAAGGTGGATGGGTGAGAAGAGGCGATTGCTAACATTACAGCTTGACCCCGACCTCGAACCGAGCTTGAGCGGATACAGCAGCACACATTTCTCTTCGAAAAGTTCTGACGCTGTGGGGGCGTATTTTGCCTTTCCGTGCCAAGACGGGTTTCTGCCGAAACTTGAACTCGATAAGAACAGCCTTTCAGACATTAATGAAACCGAGCATAAGCAGGTCAACGAAGTCATACAAGTGTGGAGTTTCTGCAAAGAAGAGATTGCCGCTTTTCTGAAAAGCATTATTTACATGGGGCCGATCAGACCGTTGCCGGAACGCTATTATCTGATTGATGAAAGAATGCGCCAGTTGCTTCGCAAACAAAGTGGTCAGGCGTTCCTCAAATACCTCGATTCATCCGAATCGGTATCTCTTAGAGAGAAAATCGAAAAGTGGATGATAGCGTTCGGCCTAGCCAGATCAATCCGTCATAAACCGGATACCAGTAAGGAAACACCGGATCGTCAGGTGGTGCTTAGGGAACTTGTGATATCCGAGAGTGACAACTCGAAAGAAAGCCAAGCCGGCAGTTTTGAAATCAATATCAAGGATATGGGGTTCGGAGCGTCCCAAATTCTGCCTGTGATTGTCACCTGCCTAACCGCTGATGACGAGGCTTTCATTATTATTGAACAGCCTGAGCTGCACCTGCATCCAGAAGCCCAGGCATCTGCTGCTGACTTGTTTATCGAATGTGTTAGCGAATTGACTGCGGAAGAAAAAAACAGAGAGGTCAAAGAGGAGAAAGGAAGAGAGGAAAGGAACAACGAACGCGATAAAGAGCGAGTTCGCCGTCGTTGTCTTATCGAAACTCACTCCGAGCATATCCTGTTGCGGTTACAACTCAGGATTGCTGGAGGAAAACCGCGCTACTTTGATTCCGATGATGCAAATAGTGAAGGGCGCCCCGAGCGGCTTTTGGAAGAGTTTAATCTGGCCGGTAGAGACTTTGGCCTAGCTTTCGTGACGAGAGATAGGAAGTCGAGTGTAAGCACAATTGAGTATATTGACGCCGATCCGTACGGAAGGCTAGTGGGAGGCATGACCGAGTTCGGTAGTTTTTTTGAGCGAGCCTTCCTAGATTCGTCGATGTTTTCGATAGTTTCAGAAAGCAAAGCGACAACCGCCGGCATGGAGGATGTCAAGTAAGATGAAGCTGGTCATCGAACCTCACATTTTAGAGAATGCATTTGCGAAGAAGAGTCCTATTCACATGAGCCTCACACTCGAATTGTACTCACTTTTTAAAACCGCCAAGCGTTTCAGAGAATTACTGCACGAAAATGCAGGAGCAAAACCGGCGGGCGTGAGGATATTTATTAGCTACAAACGGGCTGATCGGGACTTCATGGAGATTGTCCGAAAAAATGTTAAAGACGAGGGATATGATTATTGGCTCGATGAAGAGAGGCTGAAAGGTGGAGAGAAATGGCGTGAAGAAATAAAAAAAGAGATAGGAAGGGCCACACTGTTTCTATCGCTCTTATCCAATTTTGCGTGTCTCTCTGATGGCGTTTTCCAAGAGGAACTTCGCGAGGCGTTAGCCCAACAAAAGGAGAGAAAAGGTATCTTCATAATCCCGTTGCTCCATGACGCGGTAGATGTTCCATACGAATTGAAAGACCTGAACCCTCTTTATTTGAGTAACCCCAAATGGATGGAAGACGTTCAGCAACAAATTCGAGAGAAGTTAAAGGAGAAACGTGATGTTGCTGAGTTTCAACAGTTGTCTAAGCCTGAAGTCTGCGTGGATAATAAGCCAGGCGATTCAATGATTTTGCGGAATTACCGTGACAAGTTTAGAACGAATAAGGAGTTTGAGGACTGGAGGAGACGCGTAGAAAGCGTGAGTGGTTTTTGCCACGTGCCTCCAATTATTGATCCTTTGCTCGAAAGGGATTTGGAAATTTTGAAAGCAGAAAGCAAAGATAAGAAGGGGTGTCGTCAAGATGGCAGCGAAATTTATGTGCGGACCGCTTTGGGCGCACGGGATGGACATCTTGTTTCCGAGGGAGGCGTAGAAGGTAAATGCAGACAGAAGCATAAATGGGACACCTGCCCTACAGCCAATCTGTTGCGTAGCCAGAGAGGAGATTTTGTGCTTTCGGCCAATACTGCTTTATCTCGTGTGGAAGAATTGACGGAGAGTCTTAAGAGTAAAAATAAGGAATTGCGACGTTCAAAGAAGGTATCGAATTAGATGATAGGGGGGAATGTTCAATCATCTGCGCTAACCTGCTTTGTTGTCGCATCGTTATCTACGTCCTTATCCCTTGCTTCAAATTTCCTTGCCAGCCGTGCCCCGCACCCATCAAAGTCCACAGCGGTGATGTGCCATGGTCGGAACGGAGAGAAGCGTACCGGAGTTCAGAGAGTAACTCTTTACAGGCGCGAAATGACTCGGCCCGGCTGCATCCGGTAGCCGGGCCAAGTCCCACTTTCGGACTACATGCGCGCAAGACCCATAAGCTGGAGATAGATAAACGCCGCTTTAGCCCAGTCAGGCTTTAGGTCCTACATGAGCCTTCCCAGCAGCCGTGCTGAACCTAGGCTGGAACAACGAAATCTAACTGACCCAATAGCGATTGGGGCATACATGGTCGTCTTTCATCATGCAGTCCATCATTTCCGTCGCATCTACTACGACGATGAGAAGAGTGGAGCGGTAGGTGCTCATAGCGGCTCGTTGTCAGCGAGCTACACTGGCGGCGCTGCTGACGGCGCTGGCTTTCTGCGCTCGGATAACAATCCAACGAAAGGAGCAAAATTATGATCAAAATCCTCTTCGTGACCGCCGAGCCCACCGACCTGAGCCGCTTGCGGCTCGGCAAGGAATACAGAGTCGTCGAAGAGAGTCGTAAGCTGTCCAAACACGGCGACAAATTCACGCTCAAACATTCACCTGCTACGCGGCATCTCGACTTCGTCCAGGAATTGATCGATTTTGGTCCGGACATCGTTCATTTCTCGGGGCACGGGTCGAAGGGAGGAATCTGTCTCGAGAATGATGCGGGAGAATCAACTCCCGCTTTGCCTCGTGACCTGGAAGGCATCTTCGAACATTTGGGCGGCAAGATAAGCTGCGTCGTCCTCAACTCGTGCTACAGCAGCCTGCAGGCGGACGCCATACTGCCGTACGTCCACGATGTAATAAGCACGCGAACACCGATCGGCGACGATATGGCGCTGGGCTTCTCCGGCGGTTTCTATCGGGGCCTCGCAAACGGCCATGACGTTCCCGCCGCATTCCAACTTGGCTGCTCCACCGCGGGCGATAAGGCGAGCCGCCGGATTTTCCGCCACGATCGAAACCCAGACGGCGTTTCATTGGACCTGCGCTTCCCAGAGCACCTGCCGGTGATGATAGGAATGCGATGCTCACGGGACCAATTTGAAGAGTTGACCCGGGACGCGAGGGAGGCGATGGCCGGATATGATTTCAGCGAGGAGCAGCATCGCGAGCAGGGACTCCGCAACGAGGACTATTCATTCTATTACGAACCGTTGTGGCTGCCGACCGACGCCGATGAATGGAAGCGAGCGATCTTTCAGGGCTGCGATATCGTCGCCAAGATTGGGAGAGCCATCTCGGAGCCGAAGGTCTACCATTTCTTCATGCGAGCGCCTGCTTGTTATGCGATTGGATTGGGCGCCGCGCTGGGAACCAAACAGGAAGCTATAATACATCATCATCAGAAGAGCCCAAGCCGTCTGGCCTACACTCCTGTTGTGAAGCTCACCGTGCCGGCTACTGGCGGCCGAGGTCCTCAGATTGTGAAGCTTCAACCCAACCGCGACTTCAGACACATATCAACGGAAGGAACCGAGCGTCCGGCGCACAAGATGTACGCGGCTCTCGACTTTGCTCCGAACCGGACCAAGGGCGTGGATGAGCTTGCTCGGAAAGACAGGGCCGGTTTCGCTCATATCATTTCTAATCATGGCGGAGACATTCCGCTGGATGCTGATTGGTTGCAGATAGCGCGCGAAACAACCACGGTGCTCCTAACGCTGCTGGCCGAGGGCTGCCGTGAACTGCACTTATTTCCTTCCGCGCCGGTCCCCCTTGCGTTCGCGATAGGGATGGGGCTCGACACCAGATCCAACGTAGCCGTCCACCAATGGCTCGCGGAGGGCAACTATCCTGAGGTATTTCGGCTAAATCAGCTTGTCCCGACGCGCGCCTGACGAACTTGTAGTCCGACCGCACTTGCCTCGTGCCCCCGTTGCCCTCGCATCACTCAAACTGCCTGGAGAGCGGGGGCAAGCCACCCTTCCCGACCTGAGAGTTTTTGATGTTTGGCGAACCTGAACCAATTTCTTGCTACCGAAAGCGCAACGCAATGACAAGAGTCCAGCGGCGTTGAAACGCCAGGCTAAACTCCCGTGCCCGCTAACGTGGCCGACGGGCGCGGGGCCGAGGTGGCGGGGCGGGGAAGGGCTCATCCGGTCTACATCGGCAGGACGTTTGAGGTACAATGCCAACCGGAAGGAGCAATCGCCATGTCCACCACGGTTCGACCCACACTGCCCGATGTTTTACTTGGCTACCAGCGTTTCAATCAGTGGCAGGACCAGGAGGCAGAGCGGCGGCTGCCGCAAATGACCGTTGAAGAGAGCCTCAATCAATTCTTCGAACTGTGCGGCCTCGTGCGTCCCTGGCGTCCCGAGGCGGAGTTGGAGTTGCAATGGTTGGAAGAAGAACGCGCGCCGTGGATTGAGATCGTGAAGCGCCATCGCCGGTCGAAGAAAGGCTGACCGCCACGCTTCGTTCAGCCTCCGGAGCCTCATCGTTAAGGAAAAAGAGCCTCAAAGTTTGAGCCAGGAACGCCACTATTTGATCCTGAACTTCATAGGTTTGTACCAACCGACCTATTGACTAATTCCACGTCAGTCCCTTGATCTGATCCAGGTTCACATTCCCTCCGCTAAGCACGCAGACCACCTTCGATCCCGGCGGCGCTTTCACGAGTCCATTGAGCACCGCCGCCACCGACGCGGCCGCCGCCCCTTCCACCACCAGCTTGCAGTGCGACATTATCCAGATCATCGCCTCGAATATCTTCTCGTCGGGCAGCATTACAAGCTGGTCAACGAAATGACGAACCACTTCGAATGTATACTCGCCGACGCGTTTCACCTTCAGGCCGTCGATGGCGCAGTCAACGCGATCCAGAGTCACCAGGCGGCCCTGCTCGACGCTCTGATTCATCGCGGGGGCGCCGGATGATTCGACGCCGATGATCTTGATCTTTGGATTGAGATTCTTGAGCGCCATCGAAACACCCGATATCAAGCCTCCGCCTCCGATCGGAACGACCACCACATCGGCTTCGGCCCAATCATCGAAGATTTCCATGCCAAGCGTTCCCTGGCCCGCGATCAGGTGAGGGTCGTCGAACGGATGAATATAGGTGAGTCCCCGCTCGGCGCAGATTTGTTTGCACTTCTCGTTCGCTTCGTCCCAGATGGTTCCGTGAAGCACCACTTCGGCGCCGTAGCCACGCGTCGCCTGAACCTTCGAGGGGGTCGCGTTCTCGGCCATCACTACCACCGATTTCATTCCGTTGATCGCCGCCGCCAACGCTACGCCCTGAGCATGATTCCCAGCCGACGAGCAGATGACTCCACGGTCGCGCTCTTCCTTACTCAAGCGGGAGAACTTATTCAACGGCCCCCGAATCTTGTAGGAGCCGGTCCGCTGAAACAACTCGGCCTTGAGGCGAATGTCGAATCCGGTGAGCCCGCTTAGTATTCGCGAGGTCAGCAGCGGAGTGTGGTGGACGTGCGGCTTCACTTGCTCGCGGGCGCGGTCGAAATCGCCCTTGGACAGGAATTCCATTGTGGCTCCTCTATTTTGTTTGTGATGGGTTTGCGCGGCCGATTCGCCGGCCGGGCAGTCGGTGATTATCCCGAACTGGATGGTTGATTGCAAACGTTGGTAGTGGTGGGATCATACAGTGTTGTTCTTCGGACAAGCTCCGTCCGCGGCCAAATCTGGGAAAAAAGAGTCTCTCGCAAAGACCCAAAGATCGGCGCAAAGGCCGCAAAGAAGGCGGCTGAGAAAAAATGAGATTCTTCGGGTTTGCTTCGCCGGCGGGCTTCTTGTTGCGGGCTCCCTCGTAGCGGCCTTTAGGCGGTTCATTGCATCCGGCGATTCTCTTTCTTGTAAAGCTGCGTCGCGGCCTTTGCGCCGATCTTTGCGTCTTTGCGAGAAACTCTTCTTTCCTGTCTCAGCAACACACAATTACCCCACCACTCAAACGTTGCTTGAGGCGAGCCGAGGTATTCGCCTATGCTGTCAGCCGAGATGGGGGATTTGACTGAAGTCGAACGCGGCATTTGAATTTGGTCCTCGCTAAAAGCGGCCAAACCTCAGAGGCTGCCCTATATCAGAAGCGTGGCCTAAAAAGCATCGAAGGGCTTCAGGTACGATCATCGAGAAGAGGATGGATCGAACGGGCTCGCATTCTGTTTTGCAGTGATTGAACAATCAGGAGAGTTCTCATATGAACCATATCGATCTGCGCAGTGACACGGTGACTAAACCCACGGACGAGATGCGCGAAGCAATGGCCAGGGCGGAGGTCGGCGACGACGTCTTTGAAGAGGACCCAACCGTAAACCGGCTCCAGGAGCTTGCCGCTGCTATGCTCGGCAAAGAAGCCGCGATGTTCACGCCGACGGGCACGATGGGAAATCAAATCTGCATTCGTTTACATACGCAGCCCGGCCAGGAAGTGATCCTCGAAGAGCGGAGCCACATATTCAACATGGAGATGTCCGCAATGGCGGTTGTCAGCGGAACTCTAGCTCGTCCGGTTCGAGGCGAAGACGGCGTGTTGGACTGGCGGTTCATCGAGCCCGCGATACGAAAGGGCAACCCTCATGTCGCCGACACCGGGCTGATCACGGTCGAGAACACGCTGAACCTCGCTGGCGGCGTAGTGATGAGGATCGAAGCGATGGAGGACATTTGCCAGAGAGGGCATGCCCTGGGCCTGCCTGTTCATTTGGACGGCGCGCGAATCTTCAACGCGGTGACCGCGCTGAAGCGCGATGTGTCGGAAATCGCTCGGCCGTTCGATTCCGTGATGTTTTGTTTGTCGAAAGGGCTCGGGGCCCCGGTGGGATCGATGATCGCCGGCCCTCGCGAATTCATCAAGCGTGGACGCAAGATTCGAAGAATGTTGGGCGGCGGCATGAGGCAAGCGGGCGTGCTGGCGGCGGCGGGCATCGTCGCTCTGGAGAAGATGACTTCTCGCATTGCGGAAGATCATTCCAACGCGCAATTGCTCGCGAAGGGATTGGCTCAAGTGCCGGGGATCAAGCTCGACCCGGAGCGAGTGGCGACCAACATATTGGTCTTCGAGGTTGATGGCCCTATCGACGCGAAGGATCTCCAAGCTCGGCTGAAGGAACGGGGGGTGCTGGCCATTGCGCTTGACTCTCGGCAAATGCGAATGGTGACTCACAAAGACGTGAGCCGCGCCGATTGCGAGAGAGCTTTGTCGGCGGTTCAGGAGGCAATGAAATAACGCGGGCTTTCGCCTGTACTCCTGGGAGATGTAAAGAGCGTGGGTGGGATTTGGGAAACGGAAGACCGTCGCCATTGTGTAGGTTGTGCTTGAACTATCCACCCACTGCCGTGGGTGGGATTTGGGAAAGGGAGGAAGGCCGCCGTTGTGTAGGTTGCGCTTGAACAATCCACCCACTGCCGTGGGTGGGATTTTGGGAAGGAAGAACGCCACCGTTGTGTAGGTTGTGCTTGAACTATTCACCCACTTCCGTGGGTGGGATTCCGGGGAGGGGAGAAGGCGCTCTTTGTAGGTTGAGCTTGAACTATCCACCCACTGCCATGGGTGGGATTTGGGAAAGGGAAGAACGTTCTTTCGGTAAGATTGCCAAACTCAAATAGAGGCTGAAGCCGCCGTACATCGAAAGGCCCAATGGTTAAGAAGATGACCATAGCCATCGACGGACCTTCGGGGTCCGGAAAGAGCACGCTGGGCAAGGCTCTAGCCCAACGGCTCGGTCTGCTTTACATAGATTCCGGCGCCGTGTACCGCGCTATCGCTTGCAAGGTCATCGACAGCGGCGCCTCGATGGAAGATCGCCCGGCCATAATCGACGCCGCGCGCAAGGGGAACATCAGCCTTGAAGGCCCCCCTGATCGCCTCACGGTCCTACTCGACGGGCGCGATGTCACCCAAAGAATCCGGCTGCCGGACGCGACTAGCGCAAGCTCTATCGTGGCGGCGATCCCCGAGGTTCGCGATGCGGTTGTCGAAAAGCTGAGACGGATGAGCGACGCCGGCGCCGTTGTCATGGACGGCCGCGACATCGGAACGCGAGTCTTTCCGGACGCGAGAGTGAAGCTCTTTCTGGACGCTTCATTAGAGGCGCGCGCACGCAGGCGCTCACAAGAAGAGAGTGAACGCGGTCGTCTCGTCGCAATCGAAGAAGTGGAACGCGAGATCGCCGAAAGAGACAGCCGCGACACCGGACGAGCGGCCACTCCGCTCGTGATGGCCTCCGACGCGATTCTAATTGACACCACGGAACTGACTGTCGAAGCCCTGTTAGAGCACGCGCTTGAAATAGTAGAACGGCATGGATAGACTGAAAACTCATTCAAGCACGAGGGGTTCGAGACAGCAGGTTAGCGGCAAGAACCAATCCGCGGGATTAACCGAACAAGCGCATGGGAATATTTACCGGCCTGATAATGGAGACCGGCCGCGTGCGGCGGCTCGACCGGCGGACGGATGGGGCTCGGCTCGTGATCGAGGCTAAAGTAGTGCTTGATGGAACCCGAATCGGCGATTCCATTTCTATCAACGGCGTGGACCTGACGGTCATCGAAATGAGTCCGACTCACTTCTCTTCGGACGCATCTCTGGAGACTCTCAATCGCTCGACTCTCGGACGGCTTCGAACGGGCGATCGAGTCAACCTCGAACGCGCGTTGGCCGTCGGCGAAAGACTCGGCGGTCATATGGTTCAGGGACACGTTGATGGAACGGCGGAGTTCCTCTTCTCGAAACCCGAGGGCAACGCGCATCGAATGCGGTTTCGCTTCCCAACGGAACTCGGCCGGTACATTGCGATGAAAGGCTCGATCACGGTTGACGGCGTCAGCTTGACGGTCGCGAGCCTTGGCGCGGATTGGTTTGAAGTTGTGATTATCCCTCACACCTGGCGAGAAACTACGTTGTGCGATCTGAAGGGGGGCGATCGAATAAACATCGAGGTCGACGTATTGGCTAAGTACGTCGAGCGATTGATGCAACGCGAACAGGAACCATCTGTAGAGCGCAGCCGGATAACGGTGGAGCAACTGATAGAAGAGGGGTATTAGAAGAGGGGAATTGGGAATTGATGATTGATGATTGCCGGGAAGGGGAATTGGGAATTGATGATTGATGATTGATGATTGATGAATGCCGGGAAGGGGAATTGGGAATTGATGATTGATGAATGCGGGGAAGGGGAATTGATGGGGGAATTGATGATTG
>JAHFUG010000360.1 GCA_023265195.1 Blastocatellia bacterium | reverse complement strand
GGTCAGGAGGCGTCATCGTTTTCGACGAGACTACGAAGATGCCGGAAGTGCTATCGGTCATCGCCGATTTTTATGCGCACGAGTCTTGCGGACAGTGCACGCCTTGCCGGGAAGGAACGGGCTGGGCGGCGAAGATACTGAGAAACATAGTAGCAGGGAAGGGAAAACGGTCGGATTTGGATCTCTTGCTTAAGATCGCGAATATGATGGAGGGCAAGACCATCTGTCCGCTCGCCGACGCCGACGTAATGCCGATTCGAAGCTTCGTGACAAAATTCAGAAGCGAGTTTGAGGAGTTTTGCGGGGGAAACTGATTTGTTATTTGTCACTTGTCATTTGTCATTTGTCTTCTGTTTCTCCGTTTTTTGGGCAGTGACAAGTGCCTACAAGTGACAAGTGACAAGTGACAAGTGACAAGTGCCTACAAGTGACAAGTGACAAGTGACAAGTGACAAATGACAAATGACAAATGACAAATGACAAATGACAAATGACAAATGACAAATGACAAATGACAAAATGACAAATGACGAAGCTGATTATTAATGATAGAGAGATAGAGGTTCGCGACGGCGCGATGATCATCCAGGCGGCCGCCGAGGCCGGCGTCGAAATTCCGCATTATTGTTATCACCCGGATCTTCCGGTGGACGGCAACTGCCGTATGTGTCTGGTCGACGTCGAGAAGATGCCCAAGCTAACGCCGGCCTGCGCGACGACGGTCGCTGAGGGCATGGTAGTTCGAACCAATAATGAACGGGTGAAAGAAGCCGTTCGAGGCGTTCTCGAGTTCCTGCTGGTGAATCATCCCGTCGATTGTCCTGTGTGCGACCAGGCGGGTGAGTGCCGGCTGCAGGATTACTACATGGTGTACGGTCTGCACACCAGTGAGATTCCTCTCGAGATGAAAGTTCGCAAGCGCAAAGTGATCGACCTTGGCCCGATGGTCGTTCTTGACACTGAGCGTTGCGTGTTGTGCTCGCGTTGTGTGAGGTTCTGCGATCACGTGACTGGAACGGGGGAGCTGCAGTTCTTCGGCCGCGGCGATCACGTTGAAATCGGGACGTTCGAGGACCGCCCGATCTTGAATCCCTACTCCGGGAACGTCGTTGATATTTGTCCGGTCGGCGCGCTTACGTCGCGTGATTTCAGATTCAAGTGCAGGGTGTGGTTTCTTCACAGCACGGACTCCGTGTGCGCCGGCTGCTCGACCGGCTGTAATGTCAGAATCGATCACCGTGACGGAACTATCTTTCGAGTGATTCCACGCCGCAACGTGGACGTGAACAAGAGCTGGCTCTGCGACGAAGGAAGGATGAGTTTTCACGAAGTTTCAAAGGGTGACCGGGTCAAGTTTCCGTTGATAAAAGGCCGGGATGGAATGCAAGCGCCGGCGGAGTGGAGCGAGGCCGTGACCGTTGCGCATTCTGGCCTCAAGGAAGCGGCGAGAAAATATGGCCCGGTTTCGGTGCTAGGGCTGGCTTCCGCGTCCGCCACCAACGAAGCGCTCTTTTTGTTCAAGCGTTACCTGGCCGAGCAACTGGGCGCTGAGTTGCTGGAGTTTCGACTTGATTCGGAAGACACCCGAGTGTTGGAGCGCGAGGACGATGTGCTCCGGCGTCTCGACAAACACCCGAACGCGAAGGGCGCGCTGATGCTCGGCTTGACGAGCGAGCGTCTTGGGGGCGTTGAAGGCGCGATCTCCGAAGCTCGCGCAGGAAGAATAAAGGCGGCCGTGGTCACTTATTATGGACCGCTTGTCAGAAGAGACAGTGACGAGTTGGCCGAAGCGAAAATAGCGGAGCTCATCGACGCGCTTGAATACTCGGTCGTGCTCGCCGCGCATAAAGCGGAATGGCAGGCTAAGGCCAACGTCGTCCTGCCGGTGACCGCGTGGACCGAGGAAGAAGGAACCTACACGAATTATCAAGGACGGGTTCAAGCTGTGGGTAAAGCGCTCCATGCGCCGGGCGATTCTTTGCCCGCGTGGAGTATTTTTGCGGCGCTGCTTGAAGCGGCTGGAGACAAATCGATATGGCTTTCGGCCGCCGACGTCTTGTCCACCATCGCTCAAGCGGCGCCCGAATTCGCTAATCTGGATTTGAACGCCGTTAAATGGCCGGGCTCTGTTGCCGGCTAAGGACGTAATGAAGAAGGCGAGTAAAGTCATAAACGTAAGCGATCGGGCCGGCCGCGAGTCGTCATTCACTAAGGAAGTGCTTGGCCCGTTGGTGGGAATGAAGCTGACGATATCCCGGATGGCGCAAAACCTGACCGGCCAGATCAGTCCAACGATAAGCTATCCCGAGGAGCGCCGCAGATATTCGGATCGATATCGGGGAGCGCACATACTGACGGCTCGGCAGGATGGGACGCCCCGTTGCGTGGCTTGCTACATGTGCGCGACGGCGTGTCCGGCGGACTGCATATATATCGAGCCGGGCCAGCATCCGGATCCGCTCATCGAGAAGTTTCCGACGCGATTCGAGATCGACATGCTCCGGTGCGTGTTTTGTGGATATTGCGTGGAAGCATGTCCCGAGGAGGCGATAATCATGTCTCGGCAGAGCGAGATATGCGCTCTGGCACGTGATGAGACGGTTTGGGGAATCGAGCGATTGATGCGGCGTCCCGAATTGAAGGAATTCGGGCTTGGCTTCAGACCTAATGACAAGCTGGTCGACAGCGCGCTCGCGGTGACGCCAAAAGTAAAGCAGGCTGAGAAAATGGCCGGACGCATAACGCTAAAAGAGAACGTCGAGATGATCCCTCACGTAACGTTCGATCCATCTCCGGATTGAGCGATGTTTGGTGGCTTGCGAGGCTCCGAGGTTTATTCAAACTTTCAGACGCGCTGAAATCGGGAGAAATCTCGCCGTCACTTGAAGGAGTTGGTTTGCGCATATAGTTGTGGAGGAACCTACGGCAAGGAGGTGCGCGCCTAGCCGGGAGATAAGCGGCGTCGGGGCCGGCGTCAGGTGGCGGGCATTAGTCCGAAAAGGACGTTAGCTTGAGGTGATTGAGATTGACTCTTTTCGGAAAATCAGCGACATTAACCGGGGATCAATCGAAACCAAGTTCATTCCGTCGTTCAACTGAAAAGGAGGAGTAAGGCTAGAATGGCGTACATAATTGCGGAACCTTGCATAGGCACGAAAGACACGGCGTGCGTGGACGTCTGTCCAGTGGATTGCATTCATCCACGCAAGGATGAGGCGGACTTCGAAAGCGCGGAGATGTTGTACATCCACCCGGATGAGTGCATAGATTGCGGAGCGTGCGAGCCGGCGTGCCCCGTTCAGGCGATCTTTACCGAGGACGATACGCCGGAGCAGTGGAAGCATTTCATTGCGATCAACGCGGATCATTATAAATAGGCGGCGCCGGCCGGGAGCATTTCAGTGTGGCTTACGTGATTTGTCAACCGTGCATAGGCGCAAAGGAACTCGCCTGCGTTGACGTTTGTCCGGTTGACTGCATACAAGGCGGTCCGAAGGAAGAGCAGATGTATATCGATCCCTCGACGTGCACCGACTGTGGGGCGTGTGAGCCGGTTTGCCCGGTGTCGGCGATTTTCATCGAGTCCGGCATGCCGGCGAAATGGGATAGTTTTATTCGCAAGAATTCGGAGTTCTTCAAGCGGAAAGGTTAGCGTTGAGTTCACTATGAAAAACGCCGCTGCCCGGAGTTGGGGCGGCGGCGCATCGGCCACCGGTCTTTCAAACGAAAATAGAATCTCCAGACCAAGCAACTGAGGTTCGCGTCAGAGCAACTCTCGAAGGGTTCGAGCTGCTCTGAAATGGACCGCATTCTTTTCATCCGGGACCTGACCTCGCGCGAACAACCCGTCCACCCATCTCAAGTACTCTCCCACTGAACGCTTGCCTGCGATTGCGATTCGACGCTTCTTGCCGGTTAGGTCGGCGGTCACGTGATAAACGAATCCGTCGCGGGCGTAATAGACGCAATTTTCCCAAACACCTGGCCTTACCTGGCTCCCATCGGCTCCAAGAAGGGTTCCACCCACGGCGGCGTCGAGTGCGTCAGGAGTATACTTGGCCATTTTATGACTCTTGGCGGGATCACTCGCCGTCAAGCGTTTCCAAGAGGTGTCCCATCTTTTCCTTCTTTGTCTTAAGGTATCCGATGGTTTTGGCGTGAGGGATAATCTCGATTGGGACGCGTTCGATCACGTCAATGCCCGCCGCGCGCAAGGCGTCGACCTTTGCGGGATTGTTTGAAAGAAGACGTATGCGCGCGAATCCGAGTTGTCTGATCACCTCCGCGCAGCATTCGTATTGGCGCAGGTCGGCTTCGAACCCCAGCGAGAGGTTCGCCTCGACGGTGTCCATGCCTTTGTCTTGAAGCGCGTATGCGCGAATCTTGTTCATCAAGCCTATGCCGCGTCCCTCCTGGTGCTGATAGACGACGGCGCCAACGCCATACTCGTCAATCGTCTTCATCGCGGTATGAAGCTGGCTTCCGCAGTCGCACCTGAGTGAATGGAAGACGTCTCCAGTGAGGCATTGAGAATGAATACGCACCAACGCGGGCTTATCTTGGTCCGAGCGCGATTTCACAAGGCCCACGAACTCCTCACCCGTGGCTGCGTTGACAAAGCCGACGATCCTGAAGCATCCAAACTCGGTCGGAAGATTAGCGTCGGCTACGCGCATAATGCTCAGGCATTCGTTACCACGTGATTGCATCTTTGATTGCATAACGCCGTGAGAGGAGTGTTCGTCCGGCCACTATGGATTCTAAGAGGCGCGGCCCCGAGCGTCAAGACACGCCCGGACCACTAGGACACTCGGGACAATTGATGGAAGGAGCCTATAGCATATTAAGCCAACCAGCAGCCTTTCAAGAATGCCTAAACAGCGGCTCAAATTGCGCCGGGTTAACGGTATTGCTATATTGGAGCCCCGAGGAGTTCGAATTGGGAGACGCTGAGAGAACAATAAAACTCGATCTTCGAGAAATTTTCGATTCCGGCGCGAGGAGACCCGTGCTCGTTGTTCTGCAGGGACCGTCGATAGGCATGTCGGTCGAGATCAAGGAAGAGAGAACGGTGATTGGTAGGGGAAGCGGAGCGGACATCGTACTCCGCGATGAGGTTGCTTCTCGCCAGCACGCTGAAATCGTGAGACTTGCGGCCGACCGGGGCTTTGCCGAGTACTACCTTTTGGACCGCGGTTCGACCAACGGAACTTTTCTCAACGGCGCCAAGATAAAGTCTCAACAGTTGTTGCAGGATGGCGACAAAATCAAGATCGGCGTTCATTTGTTGAAATTCGCCATGCTCGACGAGTTTGAAGCGGAGTTTCAGGACCGGCTCCATCAGATGATACAACGCGACGAGCTGACCGGCCTTCGATCGCGCAGGAGCCTTTTTGCGGATCTCGACAGGGAAATTCTACGCCAGGCGGCTGGCGTCGATCCGCAACCGGTTTCGGTGCTCATGATGGACCTTGACAACTTCAAGCAGGTCAACGATGGCAAGGGACATCTGGTCGGTAGCCAGGTGATTCGCGAGGTCGGAAGAATAGTCGGCAAGATTATCGGCAGCAGAGATAGGGCCGCTCGATACGGCGGAGAGGAATACCTCGGGTATCTTAGGGATACGCCGCAGGTTGCCTTCGCAATCGCCGAGAACATACGAGAGACAGTCGCTTCGCAGCCGTTCCAGGCTTCCCCAACCGATCCCGGTAGAACGATGAGGGTGACGATTAGTCTTGGATTGGCGTCATTCCCGGGAGACGGTGATAGCGCCCTCGACTTGGTTCAAAAAGCGGATCAGGCGTTGTACCGAGCCAAGAAAATGGGTAGAAATCGAACGTGCGTTTATAATCCCTCGCTTGATGTGATAGAAGAATCGGACGGCATTGATCCATCAGCCATCATGTACGGGCCGGCCGAGTCCCAGTGAGGGCTGACTCGAATTTCTACGACCATTAATGATTGAGCATCTCAAGTGACGGATTCTAGGGTAACTATGGACACTGGCGTACCAATAGCTACTGAATACCCACTCTGATGGCAACAAAGTATCCTTATTCGATTATTTACTGACTTTCTCGCTCCGGTTAAGGTGTGGCTTAATCTGGGCAATTAGAGGCCCTTATAAAATGGAATTAAAACTTCGGCATAAGGCTTTGGTTGGCACGGGGAATGCACTTAGCCCCGTTCGGTTTGGTCTAGTCTTAGTATCTATGGATTTGGGTTGTTTGTTCCGATTTGCGAATTATTGGCTGGCAGGCAGTTCTCGGCTCTAATCGGGGCGGAGAGAATTTCAGCAAGCTTTCAACCTGCGGAACCTAGGTTGTCTGGTTTTTGGCTTCCGCTGTGTGGTCGAAACTGAAGATGTCTAAGAACGGAGAAGCGATGATGAAAAGAAGAAGAATTCTCGTGACGTTGGTGGTGGCCCTTTTGGCGGCGATGGCGCCGTTGTTTGGCCTAAAGTCAGTGGGCGCGGCCAAGAGAGTCAGCGAATACACTGGAAAGCTAGCGGCGCCGGCTGGGCCGATGACTCCCACGGCGTCAACCTCTCCGGAGGTGGTTGCTCCGGAGAAGGGGCTCGAAGGGGCCTTGTCCGGACCTGTGAGGCACAAGCTGGCCGTCGACGGACCGGCTGGCGTGAAGGATATGACGGCTTTCAGCCAAAAGGTAGCCGAGATGGCCACACAGCAGTTGTCACGTGGCGAGGCTTCGCCTCAAGCTGGAGAGCCGGAGAACATAAACGCAGGCGCAGCGTTTTCAGCTGCCATTGCCACGACGCTGGGAGGCCGGGACACTCAGTTTGACGAAGTGACCCTGTTGGGTGACTGGGATGGTCGAGAAGACCTGGCCGCTGATCACTCTGGGAAAATAGATGATTTTTCCGGAAAGGTCCCGACGGTGCCCACTGGCCCGAGCAACTTCACACTGACCCGCGTGGCGATCTCGGAGCATACGATCGCAAACGGCTTCGCGGAAGACATCTTCTATTACGGAGACTCGTTCGGGAACCTATACGTTGCGTCGACAACCAATGTGACGCAGGCGACCCCGACGCCAAATGTCTTCGCTATCAATCTGCCCACCGTGTTGAATGCGTTTGGCACGCTGAACAGCGACGATCAGGTAGTGGTGACCGGGTTGTGCGTGAACCCCGTGGCCGACCTTGGATCCTTCGCTAGGGTCAACGGATCATTCGCGCCGTTCAATGGCCTGACAGGCGAGATACTGTATGTTTCGTTCTGGGACACGGGAAGCGGGTTCCGCCTTCTTGCTAACGGCACGTTGATTCGAAGCGGAGTCCTCGCGATTCCGATCGCCGACATAGCGAGCGGAACCACGGCGCCCCCGGGCATTATATCGCCGACGGGTTTCCCGGTGCAGGTAGGAGGCGCTTTCGGAGTAGCCTTCTCGGTATTCGGGAATCTCGCCGGAGTATGTTGTGACGATAACGGCGACATTTACTTCCAGCAGGTGGACCTGATTCAGTTCACTGGCGGAAACATCGTGAAGATCGCTGGCGTCGACCAACCCGGAATACCTGGAGTCCAGGTTGGCTTCCAGGATCGGTCGCTTGCGACAAGCGGCTTCTTTACCCTTACCACGCTTAATCCCCTCAATGGAGCGTATGGAACGGCGAGCGGGCCAGCCAATCAGGTTAACGTAGCTACGAATTATTCCGGTACGTCGAACCTGTTTGGAAACATCGCGACCTTGGGATGCGGGCCGTGCAGCACGGTCTACGCGGGGGTGTCGAGGTCCCTTGAACCAGGGGACTCGGGAGATATTCAGAACCGGGCAGGATTGTTCTCGACAGCGGCGACGACGCTTGGGCCGACGCCGTCAATGGTGATCAGGTTCTCGGACGTTGTCGGGTCATTCGCTCCTTGCTCGATACCGCAGAACCCGGTTACGGGAGCGTTCATTCCCGGCGTAGTTGGATTGCCAATAGGGAATGGGATAGCGGATGCGGCTGTGGCTGGCGTGGCCGTAGTTCCAGGCGTCAATAACTTCCGG
>JAHFUG010000359.1 GCA_023265195.1 Blastocatellia bacterium | reverse complement strand
CTGAATCCAGCAGCGAGACGCCAAACAAACCCGCGGTTCCAAACGACATCAACCATGCGCTCAAGCTATCAAGACGGCCTAACAGGCTTGCGGCTCCGATGACCATTCAACCACTTACTCCATCCGATTCAGACGGAAAACCGTGATTCTAACTTATTTGGGAGAGGCTTTGAAACTCAATTCGTGACTGACTTGAGTGACGCCTGGCCCCCCTCCTTATGAATCATCATTATGAATCAATGCCCCGTCAGCAACCGTGCTTGCCCAGACAGCGATCGCTTCTGCGCTACGGACGGCTCGCGGCTGGTTCAGGCGTCTCAGCTCCGCTCGCGACCGCGCGAACGGCTTCGGAAAACCCTTCCTCTCCGCCGCCCGTTCTTCCGCCGATGCGACTGACGATCGTCGATCAGGCGACGGGGGACGTCGCCCTCGACACTCAAGTTTTGTTCCTGGACATCAATGCCCGCGAGCTGAAAACTGTCGCGGTTAAGACCGGGCCAGTTGAACATAATCCGCGACCACAAATTAAGTTTCAAGGATAGACTCAGCATCTAAGGGGGCGTAAAGAAATAAGTTCCCTTTCTCGAGGGAGTTCACCGCGCAGAGACCGCAGAGGGCGACGCAGTGGGGGCTTACTCTCCGCAGCTCTGCGGTGAAGTCCTAACTTCACCGTCGGTCCTCATCTACGTGCTGCCGCATGACTCAAAGCGGGAAGTTATTTTTTTACGCCTTGAATCTAAAACGACCCGCCCAAAATTGATCCGCGCTCTCGAGATGCTCGACACCAAGCGCGACCAAAATCCGCCAAAGAAGCATGACGACACTCCACTGTAGACGTCCCAGAGGAAGAGAATGGAGCAGCCATGAGTAGTCGGGGCCGTGGGGGCCGCTTGTTCTTTGAAGAGGCGCTCACCCACAGCGGAGCGCGAGGATAGGATCGACCGCCGTCGCCCGGCGGGCTGGGAAGTAGCATGCGAACAAAGCTACCAGCGCCAAAAGTACCGAAGTGGCGCCAAAGGTCATCGGGTCTGTCGCGCTTATGCCAAACAGCAGGCTGGACAGCAAGCGAGAGACTCCGAACGCTGCTACTAAACCGATGACGATGCCCGCCAGGGTAAGCCGCATTCCTTCACCAACCACAATCTTGAAGATCTCGTTTGGCCGCGCCCCGAGGGCGATTCGCACTCCCATCTCGCGTGTGCGCTGATTGAACGTGTAGGAAATCACTCCATAGATTCCGACCGTCGCCAAGATCAGTGCGACGCCTGCGAAGATGGCAAGCAAATCTGCGCTGAAGCGCTGTTGCTCAACGGAACCAGCAACGATTTGCTTCAGGGTCTTGATGCTGGAAACGGGCTGCGTCTCGTCGATGGCCCATGCTTGGCTCTTGACCGCTGCCACAAGGCTCAGCGGGTTAGAAGCCGTTCGCACCGCCACATTCATTTCTCTGACCGGCTGCTGACTCTGAAGGAACAGAGTATAGACCTCGGGACCGCCATCCCTATCCAGCGCCCTCGACTTCACGTCACCGACCACACCTACGATCTTTAGGCGGGGGAATTGGAAGCCTGGAGGAATGAGTTTGGCCACCAGACTTTCTGGAGGCCCCATCCAGATAATCGTTCCTACTGGGTCGGCGCCCGGCCAGTAGATCCGCGCCAGTGCTTCACTGATGATCGCCACGCCTTGACTTTCCCTCGTATCGCTGCCGCTAAAGAACTCGCCCCTTAGTAGTGGGATGCCCATGGCTTCGAAATAGTGTTTGCTGACGGCTCGGTGGAAGACTACGGGAACTTCTTCGAGCGAGCGCGCGGGTGGTCGGTCTGAGAATGACAAGTATTTGCGCTCTGATTTGATCGTGAGAGGGAGATCGGAAGACACTCCCGCGTACCTGACACCAGGGAGGGATTGGAGACGTTCGAGCAGCTCCTGAAAGAAGGCCGCCGACTGGGCAGGCTTTGGATAGCGCGACTCAGGCAAATCGACGGAAAACGTTAACACATCATCCGGCTGGAAGCCCGGGTTTACTTTCTCCAGGCCGAAGAAGCTCTGCATGAACAGGCAGGCAGCGATAACCAGCACTGTTGCCATCGCAACCTCGCCGACAATCAGAGCGTTCCGAAAGCGACGATGTGTCGCTGGATGCAAACTCCTGTCGGCTTCTCTGAGTATTTCCTGGAGGTTGAGTTTTGAAGCCGGGAGCGCTGCAAAGAGCCCAACCACCACACCCGTCAGAAGCGCTAGGCCCGCCGCGAAAGCCAGCACGCGCGTGTTGACCGCGATTTCCTCAAGGCGGGGAAGGCTCGCCGGGCTGAATCCCAGCAGCAGATGTATTCCCAAAAAAGCAATCAGAATTCCCACCGCAGTTGCGAGCAGACTCAACAGCAGGCTCTCGGTCAGCAATTGACGAATCACCCGGCCAGGGCTGGCGCCGAGCGCTGCTCGGACAGCAATTTCGTTCCTCCGCCCGATGTTGTGAGCCAATAGAAGATTTGCAACGTTAGCGCAGGCTATCAGCAACAAGAGGCCAACGGCGCCCAACAGGATAGACAATGCGGTCCGAACACTACCGACGATCTCCTCTCGTAAAGGGACGACGGTCGCGCTAAAACCCGCGCTTCCGGTGTTCTCTTCCTCAATGCGCAGGCAGATGCCGGCGAGATCGGCCTGCGACTGCGGACCACTAACACCGGGCTTCAGACGAGCAATCACTCGCAGGAAATAGTCGCCTCGCGTGTTCCTCTCATCGTTCGCTTCAAAGGCCATGGGCGTGCAGAGTTCGATCCGCCTGTTCGGAAACTGAAATTTTGGCGGAAGGATACCGACGACGGTATAGTCTTCGCCGTTCACCTTCAGCGCTTGGCCTAGCAAGCCCGGATCGCCGGCGAAACGCCTCTGCCAAAGATCGAAGGTGAGCAAAACGACCTTGTGATTGCCGAACTGCTCCTCTTGTGAACTAAAGGAGCGGCCAAAAGCCGGTTGGACCCCGAGCAGGGGAATGAGGTCGGCGGAGACGATGGCGGCTTCTACGCGCTCCGGCTGATCTTTTCCGCCGAGATTGAAACTCCCGAAATAGTAGGCTCCCATCCCCTCTAGAGACTTGTTGTGATCTCTCCACTCGCGAAAATCCGGAGGGGAAACCGGCCCTTGGTTGATCCCCTGCGAAGGGTTTGTCGACCATACCGCAAGCAGGCGATCCGGATCTTTGTAGAGGAGCGGATTAATGAGGACTCCATCGACGACGGTGAAGATAGCCGTAGCGGCTCCAATGCCCAATGCCAAAACGACAACGACCACAGCGGTGAAGCCGGAATTCCTCACGCATGTGCGAAGAGCGTATTGCAAGTCTCTCCAAAGCGCTTCCATCACGATTCTTCCTTAATGCTGGTTTCTCGATTCGCGCCCGCCAAACGCCACGCTGCATCTCCGGGCCGGCCGCGAAGTGGGGCGATCGCCGCTCGAGAACCTCGAGCTGCCTGACCTCGAATAGAGAGTCAATACTGCCCGAGCAATCCTCTGTCTCGAGCCAGCCTCTCCGCCCATCGGAAGACGGCGATTCCGACCAGCAAGTAGGCCGCGGAATTGAGAATCAAAAGCAAAAAATCCCCGGCGCCGATTATTTCCGAGCCGGGCGCCAAAACGCGCCGAAGGAGCTTCACGCCTTGAGTCAACGGCAACGTGAGAGCAATGAGCTTCAGAGGCCCGGAGAACTGTTCTACAGGTGGAAGACAGAGAAAGAGCAGCCCAAACTGCACCAGCGTCATCGCGTTGCCAATCCGCTTGAAGAGCAACGTCACCGCCCCCAAGAGATATCCAAACCCACACAGCCCAAGGATGGTCAAGCCGACCACGGGAAGAGTATCCACGAACCGCAGCTCCAGAGCAACGCCGGTCGAAAGGCTGAGCAGCAGCAGGAGCGGAATGAGCATCACGAGACTGGTGAGTATGCTCGAGAGAAAGCGTAGAAACAGCATCAGGGGGAAACTCCAGCCCGCGAGGTAGAACTGCTCAAGAGTTCCAGTCTGAGCCTCCTCGCTGATATTCTGGCTCATACTGTCAATTGCAATGAGGGCGAAGAACCACAGAAGGTATCCAGCGATCGCTTCGGTCGCCGAACGAGCAAAATCAGCGGACGGCGTATTCACGACCCCGGCGATAGATCGTGACCCATAGAAGACGCCGACGAACAGCAGATAGAGAACGAGGACGCTGGTAAGCGTCTGGACGGGATAGCGGACCGTCTTCGCAAAACCAACTTTGATCTCCGCCCTAAGCGCCAAAACGAGTTGCTTCAACCGGTCCCTCCTCGATGAGCTTCAGATATATCTCCCCAAGGTTCGGCTCCAAGCGCTGGATGTTGGAGATGAGCAGTTTATGGCGCTCGAGAATCTCGATGATGAGATAGAGCTGGCGCGCATCCGTGAGTGGCACTCGCAGCGTCGTGCCGCTCTCGTCATGATCTAGCTCCGCGCCCCATCGCGCTTCCAGCCACGTCCGCTCTTCCGCTGGGAGCCAGCCATACACACGGATCGTGTACATGCCCAATGAAAAAACGTCTAACAGGTTTTTGACTTTGTCCTGCACGACGATCCGTCCGCGGTTCATGATGGCCACATGTGTTGAGAGTGCGTGGGCGATTTCCATTTGATGAGTAGTGAGGAGGATTGATTTTCCTTCCTGATCAGCAAGACGTTTGATCTCTTGTTGGATCGCCTGACTGCTCTGCAGATCCAACCCAAGCGTGGGTTCGTCCAGGAGGAGGATTTCCGGATCGGGGATAAGCGCGCATCCGAGCGCGACTTTTTGTTGCATGCCGCGGGAGAGCTTTTGAACCAACTCGGTCCTCTTTTCAGCTAACCCCAGGGTGGTTAGAAGCCGGTCTCTCCTATGCCGAAAATCCGATGAGACGCGCCCCCTGCTATAAGCGAAGTACTCGAGATTCTCGTCGACGGTGAGCCGCCAGTACGTGTTTCGGCTTCCCTCCAGCACCGCGCCAAGTTTCCGCATCGCTTTCCGGGGATTTGCCGCGGGATCGATGCCGCCGATCAAGAGAGAACCGCTCGTTGGCTTCACCAAGCCGCACAGCATCTTGATCGTTGTTGTCTTGCCCGCTCCGTTCGGCCCGAGAAATCCGAGGATCTCACCCCGGCGCAGTGTGAAGTCAATATCGTCCACGGCGACGATCGACTTGCCCCTGCCACGAAACTCTTTGCGAAGCTTGTGAACTGAAATCGCTGTTTCCACTCCCTATCCCCTGGTCTCACGCAGCAGCGGCTGCCGCGTCCTCAGCCTCAACCACTTCCTCCACGGTTTTTCCGAAGTGGAGAACGTCGTAATGGTTCAGATCCGAGAAGAGTTCTTGAACCTGTTTTTCGACAGTCTCATCATTGATTTTTCCTTGCTCCGCCCTGATGAGGGCCTCTTCGAACAACCGCAGGGCGAGTCTTCCGGCGTTGGCGCGCCATCGTTCAATCAGCGGCAACAGCCCTTGGCTATGTCCCCGCGGCGTTGCCGCGGCCCGATCCGCGGAAGAGATGGCCGCTTGACGAACGCGCAGGCGCCGTTCGAGCCTCGCCAGATCGAGATCGCGCTCGGCAAGCTTCGAGTTCACTTTATATTGAAGCTTCAGGAAATACGTAACTCGCGGATCTTGATCTTCATAATTGAGAACCGCGCCGAGAGCCTCGCTGATCTTCTGATCCTCGGCGGTAAAGCCGGGATATCTCCACGGGTGCGTCCTTCCGGCAGACCGCATTTCTTCGTATAGGGGAGTGCCGGCGAACAGCCCGAGCCGGTTGCTGTACAGGATATGCAGCGCTTTGGGTGTCAGGTAGATTCGCGTCTCCTTGAGGAAATCCAGATTCTGACGAAGCTCTTCCAGAGTTGTCTCCGGATCCACCAGAATGAAGTTTGGATGATACTCGATGCCCATCTCGCGTAAGACGGCGACCGCCCTTTTGTTGTCTTCGACCCTTGCGTGCTTGTTGAAGCTCTCGAGCATCCGAGGAACGCCTGATTCAATCCCAAGATTCACCCTTACCAAACCAGCCCGCTTCAGGAGACTGAACAGCGGAAAATCGACGTCGGTCACACAACACTCGATGACGAAATTCACGCTCAGGTTTTTCGCGAGGAGAGATTTGGCCATTTCCTCCGCGCGCAGCCTACCCTTGCGGCAGCTTCCAAAGAAGTTATCATCCGAGAAGCGGAAGGAGCGGATACCCCGCGTTTCAACCAACTGAGTCATCTCGTCGATGACGCTCTCCGAGCTTCGGCCCCGCCATGCGGGTCCCGGAGAGCCGCGATAAAAACTTTGCACGCTGCAATAGGTGCAGCGGAACGGACACCCTCTCGATGACAGGATGACGGTGCCGGGTTCAAGCCCGCGGCTGCGAAACCAGACGGACGAGGAAGGCGCGCCGTCCGTGTAGATGTTGTCTCTCGCGGGAGGAGGGAGGGAATCGATATCCGCCACCAATGGTCTTGGCGCGGTCACCGTCACCTTGCCCTCCCGAAGAAATGCGATGCCGGGCGTCTCTCTCCAGTCTTCCTCGTGCTGCAACTTGTCGAGAAGTTCGAGAAATGTGATCTCTCCCTCACCTCTGACTACCGCGTCGACGGCCGGGAATTCGGTCAGTAGCGCCTTGAAAGTGGCCGTAGCCGGGTGACCTCCCGCCACGATCATCCCCTGGTATCCGGCGGCCCTTAGCGCTTGGGCGAGTCTGACCGCGCTCGTCAAGTCGAAAGCGAAGCAGGCGCTGATCCCGACGACGTCAGGGCGTTGGGCTTTGATCGTCTCCGCCGCCTGGCCGTGCGTCATAGACCGGAATTTGCAATCGAGAATATCAACGCGGTGACCGCCCTGTCTCGCCACGGCCGCGACGTAGCCTACGCCGAGGTACTCGACCCGCTCCTCATCGTCATTCGCCAGTGCTGGCGGAACCGTAAGTGTTACGTTCATGGTTTTCCCTACCCTCTTGGCTCAACGAATCCATCATACTTTCTAAGAATGGCGTCCCTCATATGCTCCACGTAGGCATTGAGCGTCCCACCGCAGTTCTGGCAGTTTGGCGTCATTAGCGAACCGGTCTGCTTGTACGCTCCGTAGGCGCATCCGCCGCCGCAGAGCGTGGCGATCGGACACTCCCGGCACTGTGGGATAGTCAGCACACTGCGCGTCGCCCAGTCCTTGCATTTCTGCTCCCGCAACTCAAGGTCGGGATAGAATTTCCCAATCGCCATATCCGGCTGTCCTATTGCCTGCCCGCACGGATAGATGTTTCCGTCCGGCCCAAACGCGAAGTAGCGCAGGCCGTTGGCTTCGCAGTACGTAAACAGAGGTGGCATCTTCAAGGAGATGGAATCGGGAGCCAAAACACTCGCAACGTGCCCGAGCACTTTGAAGCCATAAAGCGCGAAGGACGGCAAAGCGCCCCCCTCGCCTTGCAACATACGTTGCAACGCGTACAGAAGCTTGTCTTCTTCGAGAGTGTTCGCCTTTTCAACGTCGGCATGGGCGGTGACTGGAAACATATAGCAGGAGAAATTGGGATACAGATTCCAGCCGCGATCCTCGATCAACTCCATCAGCCGGGGAAGAGATTCGATGTTTTCCTTGTCGACGTTTATGCGAACCGTCACCGGCAACCGATTTTCGAGCAGGCGTTCGATGTTCAGCGCAATCTCATCGAAGGTGCCTGCTCCGCCGCGGTGTACGCGGCGCTTGTCGTGAACCTCACGCGTGCCATCCAGGGTAATCTGGATCTGATTGATCACGCCTCTATGAGCCTCGAATAAATCCATGAACTCATCGGTTTGGACGCCATTGGTTACTACTTCCGCCTCGTACCCATGCTCCGCGGCCTTATCGAGAATCCTGCTTACACACGCGTAGGCAGGACGCAAAAGAGGTTCACCCCCAAAAAGAATGATGTGCGCGCTTCCCGCCGGATGGAATTCTTCCCTGATCGTGTCGATGGACCGGAACGCTTGATCCACCTGTTCCGGGGTCATGATCCGCATTGGTTTCGCGGTCAAATCTCCCTCGAAACAGTAGACGCAA
>JAHFUG010000358.1:6431-8065 GCA_023265195.1 Blastocatellia bacterium | reverse complement strand
AGGGCAATTTTTTCGCGGGCTTCGGCCTGGTTCCAGTGGATCAGTTGAACTCGCTTCATAAAGATCTCCGTCTTGGAAAGCGTGTACGCCGGCAGGCTCTCCTGTTGCGATTGGCCGTTTTAGGTTGCGCTCTTGGCAGGAAGAATTTAGAGCGCTTCGCCAAACATAAAAAATCACAGGTCGGGAAGAGGAACTTGTCCCCGCTCCCAGCTTTGCGGTCAGGTTGAGTGAATCCGAAGCACTGAGAGCGGGGACAAGTCCCTCTTCCCGACCTGTGATTTTTTGATGTTTGGTGGACTGCTCCAAATTCTTCCCATCAAAAAGCAATTCTCTTTGATTCCCCTCGCGCCGTTCAGAGCAAGTTGTCTCCACGTGCGCCAAGAGCCCTCTCTACGGCCGCAACACCACGGCGCAATCGGGCTCCCAGCTTATCGCCACTCGCTCGCCGATTCTTTTCCTGGCGAGAGTCGCGTCTCCGCTGTTCTGCTCCAATGCACTCACTTCCTGGCCGCCGTCGAGGCGGATCGTCCAACGAGTCGTCTCACCCAGATACGCATGAGACTCGAGGGTTCCGGTTAACCCCTCGGCGGTCAGCAATCTGATTTTTTCGGGCCTGACCATGATTCGAACCGGCGAGCCCGGGGCTAGTCCCGCCACGGAGTCGGCTCTGCATGCTGGAATTACACTCCCGTCCACTCTGACTAGACCTGTCTGGTCCGCGATTGATTCAAACGCCGCCTCCAGCAGATTCGACTCGCCTATGAATCGAGCGACGAACTCCGTCAAAGGTCGTTCGTAGATTTCCTCCGCTGTTCCGATCTGTTCGATCTTGCCCGCGTTCATCACCGCGATGCGGTCGCTCATAGTCAGCGCCTCTTCTTGATCGTGAGTCACGTAGACAAAACTGACGCCGATCTTGCGTTGCAATGCTTTCAACTCGATCTGCATTTGCTTTCTGAGTTTCAGATCTAGAGCGGCCAGTGGTTCATCCAGGAGCAGTGACCGCGGTTTCAGCACGATCGAACGCGCGAGCGCGACGCGTTGTTGCTGGCCTCCCGACAATTCGGAAGGCATGCGGGAGTCGAGTCCTTCCAGGCGGACCATTTCAATCGCCTCTGAAACTCGCCGTTTGATTTCATCTCGCGGCGCGCGCCTCCTCTTCAGCCCAAACGCGATATTAGCTTTTACATCGAGATGAGGGAAAAGCGCATACTGCTGAAAGACGGTCGTGACGTCGCGCTTGTAGGGAGGTAGATCAGTCACGTCGGCTCCGTTCAATAGGACGCGGCCTTCATCGGGCGTTTCGAGTCCGGCGATCATTCTGAGCAGCGTGGTCTTTCCGCAGCCCGACGGCCCCAGCAGAGTGAGGAACTCGCCGGCTCTCACGCTCAAGGAAACCAAGTCAACGGCCGGCGAACCGCCAAATCGCTTGACCAGACGCTCCAGTTCGATTACGTATGTGTCCATCGGGGGACGAGAGCATAGTGAATCGGGATCGCTTAGGGCAAGGAGCCCAGCGGAGAAGTGATGAATGGGGAATTGATGATTGATGATTGATGATTGATGATTGCGGGAAGATGCTGCAATTATCGCGATCATCAAACATCGGAGCATCATTCATCGTTCATCAATTC
>JAHFUG010000358.1:0-6331 GCA_023265195.1 Blastocatellia bacterium | reverse complement strand
GTTATCGAGGCGGCCATCACGTCGCCTATCTCGAATATTTCGGCTAGCCGCTCCGCGCTTGCGGTCATCAACTCGTCGATTGAGTCGAAGTTGTCGGCGAGAATCCGGGCCGTCCGCTCGCCGACATGCCTGATCCCCAACCCGTAGATCAGGTGAGGAAGGTCCCGCCCGCGGCTCTCGTCGATCTGCGCGAGAAGGTTATCGGCGGACTTTTCGCCCATCCTTTCGAGATTGACCATCTCATCGCGGCGTTCCTTCAAATGATAGACGTCGGCGAAGTCGCGCACGAGCGGGGGAAGCATGACTTCGTATCCGTTGTGATCGGCGACGGGCTCGCCTTTCTTGTCTCTCTTCGGCTGGCTGACTACCAACTGCTCGATCAGCGCTTCGCCAAGTCCTTCTATTCGCATAGCCGTCCGTGACGCGAAGAGTCTCAAGCCGCCCTTGAGCTTGGAGGGACACGCCGAGTTAACGCAGCGCCATGCGACTTCACCGGGCAGTCTGCGCACTTCTTCATCGCAGACGGGACAATGCGCGGGCATAACGAATTCATGCAGCTCGGACTTGCGCCCCTGGCGGCGCGACTCGATGACCTTGACTACTTGAGGGATGATCTCGCCGCTCTTTTCGATGAGGACGTAGTCGCCGATCTTGACTCCGAGCCGTTTGATCTGATCTTCGTTATGAAGCGAAGCCCGAGAGACGGTTGTCCCGGCAAGCAGCACCGGCTCGAGCTCGGCGACCGGCGTCAGCGTGCCGATTCGTCCCACTTGGACGGTTATGTCTCTCAGCAGGGTGGTTGCTTGCCGGGCGGGATACTTGTAAGCGACGGCCCAGCGTGGAGCCTTCGAGGTTGCGCCAAGCTCGTCTTGCAACGCAATGCTGTTGACTTTTACTACGACGCCGTCGATTTCGTATGGGAGTCCTTCGCGTTTCGAACCCCACTCGCCGCAGAACTCGATGACCTCTTCGATGGATTTGCAGAGCCTGCGATTGGCGTTGACCTTGAATCCCGCGGCGATCAACCAGTCGAGCGCCTTCCAGTGGGTTTCCAGCGATTTCTTGCCGGCGAAGAAGAGATCGTAACAAAAGATATCGAGCTTGCGTTGAGCCACGACTCTCGAGTCCAACGACTTCATCGTTCCGCTGGCCGCGTTACGAGGGTTCGCAAACGGGGGCAGTCCCTGTTCGGCCCGGTCTTCGTTGATGGCTCTGAAGACGCTGGCGGGAAGAAATATCTCGCCGCGGACCTCAATCTCATTCGCTGTTTCCAGACTGTTTTGGATCGACAACGGCAGCGAGCGAATCGTTCGTACATTCCGAGTAACGTCTTCGCCGACGACGCCGTCGCCTCGGGTCACGCCACGGGTCAGAAGACCGTTTTCGTAGATCGCCGAGATGCTGAGTCCGTCGATCTTCAACTCGGTCGCATATTCGACCTCATCGGTTCCGGCCCCTTTGTGGACTCGCTGGCTCCACTCGCGCAGTTCGCCGTAAGAATACGTATTGTCGAGCGAGAGCATTTGAGTGCGATGCTCATACCTCGCGAACTCATCGGCGGGGCGGCCGGAGACTCGCTGTGTCGGCGAGTCCGGCGTAATCAATTCGGGAAAATCGGCTTCGAGTTGACCGAGCTTCTTGACGAGTTGATCGTACTCGTAATCGCTGATCTCGGGATCGTTGCGCAGGTAGTAGCGCTCATCGTGGTGGCGGATGAGCTTCCTTAGAGTTGTTATTTCTTTTTGAGCTTCTCTCCTGGTCATAATGCGGTGTTGATCGTGACAGTTTGGATAACATAGGGTCAAGCTCGTCGAGATTCAAGGCGGCTGTTTGAGTCTGCATGCGGCGGCCGGCGATTCCCGCGCGAGATCAACCGCTGAGCAAAGGCGCTTTGGTTTCCTTGATCAGCGCCGATCAGCGCTACGCAGTCAGCGTGAATCAGCGGGTTGCCCTTCCTCGGAAAACGAGCTTCCGCCGGTGATTGAGTTTGAATATAATCTCGGTGCTCCAATCAAACCAATGTCCAATCAAACAACAACCAAATCCACATTCGGAGAGCCGTTGAGCGCGGCGGAGATCTACTCGGAGATGCAGGAGCGCATCCGAAGCGGCTCCAGGGCGGTGATGGCGACTATCGTCAAGACGAAAGGCTCGACGCCTCAGCAATGCGGAGCCAAGATGGTGATATTCGACGATGGGTCTTTCTTAGGCACCGTCGGCGGCGGATGCGTCGAGGCGGACATCTACGCCGAAGCGAAAGAGGTAATGCGAACGGGCAAGGGCGGGTTCTTCAATTTCAACCTGGCGGGCGACGTGGAAGACGACGATGGCATGGTCTGCGGCGGGAATATGGATGTGTTGATCGAGCCGTGGGGCTGACCAACCCTCGGGACCATTCTCACGCTCTCGGCGCGATCGAGCCGGGAAGGTAGCGCGCACGATCTTGGTTCGCTGAAGGTTTGCAAGGGACTAGGAGTAGCGAGCGACCTCATACCGCCGAGTTCCCGCCCGAAAAAAACTTGACTCATTTGTGAACTTTTTGGCGGCCTAGGCGTCCCTAGGCGTCCCTAGGCGTCCCTAGGCTTCCCTAGCGAACTGGGCGGAAATGCCAAGAGTGAGACAAGATATCGACTCTTAACACCGTCGCCCCTGAAAGGGTCCGTCACAGGCCGAGGATTGATCGAGCGACACCGGCCAACTGGAGTTTCAGACAAGCCGGAAGGAGTAGCGCCTGCGGCTTTGCAAATGGAACTTTGCCTATCCGAAGGCGTTTGCCAATCTGAGAAGTCGAACGGCCCTGATTGCGATTGTTATCCGGACTCGGTTATTCTAAGACCTCATGCGAACCAACCTGAATCTCTCCAGCAGACCTTTTATCAATCATAGATTGTATTGGATCGCCCTGGCGCTGGTGCTGATCATCGCGGGCTGGGCCGCTCTCCGGATGAATGGCCAGAAGCTGACGGCTCATGCAATGGCGGATTCGATCGAAGCGCAGATAAGAGCCAGGCAGGCGGACGAGGAACGCGCCAAGAAGGAAGAGGAGAAGCGGCGCATCGAGAAAATGAAGAAGCTCTTGACCGAGCAAGAAATTTATCAACTCGCCGCCGCCAGGCAGATAATCGCGAACAAGTCTTTCTCATGGGATCGAATGATAAAGGACGTCGACGGTTATGTTCCGGACAACGCTCGCATAACCAGCTTGAAGATTACTGAATTCGCGGGGGCCGGGGAAGGCTCGGCGGCGCAGGTCGAGTTAAAGGCCCTTGGCAAAACTGCAATGCAGATGACTGAAATGATGAAGAAGCTGGAGGAGTCCAACGGGCGATTCCATATTGGCGAGGCGGCGCAGGAGCAGGTGACTGAAAGCGGGGAGATCCCCTTCACGCTTCACCTTCAGTACAAACTAAGCAGAGGTGCGGGCGAGTGACGAGTCATATTCGCGAACAGCCACGAGCCGCCTTGGGCCGCGCGAGGCGTACCAACCGGCTTTACGTAACGCCGGTGGAGGCGGCGGCCGCGTTGGTGACATTGACCGCGCTGGTCATAATCTCCGTCTATTACTTCAACTCTCTGAAGCCCGAGCAGCAGCGGGTGCTGGACGCGCGGAAGCGGCTTGAAGAGCAAGAAAAGACGCTCGTTGAGCAGAGGATCGGCGGCAGGGAGAAGCCGGATGGCGCCGGCGACACATCCGGCCAGGCTAAGGAAAGTCTCGCTGAGTTCAAAGAGAAATGGCTCAAGCCGCTTGGGCAAGGCCGCATCGCTCTGATCGACGATATCAACGCGCTGACCGCAAAAGCCGGCGTGCAGCTTACGAGCGGCATCGAGATGCAGAGCGGTTCTCAATCGGAATCCTCGGCCGAAAAACGCGAAAGACAAAAGAAAACCGAAGACCTGCTCAATATCTATCCCAAGCTCGACGTTCAGTTCACCGTGTTTGGGCAGTACCATAATCTCCGAAGTTTCGTGAAGGAACTGGAGGGGAACAAGCAATTCCTCGTTATTCAGGAGATCACTCTTACCAGCGTGGACGAGTCAAAAAATGGAGGAGTAGGCCGCGGGGCGAGGCGGGGCGGAGCCACGTCGGGCATCGCGCTCACAATTAACGCCAACTGCTATTTCCATCCTTGATGAGATCGGCGGGTTGTATATGGCTGGGAAAAAAGCTTCATCGGATAAAATAAAGAAGATCGCGCTTGCGGTTCTTGGCGCCGCGTTCGTGTTGGTTTTCGTCAAGCAACTGTTCTTTTCAAGCTCGCCTCCGCGCCCGAGGCTTAGTCCCGACGCAGCGGCGCGGCAACAAAGCGCCGTCTCCGGCGCCTCCGCGGCTCAGGAACAGACGCCCACGAGATCGACCGGCAAGCCGCGCGATAAGGAGACTCAGCTTCAGTCGTTGATGGCCGATACATCGCCTCTCGATTTTTCCCTGCTGACGGCTTCGACAAAAGCGAGCGAAGTCAGCAGGAACATATTCGACTTCAAGCCGCCTCCGCTCCCCCCGGAGCCAAAGCCGAGTCCGCCGCCGCCCATCGGGATTCAGTACCTTCAACCGCAAGCCGCCGTGGCGGGAACGCCAAGAGAGTTCACTCTAATGGTTTTTGGCAGGTCATTTCCTCCGGATGCGCAGATAGTGCTGGGCGGATCGCCCAAGCCCACGAAGCGCGTGAACGACTCGCAGCTTTCGACGATGATGGTGGCGGCTGAATACGCAAGCCCTCGGTCCATTCCCGTGGAGGTCAAGTCTCAAAGCGAGCCGTCGAAGTTTTACTCGAACCAGATTCCGCTCATGATCCAGCAGGCTCCGCCGCCTCCGTTCAAGTTCGTCGGCAGGATCGGGGACATCGGCGTCTTCGAAATGATGGGCGCCAACGGGCAAAGAGAGTATCTTCGCCTCAGACGAAGCGATACGATACAGAGCGTCTGGCGAATCGACAACATCAGCGACTCGGGCGTGGATCTGACCGATACGCGGTACGACATAAAGAGGCGCATAGCGCTCGAGGAAAGAAGGTCGCAATAATGAAATGGAGTTCGTTAGTTCGCGCTGAAACATCGAGCGAGCCCGGTCATCGCAACGGGGAGCGAGGCTGGGCGCTGCTGGGGCTGATTCTTGCAATGACCGTTATGGCCATCATGCTGGCTTCCGTCGCGCCAAACATTCAGACTCAAGTCAAGCGCGACAAAGAAGAGGAGATGATCTATCGCGGGATGCAAATGGCTGAGGCGATCACGAAGTACTATAACCAGGGCTTCGTCGGGTACATTCGGTTAGAGGCGCCTCCTCCCTATGGATACCTGACCGATTTGAAGAAGCTTCGAAACGGCATCACCCGCGGCGTGACTCCGGTCAAGCTGGTGAGGGCGTCGGCTATGATCGACCCGATGGTGAACGATGAGTGGGAGCCGGTTCGAATGCGCGATCCAAGGCTCGCGAACGCGCTTCAAGCCTACGTTGCCTACATGAACACGACAAACCCTCAGTTCCCGGTGACGATTCCGCAACCCTGGATGATCATCGCGGGAATCTTCACGACTACGCTGCCGGTCAACCCGCTTGGAAGCTCGACGATTCAGCGCGGCGGGCAAACCGGACCGCGAACGGGTTCTCAGCCGGCGATTCAGCCGGGCGGCCTAACCGGAGTCGGACCCGGGCCCGCACAAAACCCGCAGCCGCAGACTAGGAACACGCGGCCTGTCGCGGGACAGAACCGCCCGAATACCGGGGAGGGCGACGATGATGATGATGATGACGATGACACCGGCGATCCGCTTGCTCATCTATTGCCGGCCGGACATACGAACCTGCCGGGCCCGGGATCGAAGAAGGGATCCGAGAACCAGGCTGGACAGAACAATCTCCCGATTGTGGGCGTCGCTCCGAGGATAAAGGGAAAAGCAATTAGAAACCTTTGGGGAATGACCTCCTATGATGACTGGGTCTTCATCTACATTCCACCGCAAGGCGTAAGAGTGAATCCCGGAGGTCAGTTCAGAGTCACGAATTAGAATCGCGAGCTGAAATGCCTTAGGCTCGCCATCAACCACTACGAGGTTCGAACCCTGAAATGGTTCCTGGACTTCAATCTTCATCAGGACCTAATTCGACCCTTGCTGGCAGGCTCTTGCTTGTAGTCACCATGCCGGCTAGTTGTTCGTGGCGGAAGTTTCATAGCCACAAAAAGGCTCAGAAGTCACAGAGATGAGAAGACAAGACACCATATCCCACAGTTCTCTCTTGTGATCTTGTGAATCTTTGTGGCTGATGAACTATTTCTGTCAAGCGCCACTAGATTTACAGCAGGCAGGCTATCCGACCTTAACCGGCGAGGCA
>JAHFUG010000357.1 GCA_023265195.1 Blastocatellia bacterium | reverse complement strand
GTTCAAGCTCAACCTACAAGGAGCGAGCCCACGCAGCTTCCACGAATCCCAACCACGGCATAGTCTAAGCGCAGCGTTGGTCGCGAAGAGCCCTCGCCCTGCCCTCGGGGAGAGGGGGCAAGAGGGATGGGTGGCTCTCCGTTTGTAGGTTGATTGAGCTTGAACTATCCACCCACTTCCGTGGGTGGGATTTGGGATTTCCACACAGTCTCGGAGTTCGGGGATCGTTCATATGCTACCTAATCAGCGCACGAGCACCTGTGATCACCCGCCAACGGCCACCGTCTAGGAATGGGTTCATGGCCCAACGCCGCCAGGGTTGGAATTCAACCGTCCCCCAACTGCGTTGGGGGTATTCAGGACCCGGCGGCGACCGTCGTCTGTAGGCAGCATATGAACCATCCCCCAACTGCGTTGGGGGTATTCAAGAAACGGCGGCGGCTGTCCTCTGTAGGCAGCACATGAATCATCCCCTCCAACTGCGTTGGGGGTTCGCCCTCGTACGGATGGCGGACCGTCTCACCACAGGTACTATGAACAAGACCCTCCTACGGAGGGGCGGAAGAAATGGCCAACCTCCAATTCCCCAACTGCGTTGGTGGGATTTGGGGAAGGAATCTGGCGCGCCTCGTCGTGTAGGTTGGGTATGAACGATCCACCAACTGCGTTGGTGGGATTTGGGGAAGGAATCTGGCGCGCCTCGTCGTGTAGGTTGGGTGTGAACGATCCACCAACTGCGTTGGTGGGATTCGGTGAAGGGATCTGGCGCGCTTCGTCGTGTAGGTTGGGTGTGAACGATCCACCAAACCCAATAGACCAAAGCGGCGGCAAGTCACTGCCCTCCAAGGTGGCTACCGGATTACGAAACTCTTATCTATTCTCTCGAAACCAGGACATCGCTATCGGATGCGGAAGCGCGATGCTGGTTATGCTGACGACACCCGGCAGAGCGGTGGTCCCTAACGTGTAGTTGGTGCCGGGGAAGAACGGAGGCGCAAAGTGGCCGCCGGAGAATCGCGTGTCATAGAAGACGTCTCTGTTGCTGTAGCCGATGTTGTTGATGCCCGACTGCGCCCTGCTTCCGACGATCTTCAACCGGTCGCTGCCGCCCGGAGACGTGACGCTCGTGTCATAAGTTATCGAGCCTTGAATAGCGCCTCCGTCGTTCGAGGTAATCGCGTTAAAAGAGGCAATCGCCGCGTCGATCTCGAGGCTTCGGCCAGGACCCGCAACGTAACTTGTATTCGGCGCGAGATAAACGTTGCCGTCGTTCACGAATATGCCCATCACGTTTCTGAGGGAGCTTATGTTAGTGACCGGCGTCCCGTCGGAGTTGGCGACCGCATCGGCGTACTTGAGATCTCCGGTGATTTTTACGTTCTGATCGGCGGTGACCGTAATCCTCGAGGGAGAAGCAAGGGCTGGAACCCTCGTCGAGCCATTGGTGCCTCCGCGCAGGCTGTTGATGCTCCCGCCCGCCACGAACAGAGAGGCGCCCGGTTTGATATTGGTGGGATCGGCCTTGTCTTGCATGATGCCGGTGTACGTTCGCGTTGTGCTGCCTTGCTGCACTGTAGTCCTGTTGGTTGTATAGTTGACGGTAATTGTCGTGATCGTGCTCCCCTGCGTGACCACATAAACCTGTTGGTCATAACCGGTCGTCGCCAGGTTCGTGGCGACTGCGTACAGTTGAACGTCGCTTGCGGTCCCTTGAATGTATATGCCTCCGCCCGAAATAGTCGCTCCGTCCGCCGATGGAATATAGACGCCAGTCGGAAGCGCGCCGCTCACCAGAGTAGGCGTGTTACCAGACGTGTTGCGTAGATTGGCGGCGAGCACCACCGGGTTGAGGTTGCCCTGAGCGTCGAAGACCGTGACTGGACTGCCGCTGACGGTCGGGATGACGGCCGGCGGGTCGACTGGCAGACCGTCCGCGCCAACCGTAGTGATTCCGGTTCCGTTGATGACCGCGTACTTTTGCGAGAAGTTGTTCGTCGGCAATGGCACAGCCGTCGTCGTGCGATAGCCTTCGCTCTCATTGATATTGATGCCTGTTCGGTCCGCCGTTGGGAGGGACTGATGGCCCGCCGAGAAGCTCGTGCTGTCGACTCGAATGAAGTTATCCACCTGCGACACTATATTGCGAAAAGTGACGCTGTTCGCCGACCTGAAGGAGAAGTGCGTGTTCGTGTGCACGGGTCCGGTAAAGGTGCCCGATGTCAGATACGAACTCGCGTTGGTGTCGCCGTTGTCAAAGAACGCTCCAAACCCTGAAAAACTGAAACTGCGATTTGGAACAACCGCGGGGGCGTTGGTTATGTTGATGACCGTTGACAATGTCCCGCTCTCATCGAGCGTAGCCGTGCCACCGGCTCGCGTAGTGCCCGTGACTTGAATCGCGTACCGCAACGTTATTGTTTGCACGGCGAGGAGGTCGCTGTTCACCTGGAGCGTGATCGTCCCGGACGGAAGGCTGAACGTGTTAACGGAAAAGCTCGCCCCGTTGATTCCGGTCAAACGCTGGTTGCGCGCGCTATCGGCGGCAAGTTGCGCGGCCCTGGTGAACACTCCCTGATAGAACGTCGGTATGTTCGACATATTTGGCTGCGGTATTACCTGAAACGGGCTCGGGAAGTGGGCTCCGTTAGGCGTGTTTTGGTAAAACAATGCTGTGTTCCCCTGTATTTCGATCAGCTTTTCCTGAAACGCCTTGGCCAGCGACCGCCTCGCGATGTTGATTCCCGCATCGGCGGCAAAGAACGCCTGTTCGCTCACCCTGTGGCTTCTCGTAGTGATGGTGTTCGTGGTTGTAGACATCACTACGGCCATTCCGAGCGCCAGGAACATCGCCGTCGCGAGAAGCGAGACAATCAGCGCCATTCCACGTTCGCCATCCCTGCCGTTGTTGATCAATTCTCGAAACTTGCTCTTTTTCATTTCGCCTCTATGAATCCTGATCAGGTGAGGTCGCGCTCAGGTTATTGTTGTTCGTCAAATTCAGGTTGCGCGGCGAAACCTCGAATGACAGGACGGTCTTCCGAAAGCTCTTGTCGGCTGGGTCTACGTCGGGCGTCTCCGCCTTGAGCGTAAATATCATCGAGCGAATGTTTCCGCGGGCGGTCGGCGCATCCAATTTGCTCTCGCTGACCACGCCCGCGACTCTGGTCAAGACGCGATACTTGACTTGGAGGTCGGTTATGCCCCGCGCCACTGAGTACCAGGTCGTGAGGTCTTCCGTTCGCTCGAGCTCTTTGGTCGTGGTGTTTATTCTGTAGGCGACGAGGTTCCCGAGCTTTGCGACCCTCGCGCTATTATAATCGGGCGGTCCCGTGTCTATCGCCGTGCCGAACTTTTGATCGATCGTAGTCCCGTAGTTCGCGGTGTTGTTGATTGTGTTGCCGGTGGCGTGGGTCAGTTGTATCTGGGTCACGCCGCCGACCACCGTTGTCTGAGCATTCGCCGTCAGCGCGATCAGCATCGCGTGAACGTCGTCATACACTATGTAGTAATTCGCGTCCGTCGAATAGCTTTGGTAGAGGTTGCGCGCGGTCCCATCCGGATCGTTATAGGTCATCGTCTGGCTTGCGCCGGAGCCCGTGATCGTCAGGCCGTTCGGGACTAGCAGATTGAAGGTGGCGCCGGCTCCCTCTTGCGGAACCAGGTCGGAAACGGGCGCATTGAGGTCGCCGTTGACCATCAGCAGCGAGTCGACTCCGCCGCTGGCGCCGTTCGTGTAAAAGATCGCGGCGAAGTTTCCGGTGCCTCGTGGCAGTCCTACTCCAGCCGATTGAACGTCGCGCGTAATCAAGTCCACGGCCGTTCGAACGCTCTGGTTCATTTCAGTCACGCTCGTCTCGGTCATGAACATTCGCTGGTTCTGATTCATCAGGCCAAACACCGCGCCAATGATGCCGACCGTCAGGACGGCGGCCAACATAACCTCAACCAGCGAGAAGCCGCTTTCACTATTTCTTGTCATAAGCCTAACCCCCTCAAAGCCGCCTCGCCGTCGTAAGCGTCGTTTCTTCGGGCATGCTCCCCGCCGCGCCGTACGCCGCCACTACTCTCACAGAGATGATTATCGTGTTGCTCAACAGGTTTCCACTCGAGGCCGGATCCGCTTCTATTTTCCAATAGCGGTAGTAGCTTGGAATCTGGCCGGTCGCGGTAGCGGAAATGGTCTCTCCCGGTTCGTCAACCGAGAGTTGGTCCGTGTAGTTTTGCGTGGCCGCCGTCAAACTGCCTCCAACCGCGAGCCGCGTATCGCTAACGTCGATCGCGCTCAATTCTTCAAGTTTCTGCTGAGCGATGGCCGTCGTTGAAGTGAATTGCTTAATGGCCCGGTTCTGCTTCAATGCAAGAGTAAACAGAGTCGCCAGCGAAACCAGCCCGGTCATTATCACTATCGAAGCGACGCAGACCTCGATCAGAGTGAACCCTTTTTCCTGCTTCATCGAATGTCTCCTCAGTTTGTCTCCCAAGTTCCTCATTTCGAAACGCCCCATGCGCTGCCATCCCACATCCATCTCCGCACCTCGCCGACGCTGTTTAGAGTCACGGCGCGGTAGGTTCTTCCATTCGTCAAATACAACACATTAATAGTCCCGGCGAGGTTCAGGACCGGAAAGCCCCGTGAGTTGAAATTCTGCTGAAAAACGGTCGTCGAAGTCCCCTGCGCCGGAAAGGAAATGTCCTTATTTACTACGACGCCCGTCAATGGAGCAGTCACGCCGGTGGGTCTGCCAAAGGTTGTGCCGGTGGAAAGCGTGACATAATCGGTATGATTGATAGTTCCGTCGGAGTTGAACACTATGATTCCAGCTCGCGCGTTCGCGGAATCAATTCCAATGGAGGTTTGAGTGTTGTTGGCTATCGCCTGCATTTTGGCGCGGTGAATTAGATCGGTTAGCTGACGCATTGAGGAATTAACCCGGTATTCCCTCAGAGCATTGGTGATGTTTGGAACGGCCATGGCCAGCACAATGCCGGCTATCGCGACCACTACCGTTGTTTCCATCACGGTGAACCCGCGCGGCTCTTTCTTCGCACGACCGGCCATTGTTAACATAAACCGCCATCCCTTCACTGTAGCCTCAGTTGTCACCGCGGATTAAGCTCTTGCGTGACACGGTTGGTTAGGCAAGGACGATGCCACAGGCCGAGATTGCCATTCGCTTGGTGAGCCGTTCCTAAACGCAATTCCGAAATTCTCAACTGCCAGCTATCCTCCCTTACCCTGAAAGGGTCGGGGAGACCGCTCTTCCTAGATCCTTAGTAACCGCGGCAATAACCAAAGGATCGCGTTGTTATGGCACAAAACTCCACACTTTTCCTTCGCCGCGACACAGTTGATTGGAAGATTTGCGGTTGCTCCATCTCTAGGGGGATCGAGAACACAATTGTGTCAGGAACCGGCGCTCAGCGCTGAACGTCGAACTGGAAGGTCAGACCTCCTGATGTCGGGGAATTTGAGATGAGCCCTTCCTGATCAAAGTGCCGACGACTGGGCGACGCTATCAGGAATTGTGTTGCTTCCTTACTGTCTAAACGCCCCCAGATAATAGGGTTGTGGATGTAACCTTGAGAATCGTTCCTGATACCACTCAGGCAGGCCGAAACTGGGCTCAGGTCATTTTCCTCGGAGCCCTTCTAAGTCTCTGGAATCTCTGGATGAGATCAGGAGTTCTGAAGGTGTTCAGGGGCCTGCTCAATTCGATCACCAATTGATAATCGCAGCCGCTGAGAATTTAACTAAACTGAACTGTCCGGACGAGCCATCGACATAAATCGAATCGCATTTTCTCTTAGTTTAGGAAGGCGTAAAAAAGTAACTTCCCGTTTTGAGTTATCCGGCAGCACCTGGATATCCGAGTTTTTATGGGTCTTAACTCGTTGTCGCCCTTCTGGGGTTCACTCGAGTTGGGATTGGACTACGGCTTCGGGGCATCGACCAACAACGGGAACGTGCGGAGCCGGACGATCAGTGCACCGAAAGCGAGGCGGCGACCGTAGACAGGACGTGTTCAAATCGGGATAATTGTGCGGACTTCTTTTAGAGGAACTGAGAGCAATGCCGGCTCAACCAACTCGAAGACAATTCATCAAAGATATTGCTGCGGGTACGGCAGTCCTTTCGTTTCTTCCGGGCGTCACCGTAGCCCGATGGCGCTCGCGCATGAAACCGGCCGGCTCGCCGAAGAACATCGTCGTTTTAGGCGCCGGCTTGGCGGGTTTGTCCGCCGCGTATGAGTTGGAGAAGGCCGGCCACAACGTCACCATCATCGAAGCGCGAAAGAAAGCCGGCGGCCGAGTGTCGACGCTGCGCGGGTTTTCCGACGGACTGTACGCGGAGGCGGGCGCGCTCAGCTTTCCTTCTGATCACGAATTCACGTGGGGTTATGCGAATGACTTCCGCTTACCGCTTCGCTCATCTTTCAAACTGGGCTTTGATGCAATGGCGAATCTGAGGGGCAAGTCATTTAGAGTTCACTTTGACGGAACCGCCGACATTCCGTTTGACCTCACGCCCGCGGAGAGGTCGGCCGGCGTATACCGAATGCCATTCGTTTACATGAGCCGATTCATGCGGGAGGTAGGCAACCCGCGAAAAGCCGGCTGGCCTCCCGATAATCTTCGCGATCTCGATTTGGTTTCGTGTCGGCGGTTTCTCGGCGATCGAGGCGCGTCGGATGGGGCCATTGATATCATAGAAGCCTCGCAACTGGGACTCCTCGGCTTCGGGCTCGATTCGATATCCGCGCTCGACGCGGTATTGACGGAAGCGATCACCTCGAATGCGCCCTTCTACGAGATTGGCGATGGAAACGATCAATTGCCTGAGGCCTTCCGCGACCGCTTCAATGGGGCGTTCAAGAAGAAGTCGGTGGTTCAGCGAATTGATCAGGACCAAAACAGCGTCACCGTGACCTTCACTCGCAAGGGACAGCTTCAGACAATGACCGCCGACCGCGTGGTATGCGCCCTTCCGTTTCCGGTTCTGAAAAATATCCCGGTGACGCCGCCGTTTTCGGCGCAGAAGCAAAGAGCGATCAATGAGATGAAACTAACCCCGGTCACTCGAACCTATTTGCAGTTCAGCTCGCGGCCGTGGGAGCAGGCGAACCTCGACGGGACCGGCATCACCGATCTTCCAATCCAAACCGTCTACTCGCCGACGCTGAGTCAAGCGGGGCCGCGCGGCATCCTGACGTCTTATTCGGCGGGCCAGCGCGCGCTCGATCTCGGCGGCATGTCCGAGAGCGATCGGCAGAGACTTGTGCTGCGGAGAATGGGAGACGTGTTCAGCGGTCTCGACAGCCGGTTCGAGAGCAGCACGGACGTCGTTTGGCAGGACGATCCTTTTACGCAAGGCGCCTACACCTACTTCCAACCCGGCCAACTGACCGGGCTCCTCCCGGCCGCTCAGATGAATGAGGGAAGGATCCATTTTGCCGGCGAGCACACGTCCGCGTGGCACGGGTGGATGAACGGAGCGCTTGAATCGGGAAATCGCGTGGCCGATGAGATCAATCAGGCTGAAGCGATGGAATCGCTCACTCTTCTTAGTTAGTTAGCACGGCCAAGCCGAGCCGCTAACGCCGCCGCGCCGGGCGCCGTCTTGCCGGTCGATATTTACAGTCCGCATTCACGAATGAACTGGCGAATCTTGTCATAGTATGGTTTGCCACCGAGTATGTAGGCGTCGTTGTGATGGCCTCGAACTTCAAAGAACTCTTTTGGCTCGGCGGCGGCCTCGAACAGTTTGCGCCCAAGTTTGAAAGGGACTACTTCGTCATCGCGGCCGTGAATGAAGAGCTTGCGGCAGGACAGTCTCCCCACCTTGTTAACCGAATCCATCTTCGTCCGCATAAGAAAACGTGGGGCGCCGGGCAGCACTTCCGCAGCCACGTCCGCGGCCGATGTGAAGCTCGATTGAATGATCAGCCCAGCCGGGTTCACCCTGGCCGCTAACTCGATGGCCGGCGCGCCGCCGAGCGACTCGCCGAAGATGATTATCCTGCCGGCGGCGACCTCTCTCTCCCGGGTCAGATACTCCCACGCGGCGCGGGCGTCTTCGTATATT
>JAHFUG010000674.1 GCA_023265195.1 Blastocatellia bacterium | reverse complement strand
GCTAAAAGGCAAGGTGTACTCGCTCGACGAGGCTATCTTGCTGTTGACTCGCCGGCAGGCCGATCAGCGAATAAACCAAACCACAACCGCCCGCGCGTCGCTGAAACTGCTGGCCCCGGCCTCCGGAATCGTCGTCTACAACGCCCCCGGTTATTTCTTCAGCGGCTTCACCTTGATGCCGGGCCGCGTCGTCTATATAGGAATGACGCTCTTCAATCTCGTCAACCCCGACAAAATGGAAGCAAGCTGCTTCGTCCTCGAAAAGGACGCGGGTGAGTTAAGAACCGGCGAACGCGCGACGGTGACGCTGGATCCGTTTCCGGGGGTCGAGTTCACGGGCAAGGTAAAGAGCATAGATAAGCTGGCCAGGCCTATCGACCGCGATTCGCCCGTCAAGTATTTTCAAACGGTCATCGTGCTGGACGGCGTGGATCGAAAGCTGATGAAGCCCGGAATAAAGTTGAAGGCTCAGATCCAAGCCGACGCAATGCAGTCGGTGATAGTCGCGCCGCGCAGCGCCATCGTCAAGAAGGATTCGGGATATGTCGTGTACGTGAATACGGGGCCGGGTCAGTTCGTCGAGACGGCGGCGACGCTTGGACGAGGAGACCAGGTGCAAGTCGTGGTAACCGAGGGGCTCGAGCCGGGCCGTTTCTTCGCTTTGAATCCGCCGGATGTTAAGCCGGTCTCCGCGGCCGGAGCCGGAAAATCGTCGGGCGGAAGCGACAGAGCGAAGTCTCAATAGCCGGCTTGCCGCGAAGATCGGCGCCAGGAAGTCAGCGGCGATCGAGCCGTTAGTCATCGCCGCGATTCGAGGCGTTTCAAAGAGCGCATGAAATACGTCACCGATCTCATCGTGGCGGTCAGCAATCTGCGAGTGCATAAGCTTCGTTCCTTTTTGACGATGCTGGGCATGATCTTTGGCGTGGGCGCGGTCATAGCGATGCTTTCCATAGGATCTGGCGCCGAAAGAGAGAGCCTCCGAATCATCGACACGATGGGGTTGAGAAACATCATCGTCAAGGATCGCGACTTCAAGGACGAGGATCTCAAGAAAATCCGCGAGAACTCGATTGGCTTGTCCATGCGCGACGTTAGCGCCGTCTCCGCGGTCACGCCGGACGTCGAGGCGTATGCGGCGCGTAAGCGGGTCAAGACGTTTCAAGTTTTCACCTATGCCGGGAAGAGCGACGATTCGAATGTCGTTGGAGTGACGCCCTCGTATTTTCATCTCAGCAAGTTTGCGCTGGCGGAAGGCAGCTTCTTCTCGGAGATGGATAACAAGGAGTTCGATCAGTACTGCGTCATCGGGTCGAAAGTGAGACACAAGCTCTTCGGCCACGCCTCTCCGATCGGGCAACCGATCAAACTCGATAAGATGTGGTTCGCGGTGATCGGCGTGCTCGAGGACAACAATCTTACCAGGGACGAATTCGAAGGGGTCAAGATACAAGACTTCAGCAACGACATTTATATACCGCTGGCGACGGCGTTGAAGAAATTCGAATTCAAGCGGTTTGAATCCGAGCTTGATGAAATAGTCGTCAGCATAAAAGCCGCCAACGCGCTTAAGCAGAGCGCGGTGCTGATCAGCGAGGTGCTGTCGGGTACGCACGGCAGGGCTGAGGATTTTTCAATAGTCGTTCCGCGAGAGCTGCTCGATCAGAACCAGAAGACTCAGCGGATCTTCAACATCGTTATGAGCTGCATCGCAAGCATATCGCTCGTCGTCGGAGGCATCGGGATCATGAACATAATGCTCGCGAGCATCCTGGAGCGCACCCGCGAAATAGGCGTGCGCCGGGCGGTAGGCGCGCGGCGCCGCGACATCTGGCATCAATTCCTTGTTGAAGCCGTCACGATCAGTTTCTTTGGCGGGATAATCGGAATCCTGTTCGGAGCGGGCGTCTCGAGATTGGTCGCGCTGTACGCCGAGTGGAGCACAGTCGTTACGGGGTCATCCATCGCAATGTCATTCGGGGTATCGGCGGCGGTCGGATTGCTCTTTGGAATTTATCCGGCGGTTCGCGCGTCTCGGTTGGATCCGGTTGAAGCATTGCGGTATGAGTAAGCGGTATACTCCCCCGCGAATAGCGCCGCCATCTTAGGCGCCATTGGATTTGGAAGACGACCCTCGGTGCAGTTGACGCTTCTCCCTGAATCGAGCGCCTATTAACTGCAATACCTTGTCCTTCGCAATCTTTGATGTGACGTTAAGATTGTTTGCATCCGCGAAACGCCGAAGGCCCTCCACGTCGAGGCGTTCCAACTCGTTCTGAACTTCCAATTCTCGACCTTCCATCCAGCGAGAATAGAGGTCTGAGAACGTCGCTTGGTGCTCCTTGATCTCGCCGGCGGTAAGGGGCAGTGGTTTCTCTCTGCGGCGCTTGCTTCCAGATCGCGATCCGCGAGCCGACTTGAGATCCTCAAGGAGTGTAAGGGCTCGGTCGACCTTCTCGTGTAATGCGTGGAGTTCAGTTGTAAAGTCGTCGTTGGTCATTACTGCTTCTCGTTTACAAAGAGTCTTACCTCGCTCCATAGGGACTGAAACTGAGCACGAAAATCAGAAGGCATGCCTTCTTGAATGGCCCGCTTCATGCCAACTTTGTCGAATATTGGCGAGTCGAATAACCTTACCTTTAGACCGCGCTCTGTGGCTACGCGGTCGAGGACTTCTGCTGCGTCGTTAAGATACCGCTGCGTTTCGTTACTAAATCGCTTGACGGAAGAACCTCCAGGTTTCCTTGCTC
>JAHFUG010000356.1 GCA_023265195.1 Blastocatellia bacterium | reverse complement strand
ACCAGTCAGCGGTCAGCAGTCAGCGGTCAGCGGTCAGCGGTCAGCGGTCAGCGGTCAGCAGTCAGCAGTCAGCAGTCAGCGGTCAGCAGTCAGCAGTCAGCAGTCAGCAGTCAGCAGTCAGCGGTCAGCGGTCAGCAGTCGGCAGTCGGCAGTCGGCAGTCGGCATTCGGCATTCGGCAGTCGGCAGTCGGCATTCGGCATTCGGCAGTCGGCAGTCGGCAGTCAGGATCACGCCGCAAATGACAAGTGACCAATGACAAGTGACAAATGACAAATGACAAATGACAAATAAGGAGGCTAATAAGCAATGACAGTTGCAGTCGGAGACCTCGCCCCTGATTTTGAGTTAGCAAGTCACCTCGCGAAGGACAAGAAGATCAGGCTGTCGGATTTCCGCGGCCGCAAGAACGTGTTGATCGCATTTTACCCGCTAGCCTGGACCGCCGTCTGAACTACTCAGATGCCTTCGTATGAGTCGGAACTCAGGCGATTCGAAGGCTATGACACCCAGGTGCTGGGTATCTCGGTTGATTCGGTTCCATGCAACGCGGCGTGGGCTAAGAGTCTTGGAGGAATCTCGTACGATCTCCTTTCAGACTTCGAGCCTAAGGGAGAAATCGCCAGAAGTTTCGGCGCATATCGGGCTGACGCCGGCATCAGCGAGCGGGCGCTCTTCGTGGTGGATAAGCAGGGCAGAATTGTATACAAAGACATTCACGAAATAAGCCACAAGCCGGATAACGAAATCGTTTTCGACGTCTTGAGTAGCCTGAAGTAGGCATTTGTCATTTGTAATTTGTCACTTGTCATTTGTCACTTGTCATTTGTCATTTGTCATTTGTCATTTGTCATTTGTTACTTGTAATTTATCCATTGGAGCGTCATCCTGACCGCTGACCGCTGACCGCTGACCGCTGACCGCTGACCGCTGACCGCTGACCGCTGACCGCTGACCGCTGACCGCTGACCGCTGACCTATTTCAGCTTCAACTCGAGTAGGCCCTTCGAGTCCAAGCCTCCCAGCCCCTTTGCTACAAGAACGAGTCCGGCGTCCTCTTCGACCGGGGGCCGCGCCTCAAAGAACATGATCCCCTCGCGGCTCGATCCCAGCCTAAGCGGTTCTTTGAAATCCAACTCATACGACCTGAGAGCCTCTTTTGACTCGTTGTATCCGGCTTTGTTGTAGATTTTAACGCCATAGAAAGAAAGCAGCCGCTTGAACGCACGATCGGCGTCGATCGATTTAAGAGTGCGACCTCCGGACCTGAGCTCAAATCGCTCTCTTCCAACTCTGATGTCGGCGGGGCTGTTGTTAGTCACCTTCACGCGCACTGGAAGCACGCCGGCCAGGATCAGATTGGCGTTGAACGTATCGTACAAGAAGTCTTCGTCGGTCAGCGCAATGCCCTCTATCAGAATCCTCCCCGGCCGCGAAGTCGCCGCATAATCCGCGATCTTCACTTCGGCTCGAGGTTTGATGTTGAAGGGCTTGCCGCAAGCCGAGGCTCCCACAAGAAGCAAGACTGTGGCAAGCTTAGCGGCCAGCGTAAATGAGAGCATCCGATTCCGCACGGCTAGCTTGGATCCTTCCTGTATGCAAAAACAGCCGACGCTCTCGCGTCGTCGCGGAAATGCTATTCCAGGCGCCTAACACTGTCAACGGGCAGTGGTCAGTGGCCAGTGGCAAGCAAGCCAGTAACCAGCGGTCAGTGGTCAGTGGCCAGTGGCAAGCAAGACGGTAAGCAGGAGTCAGTGGCCGGTAGTCAACATAATCAGTAGCCACGGTAATGCGTCAGTGACGCAAGCGGCGAGCGCCACTTGTACCTCCAATGACGCCGTGTTACCGTCAAGGCTTTCACAAATCACTCAGTCAACGACAGGTCGTTCGGAACAAATGACCAATGACAAATGACAAGTGACAAGTGACAAATGACCAGTGACAAGTGACAAATGACAAGTGACAAATGACAAGTGACAAATGACAAGTGACAAATGACAAATGACAAGTGACAAATGACCAGTGACAAATGACAAATGACAAATGACCAGTGACAAATGATTAGCAGAGTAAAAGGCACTCAGGACGTCCTTCCCGCGCGGTTCACCAGTAAGCCCGACGCGCAAATAGAACGCTGGCTTTTCGTCGAGCGCGCCGCCCGTGAAGCATTCCGGCGATACGGGTTTGAGGAAATCAGGACTCCAATAATCGAGCGGACCGAACTCTTCGAACGCGGCGTCGGTTCGGAAACAGACGTCAACAAGGAGATGTACACATTCGCGGACCGTGACGGTGAAATGATCTCGCTTCGGCCCGAGTCGACGGCTCCCGTTGTGCGCGCGTACTCCGAACACGGCCTTTTCAATCAGGCCGGCCTTGTGAAACTCTTCTACATAGGACCTCAATTTCGCCGCGAGCGCCCTCAAAAAGGCCGTTACCGCCAGTTTTGGCAAATCGGCGTCGAAGTTCTCGGCCAGAGCGACGCCCCCGCCATCGAAGCCGAAGTGATTGAAATGCTGGACTGGCTCCTCAACGAACTCGGCATCACTGACACCGATCTGCTTATCAACTCTATCGGCGACGGCCAATGCCGGCCGGCCTACATTGCCCGGCTGAAAGAAGCCATCTTCGAACGGCTGGGCGCTCTCTGCGGAAACTGCCGCCTGCGCGCGGAAACAAATCCCTTGCGCGTGCTCGATTGCAAGGTTGAATCCTGTCAGGCTTACCTCGCCGAACTGCCGAGAATCAACGAGTCGCTTTGTGAGCCTTGCGCTAATCACTTCACGGAGTTTCGCCGTCTGCTCGCTCAGCGGGGTATCGCGTACAAAATCGAGCCCAGACTGGTGCGGGGTCTCGACTACTACATGCGAACCGCCTTCGAGATTACGGGTGCGAGCCTCGGCGCGCAGAACACGCTCATCGGTGGAGGCCGTTACGATGGTCTCTCCGAGATTCTGGGAGGCCAGCCGGTCAAAGGGTTCGGATTCGCTTCAGGCGTCGAACGGCTGGTGATGAGCGTTCCCGACTCGAAGATCAACCTTGACGCGACGAAGCCGGAGCTATTCGTCGCCTGCGTCGGACCCGAGTCGCGCGACTATGCGTATGCCCTGGGCCGCAGACTGCGCGCCGAGGGAGTAACCACGATCGTCGACCTTGAAGGCCGAAAGCTGAAGAAAGCGTTGGCGGTAGCGAACAGCATCGGCGCGAGATACTCGCTCATCATCGGCGAGGACGAGATCAAGAGCGGCAGCTACGCGCTTCGAGATATGACGACAGGCGAGCAAAACAATCTTAGAGAAAGCGAGATCGTCGACACCTTGAAGTACCGCAGACTTTTTTAGTCTGTATTTTCAGGCGCCGGAGCGTCAGGCCGCCTGAAGCGCCGCGGCCTTCAACCCGTATCACGAACCGGCTCGGAAACCTTCAGGTGTTCTTGACGGTATTAGCCGCAGAGAATCAGACTAGAACCCGCGGCGCATCGCGCCATCAAAACAAACATGCTAGATACTCTTGGAAGCACAAAACGAACTCACTACTGCGGCGCGCTCAGGCCTGAACATGCCGGCTCGGTCGTCACGTTGATGGGCTGGGTCCATCGGCGCCGCGATTTCGGCCCGCTCCTCTTCGTGGATTTACGAGACCGCGAAGGCGTCGTCCAAGTCGTCTTCAACGAAGAGACCAATGCGGCCGCCCACTTGCGCGCAAAGGAGGTGCGCGGCGAATACGTCATCAGCGTCACCGGCAAAGTAGTGATGCGGGATAAGGATAAGATCAACGCCAATCTCGACACCGGCCATATAGAAGTCATCGGCCGCGAGATAAAGATTTTCAACGCCGCGAAAACGCCGCAGTTTGAAATCGACGGCGTCCAGGCAAGCGAAGACGTTCGCTTGAAGTACCGCTACCTGGATCTGCGCCGCCCCAAGATGCAGCACAACATCAAACTGCGCCACCTGGCCGCCATCACGGTCCGAAAATATCTCGACGAGCGCGGGTTCTTCGAAATAGAAACGCCGATGATGATCAAGTCGACGCCGGAGGGCGCGCGCGACTACATAGTTCCGAGCCGCCTCACGCCCGGCTGCTTTTACGCTCTGCCTCAGTCGCCTCAGATATTCAAGCAGCTTCTGATGGTCTCCGGTTTCGACAAGTACTTTCAAATAGTCAGGTGCTTTCGCGATGAAGACCTGCGCGCGGACCGCCAGCCCGAATTCACTCAGATCGATCTCGAGATGAGTTACGTGCAGCCGGATGACGTCTTCTCGGTCATCGGCCCGTTGATGGTCGAGTTGTCCCGCCTGATCGGCGTCAAGGTCGAGCTTCCCTTTCCACGGTTGACCTACGCGGAAGCGATGCGGCGTTACGGCGTCGACAAACCGGACACCCGCTTTGGAATGGAGATCGAGGATCTCTCGTTGCTACTGGCGGAAACCGGCTTTACCCCATATCGAAACGCGCTCGACTCCGGGGGCCAGGTCAGAGCAATCACGGTCAAAGGCGGATGCAAATACTCGCGAAAACGGCTCGACGAGCTGACCGAATTCGCCAAGCGGTTTGGCGCCGGCGGAATGGCATGGATAAAGCTGTCCGACTCGGGCGAGTCCAGTTCATCGCTTTCAAAGGCGCTCGGCGACGAGAAGGTGAAGGAACTGGCCGCGGCAGCCGGTTGCGAGGCCGGCGACGCGGTCTTGATTGTCGCGGGTAAGGCTTCGGTGGTGGCCGCCTCGCTGGGCGCGTTGCGCAACGAAATTGCCCAGAGCGAGGGGTTGGCTGATCCGAACAAGTTCAATTTTCTTTGGGTCACCGATTTCCCGATGTTCGAATATCACGAAGAGGACGGACGCTATTATCCGATGCACCATCCGTTCACCAGCCCTAATGACGAAGACCTGGACATCCTCGAATCCAACACTGGAGCGGTGCGTGCGAAAGCGTATGACCTCGTGCTGAACGGCGTCGAGTTAAGCAGCGGTTCGATCCGAATCCACTCACGCGAGTTGCAGCGGCGCGTCTTCAGCGTGTTGGGTCTAACCGATGAGGAGGCTCGGGCGAAGTTTGGATTCCTGCTCGACGCCCTGGAATACGGCACGCCGCCTCACGGCGGGATGGCGATCGGCTTCGACCGGCTGGTGATGTTGTTAGCCGGTGAGAGCTCGATAAGAGAAGTGATTCCATTCCCCAAGACGGCCAGCGCCAGCGACCTGATGACCGACTCGCCAAGCCCGGTCTCGGACGAGCAACTCGAGGAGCTGCACATCAAGATCGTCGAGTGAGAGCGAAGATTCGATTGATCGGGCGCGGCCGGCAATCGGCGCGCTTTCGGGGTCTGAGAACTTTTGGCGATCTCCGCGAACCTCCGTGTCCTCCGCGGTTCAGCGCTTCCTCGAGAGACATCACCGTGGAGGATCCAGAGGTTCGCAGAGGCGATTGCGCATAGCGACTCAATTACGTCGATAGAGCCGCCGCATTGCGGTCGACAGAGCGCAGACACAAATGAATCAGGGAGGAAGAAAGTGAGAATTATCAAAGTCGCCGCCGCGTCCACGCTCGCGGTCTTCATCACTTTCACAACGATCTTCTCGCAATCCGGCGCCGATCCTCGAGTCGCGGCGGGCCTCGATGCAATTCGCGCCGCGAATCTTCGAGCCGACTTGACCTTTCTCGCATCGGACTCGCTCGAAGGCAGAATGTCACTTCAGCGCGGCTCGGAGATCGCGATTCAATTCATCGCCGCCGAGTTCGCCAAAGCCGGGCTCAAGCCGCTTGCCGGTGGTTCTTATCTTCAAGAGATGACGTTGATCGAATACCGGCCCGAGCCTCGCGAGATGCGCTTGACGCTCAGCCGCGCCGGCAAAGACCAGCGTTTCGAGTACGTGAAGGATTTCATCGGGACATTCCCGTATGACGTCACCGTGCGTGCCCCGGTAGTGTTTGCCGGATATGGCGTCACTGCTCCCGAGTTTGGCTACGATGACTACGCGGGTCTGGACGCCAAGGGCAAGATCGCGCTCGTCTTCGACCACGAACCGCAGGAGAACGATCCCACGTCGATCTTCAACGGCCTTGGCAATACTCGGCACGCCAACTCGAGGTTGAAGATACTGAACGCCCAACGCCACGGGGCGGTTGGAGTCCTGGTGGCCAGCGAACCGAATCGCAAGCACCCTTCGAATCAAGAGCGGTTGGCGCGAATTCCCGGGATCACCGACCGCATAACACGTCTTCCCTCGCAGGCGCTGGCGGACAGCGAGATAACGATTCCGCAGTTCAGCATCAGCGATGCGCTGACTGCAACGCTGTTCGCTACTTCAGGCAAGAAGCCGTCTGACATTCAATCCTCGATCGACGCAACGCTCAAGCCGGCTTCAACGGCGCTCTCAGACACCGCCGTTGAGATGCGAGCGGTGAACGCCGAACACCGCCGGGCGTTGACGGCGAACGTCATCGGCGTCATCGAGGGAAGCGATCAGTCACTGAAGAACGAAACCGTCATCTTCAGCGGGCACTACGACCATGATGGAATTCGGGAAGGCGGAATATACCACGGGGCCGACGACAACGGCTCCGGAACAGTCGGAGTGATCGAGCTTGCCCGAGCGTTCGCGGCAAATCCGGTGAAGCCAAAACGCACGCTGTTGTTCGCCGTATTCGCCGCCGAGGAGCGAGGACTGCTCGGCTCGTACTACTATGCGGCCCATCCGCTCAGACCGCTCGAGACAACGAGGGCGGTGATCAACTTCGATATGATCGGCCGCAACGAGGCGCCAAGCACTCAGACTGAAGGCCTGATCAACATCGGTTCCGACACGTCGAACGAGCTGAACCTTATCGGAACTATGAATAGCCCCGACTATCGCTCGGTTGTCGAACGAGAGAACCGGCGCGTTGGGTTGTCTTTGAACTACAAGTGGGATGACGACGCGGCTCTGAACGTCTTTCAACGGAGCGATCAGTTTCCCTTCGCGCTCCACGACGTCCCGGCGATCTGGTGGTTCACCGGGTTCCATCCCGATTATCACCAGCCTACGGACACCGTCGAGAAAATTAACTTCGCGAAGATGGAGAAGATTCTGCGGCTGGCTTATCTGACCGGTTGGGTGTTTGCGGATGAGGCAAAGACTGCGCGGTTTCTTGCGCGTCCAGTCAAGTGATTAGAGGCCAGAACTGCAGCGCGCCGATGGGCTGGTCCAGCGTCCTTCCTCTTCAGGTGAGTCAACGGCTTCCCGATCACCATTCGATCACAACTTCGCAGCAGTCATGATCGTATGCCGCGCATTTCTCTTTCGGATGAATGACCTTCGAATTCTCCCTGCCCGCCAGTTCGGCCTGGCGAAAACAGAATCCTATGGTGCTGGCGCACATTCCCGTGGTGGGTTTCATACTCGGCTCGTAGTAATACCGCATCATGTACGATGACTCACCGGTCATCTCGCTCTTCACCTTTCGAACCCCCTGAAAGAAGGAATCCTCAAGCCACGTATTCCGCGCCAGCCTGTTTGATTCCCTCGAAAGCAGATTCTTGTAGACCCTGTCGAACGCGTAGTCAGCCATGAAGCGGCCCAGCTCGAATGAAAGATTCCGGTCGGCCTGCGTGGCGAGCGAGCGGGTCAGCGCACTCAGGGAAGCGTGCAACTCGAACGGATACCAACTCGAGTCAAGAAAGCCGCTCGACACCTGGTGTTGTTGCGCCGGAGCGAGATTCTGAATAGCACGGACAACCTGGTCTTCTCCAAATCGCGACTTAAGGAACTGAACCCACGCATTGAGGAGAACTCCCTTTACTTGAGCCATACGAGCCTCTTCCACCGAATTCGTTCGTCCTTACCTTAACAAGAAACGCCAGCGGCCGCGAAAAAACGCTACGACATCATATCAGCGGCGTCAACAGTATGATTTGGAATGTATGTCGGTCGCGTGGTTACCGCGTGCATTCAAACGAGGAAAAGAGTTTCTCGCAAAGACGCGAAGCTCCGCGCAAAGGTCGCGGAGAAACCTCGCCGGACAACAAGACCCTTCTGGGTTTGCTTTCGCGGGATGTGGCGTTTATTCGGCCTTTGGGCGATTCATCGCTTCCGACGATTCTTCT
>JAHFUG010000062.1:20557-23432 GCA_023265195.1 Blastocatellia bacterium | reverse complement strand
CGCAGTTGGTGGATCGTTCATACCCAACCTACACGACGAGGCGCGCCATATCCCCTCCCCGAATCCCACTAACTGGAAGGGCGGGGATAAATCCCTCGTCCCGACCTATGATAAAACCTGTGATTTGCCTTGTTGCGCGATCTAGATTAGTCGTTGTAATCTGTCGTACTAGCTGTATTTTTTGGGGACCTCGCCACTCAATGACAATTGAACGACTGCGTCTGTCTGCGGATTCTCTCCCCGATATTGGACTCCGATCAGCAGGCGGCGCTACTGACCAGGCAGCCGAGATCGCTATCGGAAGCGGTCCGCTTAGACTAGCCAACGGAGAAATACGGGGTTATGACAAACAAAGATTTAACGAAGCTTCTGTCCGCCGCACTATTCATTGGAGGGGTCGTTACTATTCTAACGGGCAACACGCCTGCACTAAGGCGGGTCCACGCCTATGCTGAAGGGCCGCCGGCAGGCGTGACTGGAGCCCCAGGCGAGATCACCTGCGCGACGTCCGGATGTCACACCGGAACGCCCAACAGCGGCCCGGGCCAGTTCAAAATCGACGCGCCGCGAGTCTACCAGCCAGGCGCGACCTACCAGATAACAGTTACTCACACGACTACCGACGTAAGCCGGCGCAGATGGGGCTTTCAGTTGACCGCGTTGACCGCCGGTAACGGAAAAGGGGGAGACATCCAGAGGCCCAACAGTCTGGTTCAAATCTTTAATGACGATGGTCCCGGCTTCAACCGGCAGTACATTGAGCACACTATCAATGGAACGTTCGCGGGCACTCAGGGAGGAGGAAGCTGGACCTTCGACTGGGTGGCTCCGTCAAGCGACGTGGGCCCAATCACGTTCTATGCGGCGGGCAATGAAGCCAATAACGACGGCACAAATACGGGAGATCAAATCTACACTGCGACAGCCGTCTCCAACCCGGCCGGACCTGCGCTGCAACCTCAGATCACGGTAGTCGAGGCCGGCAAGAAGCATCTCTTTGTAACTGGAAACAACTTCGACATTGGCGCGGTTATTTTGTTGAATGGAAACCCGGTGAATACCGAGAATGATTCGGCCACGCCCTCCAATTTTCTTACTGGTCTGAAGGTGATCAAGAAAGGAAAGATTCAACCCGGCGAGGAAGTGAACATCCGAGTTCAAAACGCGAGCGGACTTGCGTCGGCTGACTTTCCCTACAAGCGTCCCGCGAGTTGATCGCTGGAAGTCGGAGGGGACCGGCTCGCGCTGGTCCCTTCCGGCTCCTGAGCGCTCTTCTTTGGCCGGATGCACGATCAAGCACCACAATTTTGTTCCTGTTCTCCTTTGAAGCAGGCCGCGGCGTCAGATATTCCGCACTTGGCATTCGCTATATCAAGGGGGACACGTGGCGACGTCCTCTGTTAGAAGCCCCTCGAGATTGGACATTTCGCCGGGCTCTTCCGGCGAGCCATTCGTGCGTGCGGCTGTTGGAGGAGGACGCGCATTGGATATACGACTGGGTGGATCAATGGATACTCTCCCACAGCGCGGCTGGCGGTCCTGCGTCGAGTTGAGTTGCTGGTTGAGCAGTGTCTCAATCCTGTGCTTGGTCGTAAGAAAAAGAGTAGCAACGCGAGAATACCGGAGTTGGAAAACCCTCCGTTTGAGGGTCATGTTCATAGATAGCACGTGTGGTGGACAGCCGCTCTTTGTAGGATGGCCATGCGCTCTGGAGGTTGGGACACCTTTGTTGTTCACTTGAAAACCCCTATGGACATTGCCCCTCCTGACGGAGGGCGCCGCCCCACTGGGTGCGGGACCTAGGGAAGAAACCGCGGATTTCCGCCGACTTTGTAACGCTGATCCGCGCGGATCAGCGAGCCGAAGGCAGCGTTGATCCGCGGTTATCTTCTCTTCTAACCACGCGTTCAGCCTTCGCAGTGGACCGTTCTTCTTTGTAATGAGGCGATCGTCCTTCGTACCCGTGCAATCTTTCTTCATACCCGCGCAATCGTCCTTCATACCCATGCGATCTTCCTTCGTACCCATACGATCTTTCTTCGTAACCATGCAATCTTCCTTCGTACCCATACGATCTTTCTTCGTAACCGTGCGATCTTCCTTCGTAACCGTGCGATCTTCCGTCGTAACCGTGCGATCTTCCTTCGTAACCGTGCGATCTTCCGTCGTAACCGTGCGATCGTCCTTCGTAGCCAAGCGATCTTCCTTAGCTGCGACGCTTTTCTTTCCTAGCGGCGTGCCGCTGTTACATGGAATGAAGCGCGTGTGCGCCGCGCCGCTTCGAAAACAGTGAATCTTCACCGCGGCCCGGTTAAGACGACTCGAAGAAATTTGTTTGAGATCGTTTCCGGCAAGGCGAACTCACGATGACTCGGGAACATCATAGGCGCCACTATGAGAGCCCTTAAGTGAGACAGGAAGAGTTACGAGTGTCAGGCGCCGTGCCGCCAAGGTCCGAAAGAGGAGAATTATTAATGGCAAAAGACGAATCGAAACGATTGAACCCGGCCATCATCGCTAATGATGAGGCTGCTTTTAATAAGCTTCAGGGTATTGCCGGCTATGCGCCATCAAATCCCGCGTGCGCCATCGCGGCGTTGCATGAAGCGTTCGATCAATTGCAGTCCGAACGGCTGGAGGAGGATCAGTCCCTTGCGGCGTTCACGACCGCCCGCGACAAAGCGAGCGCCGCGGAATGGAAAGTTCACAATCTTATGCTTCTGGCGAAGGATCAGGTGAGGGCGCAATTCGGAAAAGACTCGACTCAGTTGCAGGAGATCGGTCTGAAGAAGATTTCCGATTACAAGCGGCCGGTGCGCAAGGGGAATGCATCAACCCGACCGCCTGCCTGAAGCATTCAATCAATATCCAGGAT
>JAHFUG010000062.1:11437-20457 GCA_023265195.1 Blastocatellia bacterium | reverse complement strand
TGCACTCGTCATTGTGGCTTCTGCGCAGTCGGCAAGGGGAAGCCACGAGCGTTGGATACTGACGAGCCTCGCCATGTCGGCGAGGCCGTGCGCAGACTTGCCGTTAGTCACGCGGTCGTCACCAGCGTTAACAGAGATGAAATGCCTGACGGCGGCGCTGGACATTTTGCCCAGACGATCTCATGGATTCGAAAGCTCAACCCGGCCTGCACTATCGAGGTTCTGATACCGGACTTCCTGGGTAACCAGGACGCATTGAATACCGTCGTTGACGCGAAACCCGACATTCTCAATCACAATACCGAGACCGTGCCTCGTCTCTACAAGCGGGTTCGTCCCGATGCGCGCTACGATCAGTCGATGGAGTTGCTGAGGCGGGCGCATCTTCGTAAAAGCGAGCGCCTGTTTCTTACGAAGTCCGGGGTCATGGCCGGTCTTGGTGAAACCGTAGACGAGTTGATCGAGACATTTCGAGATATCCGCGCCACTGGTTGTGACATTCTCACGGTGGGCCAGTACATGAGTCCGACTCCGAAACACATTCCGATCGAAAAATATTATTCGCCGGAGGAGTTTGGAACGTTGGAGCGCGAAGCCGTGGCGATGGGCTTTCGATTTGTTGAAGCAGGACCGCTTGTGCGCAGTTCATATCATGCCGGGAGACACGTCGAAAAGATTCAGCACGGTGGGCAGGATGAAGCGAATCTCGAAGCTTCAAAACCTTACCCTTCGCCTTCGCGGAATCTCGTTCACTTGCAGATGGAAAAGCGCGGGGCCTAGTGGTGTTCGGCGGAGATTGTTGAACATTGGCGCCAAGAGAATCTCGCCGAGTCAGCTTCCGGATCAACCGCTGACCTTCGCTGCCTTTGGGTCGCCGATCCGCGCTGATCAGCGTTACGTAGTCAGCGCAAATCAGCGGCTTTCCCGTATGGCAACTTGTTGTGCCGAGCGCCAGTAAGTCCGCATTCAAGTGGTAATGTTGTTCGGCTCTGAAACGATAGCGGGAAAGACGATGACTATTTTCCTTTTGCCGCGGCCTTGGACGCCTTTAGCGGGTTCTTGGTTCCGTCACCGGACTGCATGGCGGCAAGCGCCTTTGCATGCGCTTCACAGTCATGCTCTTCCGATCTGGCTCGCCAGTACTCATTGGCGTTGATTCCGTTGGACAGGAAGGCGACGACGGTGAATCTGGCGGCGCACTTCGGACAGTTCAATCTGACCGCTCTGGCGGTCCCTCTACGAGTAGACATGTTTTGATTATGACCCCTTTCAATTCTCTTATCGCCGAAGGATTGGCGCGCACGAGCACTGAGGATGCCAGAGGGCTGAGAATGCTGTCAACCAGACTGAAGATTGGGAAGTTTGGGCGGTATTTGAATTCGATTTGGAGTGCGGCGGCTTGTCGCCGCTTTGGCCTCATCCGTCGCCGCTTTGGCCTCATCCGGATCAAGGAAAGCGGCGACAAGCCGCCGCACTCCAAACCCGGCAGCGCCCTAGCTATTCGCAAGCTCGGGCTGTTCTTGTTTGTTTTCTTGCTCGCCGTGGATCAACCAAAAGCCGATTCTGGTCCAGATTGGCTAAAAGCCGCGGTCAGTTTCGACACGAAACTCATCCACGGAGAAGCGTCCTGGATAGTGCTTCTTGACGAGAAGAACACGCGAATAAAATCCAATGGCGACGCCGAGATCAGCTACCGCCAAGTCATTCGCATCCTCAAACTCGAAGGACGAGCCGCCGCGGCTAAGACCATCAGATCGGATAGCGAGACCGTGGTCTCTTCCTTGAAGGCATGGCAGTTACGGCCCGATGGTAAACTAATAAAACTCGATAAGCATTCGGTGAGCGAAGAGTCAACCGACGGCCTCTACAGCGGCATTAGCCGGCGAGTGGTCAAGTTCGCTGACGTCGTGGTGGGCTCCGTGGTGGCCTTTGAATGGAAGCTGAAGCAGCGTCCGGTTGCGAATGAGGACTGGCGCGGTTTTCAAGGCTCCTCTCCAGTCGCGGTTTCGAGATACCGGCTAAGTATACCGGGTGACTGGAAGATCAAGACCCTTTTTCGCAATCACGTAGACGTCGCCCCAGTCATTACGGGGCGCAGCTACTTGTGGGAGATGAAGAACCTGCCGGCGCTCGATGCGGAACCGATGATGCCGGATCCCGCCAGCCTCGCCCCTCAGATGGCCGTGTCCTATTTTCCACCGCGAGGACGGCTTGTCCGGAACTCCTTCTCAACCTGGCAAGACGTATCGAGTTGGGCGGCCCGGCTTATGGACGCGTCTGGCTCCGGCAACGAGTTGGTTTCGGCCCGCGCCCGCGAGCTGACCTCGGGGCTCTCTACCGACATGGAGAAGATCCGCGTGCTCTCCAGATTCGTCCAGGACATCAGATATGTTTCCATCCAGCTCGGATCCATCGGCGGATATAAGCCCCATCCGGCGAGCGTCATTCTGAAGAGCGGCTATGGCGACTGCAAAGATAAAGCAGGTCTTCTTCGTTCTCTGGCCGCTTCGGTCGGACTCAACTCATACAACGTTCTCGTTTATTCGGGCGATCCGACTATTGTGCGAGCCGACGCCCCGTCGGTGACGCCGTTCAACCACTCGATAATAGCCATCAGTGTTAATGAAGATGGTCCGATGGTTTCGGAAACGCCGCGGCTCGGCAGGCTCTTGTTCATTGACCCAACCGACGAGCTTACTCCGGTGGGCGACCTGCCGTTTTACCTGCAGGGAAGCTACGGGCTTGTCGTTAGCAAAGAGGCGGGCGCGCTGGTCAAACTTCCAACATCGAACGAACGAGAGAACACCTCGATGAACGAGATGTCCGTGGACTTCACGTCTAACGGAGCTTTGGTGGCCAGCGTCAAGCAGTTTTTCAACGGGCAACGAGCCGTTCAAACGCGGCGGCTTATCGCTTCAATCCAGCCCAAATTTCCGGCGGAAGTGGAGCGAAGAGCGGCCAGTGCGTTCCCCAGATCTCGAGTAACCAACCTGACGGTCAAGGGGCTAACGGACCACCTCGCGCCGCTAGAGGTGAAATACCACATAGAAGATGCGGCTCCGACGCGCTTCAGCCAGCCGATCCTGGCTCTCAAGCCGCTATCGGCGTTTCCAGGTTACGTCGCCTCATTCGAAGCTCGCACCAGGAAGCACCCGGTGCTCCTCGAGATGAGGTCGAGCCAGGAAGATCGTGTCACTCTCGGCATTCCGCCTAACTACAAGGTTGATGAGCTGCCCCCCGACGTCGAAAAGGACACTTCCGTGGGGAGAATCGAAATACGCTACAAGGTCGAAAACCGGAAGGTAATAGTCCGAAGACGAATAGTCATTCGGGAGAGCATCGTGAAGCCGGAAGACTGCGCTCAACTCACGGCGATTCTCGACGCCGCAACGGCCTCGACTTCAGGCAGCATCGTGCTCGTCCGCGACAACTCGCAGCCCGCCGGCAGGTGAGAACAGAATTTGGTTAACGGTCTTGGAAGCGCCGAGATCAAGGAGGTCGCCAAGCATCAAAAATCACAGGTCGGGAAGAGGGATTTCTATCGCTCTTCTGCTTGCTTGGTTTTGAGAATCTTAAGCAGAAGAGCGGGGATAAATCCCTCTTCCCGACCTGTGATCTTTTGATGTTGGGCGACCTGATCCAATTTCTTCCTGCCAAAAAGCGCCGTCTAAAATGGCCAAACTCCGGCGCCGTAATGCCATTCGGAGTTACGCCTTGGAAGTTATCGTCCGCTCTGGCGATGGGCCGTATGGGGACGTGACTGCGATACGCTCTGCTCCAGTCCCTCGAGCCACGAAAACCGGACGGCCTCGGCCAGGTACTGCTGTTTGTCGGCGGGAAGAGTTCTCAAGTAACGGTCGCGTTTGCCCAATCCAGCTTCGGTTACGGCGCGAAGCACCTCGGCTCCTCGCTCGCTCAGGGACACCAGCAATTGAGGCCTATGAGAATTCGATTCGTAGCTCAAAGCCAGCAGTCCAAGTTGTTCCATCCTGCGGCAGAGCTGACCCGTCGCGGTTCGATCGCGCACCAGGTGCTCGGCCAGAAGCCGTAACGGCAGGGAATGCTCCCTGAGGCAATGAACGGCCAGCAGCACCTGATAATGCTCCAATGTCGTATTGTGCTCGGCCGCCGCCCGCGCATAAAAATCATCGAGCTTCCTTAGGTAATTACGCGCCGCGGTGAGTTGCGAGTAGATATCGTCGCTGTTCGTTTTAGTCCTATCCGCCAAAGACATCCGCTTCTCCTATTACCGCATCTAGTATTCCGTCAGGTCGATGATGATGGACGCCGAGCATTCAACCCTCGTTCAGAGTTCAACCTTCGTTGAGAATACGGCCTTCGTTCAGAGTTCAACCTTTAGGTTGCTTCTTAGATACACGCGAGGTGACGCCCAAACCCTTCGCGGATTCGCAATCAAGAGAGCGCTGACCGCGAAACATCGGGCGCCATTTCTCCTCGTATCCCAAGTGAGAAGGTTGAGAGAGAAGGGAATAAGCGCTTCGATTATTCTGTGTTTGAAATCGCAATCGAGAAAGGCCGGTGATGTTCTTGCCACCCGTTCGTTTGTCACGGAACATCATCAACCATGCCGGAGTACTAGATAGTTGGCTTTGAATCATGTAATATGTTGTTTCGGATTTCATACTATGTGATGCACTACAGGATGTCAACCATCGCGTGAAGCGAAGGTAGGCAAGTGTCGCGTTTTGCAATCATAGCTTGGTGGTCAAAATGAAAGGTGGAATGAAGCGCGGGATGGAAAAGGATATATTAGTTGACTCGTTTGATGAGGCGCAGGAAGACTTTGTTCCGGCGGGCGGCATCGAACGTATCGTCGCCGAAATCGATGAGGATGCAAACGATTCTATCTGGGAAAATGTCGCCGTTGACGAGGAAGAAACCCCGGAGGTAGCCGAAGAACCTGCCGAAGAAATAGACGTCGACCTGGAGCCTGGAAAAGACGAGTCCCTGGATCCGATGAGGCTCTACCTCAGGGAAATGAGTTCGGTTCCTCTTCTCACCCGAGAAGATGAAATACGAATTGCCAAGAGGATCGAGCGCGGCCAGCACAGGATTTACAAGGCCCTGTCGCGTTCATTCATAACCGTCGAGGAGATAGAACTGATCGCCGCCGATCTGGCCACCGAGAGAATAAACCCTCAAGACATCGTCGACATCGCAACCGACCCGGAAGCCGAAGAAGCGCTCGAAGCGAAGAGGGAAGAGATTCGCCAGCGGCTGCTCGTGGAGTTCGATGAAATAGGCAAAGCGCACGAGAGGCTCATGAAGCTCTCTGCCAAAATCGAAGCCGAGCCAAAATCTTCCCGGAAACTGAAGCGGCTCCGCAGTCAGTACGCCCGCTCGTTGGTCGAAATCTCACGCAAGGTTCGCAGCCATACCTTCGCTTCCGCCATACGGCGGCGGTTCATCGGTTCCATCGAGTCTGTCGCCGGCACGATCAAGATGTCCGAGAACAGTCTCAATCGAATACAACGGTCGCTCGATTCCAAGCGGGTCAAGGGCATTGACGAGTTGAGGCGAAAGCAACGCACGGCCCGAAAGGTTATTCGCGACCTCGAAAAACACTACACCGCGCCGGCTTCCGACATTAAGCGAACCCTGCAGACGATAACGTACGCGGAGTTCGAGGTCGAACAGGCCAAGCGCGAAATGATCGAGGCCAACCTCAGACTGGTCATATCGATCGCCAAGAACTACATCAACAGAGGGCTGCACTTCCTCGACCTTATCCAGGAAGGGAACATAGGCCTGATGCGGGCGGTCGAGAAATTCGATTGGAGACGAGGCTATAAGTTTTCTACGTATGCAACCTGGTGGATTCGCCAGGCCGTCACGCGGGCCATCGCCGATCAAGGGCGCACAATAAGAGTGCCCGTGCATATGGTCGAAGTGATTAACAAGATTCTCAGAACGCAGCGCCTCATGGTCCAGGAGCTTGGCCGGGAGCCTACCCACGACGAGCTGGCTAAACGAGTCGATATGCCGGCCTGGAAGGTTCGCAAGGCGTTGAAGATCGCTCAACAGCCGATATCGCTGGAAACTCCGATCGGGGACGACGGCGAAACCACCATCGCCAGTTTCATAGAAGACAGGCGCTCCACCAATCCCGCAGAAGCGGCGATCACGAATAACTTGAGAGAACTGACCGAGGATGTTCTCTCAACGTTGACTCCGCGTGAAAAAGAGATCATCAAAATGAGGTTCGGGCTCGATTCGTCGGGTGAGGAGCGAACCCTGGAAGAGGTAGGCAAACACTTCAACGTAACCCGCGAGCGCATTCGCCAGATAGAAGCCAAGGCGCTCGCGAAGCTGCGACACCCGTCGAGGTCGAGGCGATTGCGCGCCTTCCTGGACGGAACGGCGGTAGCTTCCTAATCTCAGCAGAATCCCAGAGCGGGTTGGGGGGTTCGCTCCCGGAATTACCGCTGATCTGCGCGGATCAGCGGTACGCAGTCAGCGCAAATCAGCGGCTTCCCTGATCGGCCTCAAAACCTGAACCAACCAAAAGAAATCGGGGGCGCTGACGCCCCCGATTTCATTCTCGCAATAATCCAACATTCATCTCCGGTTGCCGGTCCTTGGAGGTGGCCGCCTGTCGCGACCCCCTGGCCGAGGCCCGTGCGGCCCGCGGGAAGCCATCTCCGAACGCTCATCCTCAGGCTCATCAACCTCGCCACGCTCCTCTCTTATAACTGCCCTTCGGCTCAAACGAATCTTGCCGGACGGATCTACATTCAACACCTTCACGAGCAGTTGCTGTCCCTCATGCAATTCGTCATGAACGTCTCGAACCCGATACTCCGCTATTTCAGAAACATGCAAGAGCCCGTCAGTGCCGGGAAATATCTCGACAAAGGCTCCGAACTCGGCGATGCGCCGCACCGTGCCAAGATACGTTTTACCCACCTCGGGCACGGCTGTGATCTCTTCTATGGCGCGTTTCGCTTCCTCGGCCGCCGCGAGATTAGAAGAAGCCACGTGGATGCGGCCCGAGTCCTCGACGTCTATCTTGCAACCGGTCCGCTCGACCAAGCCCCTTATGATCTTGCCGCCCGGCCCGATGACGTCCCTTATCTTATCGACAGGAATCTGAAGCGTGAGAATCCTGGGCGCATAAGCGCTGATCTCAGCCCTGGGAGCCGCCAGCGCCGCCTCCATCTTATCCAAAATGAATAAGCGTCCGACTCGTGCTTGTTGGAGGGCGTCGGCGAGAATCTGCGCATTGATTCCAGTGACCTTTATGTCCATCTGTAACGCGGTGATTCCCGTCCGCGTCCCGGCGACCTTGAAGTCCATGTCGCCGTAGTGATCCTCGGCGCCCGCGATATCCGTCAAGATGGCGTACTTGTTGCCCTCCATAACCAGCCCCATCGCAACGCCGGCTACCGCGGCTCTGATCGGGACGCCCGCGTCCATCAACGCCAGCGCGCCGCCGCAGATCGAAGCCATCGAGCTCGATCCATTCGACTCGGTTATGTCCGACACTATGCGCATCGAGTAAGGCCAGTCCTCATCCGCCGGAAGGACGACTTCCAAAGCTCGCCTCGCCAAGGCGCCGTGGCCGATCTCGCGCCTTCCGGGCGATCCAACGCGTCCGGTCTCCCCCACCGAAAACGGCGGAAAGTTGTAATTGAGCATGAACCGCCGCTTGATCTCGCCTTTTTCGAGGTCGTCCATGTACTGAATGTCTTCGCTTGTTCCCAGCGTCGTGGTGACGATGGCCTGGGTTTCACCTCGCGTGAACAGCGCTGAGCCATGCGTTCTGGGGAGCCAGCCGACTTCGATCGAGATCGGCCTTATCTCGCCGAATCGACGGCCGTCCGGGCGGTGTTTCTTGTTTAGAATGTCATCCCTGAACACCTTCTCCTTGAGATCGCTGAAAACATGTCCCGCCGCCTTTCTCTTGGCCGGATCGTCTTCGGGATAAGTGGACACGACGCGTTCCTTGAGCTTGGCGACAAGCTGATAGCTTTCGATTTTGCCATGTTTAGATGTGTCCAACGCGTCTCGCAGATCATCGGTCACGCTGGCTTCGATCTCGCTCACCAACTGAGAGTCGTGCTCGACCTTGGAGGTTTCGCGCTTGACGATGTTCATCTTCTGGAACATCTGTTTCTGCAGCCGGCACAGCTTCTTGACTTCATCGTGGCCGAACATCAACGCCTCGACCACCACGTCTTCGTGAACGTCCTTAGCGCCGGCTTCCACCATCACGATCGCTTCTTCAGAGCCGGCGACGATCAGATTCAAAAGCGACGCCCTCACTTGATCGTAGCTTGGGTTGACGACGAACCGATCGCCTATCAAGCCTACGCGGACCCCTGCGATCGGCGTGGTGAACGGAATATCGGACAGGTAGAGCGCCGCCGAAGCGCCCGTTATCGACAACACATCCGGGTCATAGCTCTCGTCCGCCGAGAGCACCAAACAAACCACCTGAGTTTCGCTGTTATATCCGTCTTCGAAGAGCGGCCGGATCGGCCTGTCTATCAACCGTGACGTTAACGTCTCTTTTTCCGAAGGTCTTCCTTCTCGCCTAAAGTAATTCCCCGGAATTCTCCCGGCTGCGTAACCATACTCGCGATACTCGACAGTCAACGGAAAAAAATCTATTCCCTCCCTTGGCGTGGTGCCGACGGCGGCTACCAGCACGATAGTGTCTCCGTAGCGAACCATGACCGAGCCGTGGGCCTGTTTGGCCACCTTGCCGGTCTCGATTGAAAACTCAACTCCTCCTAATTGAACTGCATCCCTTAACTCCATAGCATATTCCTCTCTCTCTTTCCTTCCGCCGGCGCCGGCGTGTTTGTACATATCCTGCGTGGCGCCTTCAACGTGACTGACAAAAATATGTAAACAGGTGAACCACGAAGATCACGAAGACCACGAAGGATAAAAGGGATAAATGGGCCACCTTTTGTTCGTAGTCTTTGTGAATCTGGTCAACCGCAATTCTGAATTTCCTCCTTGGCTTCTTTGTTTCTTTTTCTCTGTGACTG
>JAHFUG010000062.1:0-11337 GCA_023265195.1 Blastocatellia bacterium | reverse complement strand
GAAGACCACGAAGGATAAAAGGGATAAATGGGCCACCTTTTGTTCGTAGTCTTTGTGAATCTGGTCAACCGCAATTCTGAATTTCCTCCTTGGCTTCTTTGTTTCTTTTTCTCTGTGACTGATCTCTGTGACTTATCTCCTTGACTGATCTCCTTGACTGATCCTTTCTTTTCCGGTCTGTGCTCCATTTTTCCTTCCTTCGTAAATCTAGTGAGCGCGGAATCTGAATCGCCTCCCTTGGCGTCTTTACTCTTTTTCTCTTTGACTGATCCCTTTCGTCTTCCGGTCTCGTCACTCTGTGTTCTTCGCGTTCTTCGTAAATCTAGTGATCGCGGAATCTGAATGCGTCCTCCGCTTCATGACAAATCCGGTTTTTCTCTCTAGCCTTTCCTTTTCTGTTCTCTCTTCTCCCTTTTTGCTTCGTGGTCTTCGTGAACTTCGTGGTTTAATCCCCCCAAAAGGCGATGGCCACGGCTAGTGACGCCGTTACCGGCCCACTACCGTGGCCATCTTCAACTTGATTCCAGTCCGACTCGATTAGGACGTGCGCCCCTAAACCCGGCCTCTATTTTCTTATCCCCAGACGGCTGATGACGTCGCGGTAGCGGTCCGCATCTTTATGACGCAAGTAATCCAGCAACCGGCGGCGTTGACTGACCATTTTCAGCAGTCCTCTTCTCGAGTGATTGTCCTTTGTATGTCCCTTGAAGTGGTCCATGAGACCGTTGATCCGTTTGGTCAGGAGGGCGACCTGAACTTCAGGCGACCCGGTGTCAGTCGCGTGCTTTCTATACTCGCCAATAATCTCCGTCTTCGCTTCCTTAGCTAAAGCCACTGTGATCCAATCTCCTTATGTCCTTTAATTAACTTGGCAACGGTATCACATCATTTCAAAAGCTGTAAAGGCTAGTAGCGTCTTAATCCTTTGTTGCTCGTAAGAAGAATAGATGCAACCCGAGAATACCCCCAACGCAGTTGGGGGATGTTTCAAGCCCAACCTACACAAAGGCGGCCGTCTTCCCTTTCCCAAATCCCAGCCACGGCAGTGGGTGGATGTTTCAAGCCCAACCTACACAGAGGCGGCCTTCTTCCCTTTCCCCAAATCCCACCCACGGCAGTGGGTGGATAGTTCACGCTCAGCCTACAAGCGGAGAGCCGCCCCTCTTCCTCCCCTTCTCCCCGAGGGCGGAGTGAGGGGCTTGCCGCAACCAAGGCTATGCTTGAATTATCCCCACACTGCCAGCAAAGACCCCGCTCATGATCCGAGTTGTCGTTGACGGCAACGTAAATAGGTTTCCCTGGAGTTTGGCCATTCTTGGTTGCTGGCTTGGCAAGCGGCGAGATCGAACAGTTCGCCAAACATCAAAAACTTTCAGGTAGGGAAGGGCGGTTTACCCCCGCTCCTCCGCATACGATTCAGTCAACCGACGGCGACGAGAGGAGCGGGGGTAAACCGCCCTTCCCGACTTGAGAGTTGATAACGTTGAGCCTAAGACCCCATGTTGAGCCGTCGTGAGATGGGGGAAAGCAGAACCGGGGGTAGCCCCCTCTTACCGGCCGGTGAATTACTTGAGATTGAACGTTGGGATCTGGTTTTGGCCTTTCCGAAATGGCCAACCTCATATAGAAGCGTTGACGTTTCCACGCTGGTTTTCGGGGCCGTTCAGAGACGTGGAGATTCTGAGTCCATCGCTTTTCCTGAATCGCCGCCTTTGGGAGAAGAAATGAATGTGGCGCCCGCAAGAAAAAAAATAAGAAAGAAATCTTGTATAGAATACGTCCAGTTAATTTGGAGGCCGATTCCATTCAAAAAGTATGATAGAATCCTCGGCCTCCGCTGTTTTGGCATTCTTGAATTAAAGGTGGGGAAATCATTGAAGAAGGCCAAGACGAGAAGGAATGGGGATTCCTATAGGTCCAGAAATCCCAGGCTTAAGGTGAATTATGCGCTAATGGTCATAGAGTAGAACGAATCTTATTTTCGGTTTCCGTCACTCGTCGCCAGTCGCCGAGGTACAACCCGGCAATTGCAGTGAAGGAAACCCCGAGTTTGGAGCCAAAGCCCTCACATGCGAACACTCACCAAGTTGCCGTGGCCTTTGAGGTCCTCGAATGGTGAAATTCGAACATTCCAGGACGCAAAGCGACCAGTTGCACGCCTACTATTTTTCTTCAAAACGATTCTTCGCGCCTGCCACTGGGAGTGGCTGCCAAAAATAGCCTTCCGCCTCGACGACAAACGCCCCCTTACTACGGCAACTACGTTCAATGGGCGCGTGCAGGGCGTTTCTCTCGTCGCCAAGTCGATTATACGCAGTTCAAGTGGTAGTGCCAGACAGGAGTCAGATCTGGCAAAGGTAATTCAGTCGTGCTGTGGCCCTGGCTTTTATCGAGCGGTTGTAGTCTCTGTCAAGAACTATGTTTTTCCCAGATGCGATATCCCTTGGTCTCGTAGCACTTTGCTAATGAACCATTGATTTCAGTCTTTAACTCTGCTTTGGAGATAAAAAGCTAGATGCATGAAGCCGCCCCCACTTCATTAGACACCTCTTTGGCAAGAGTCGAGGCGGTCTCGCCAACGGGCGCGTTGCCGGAACGAGGCCGGCACGTTGGCCGACTACTATTCTTTCTTATACTGATTTCATTCTTTGCCTGTGGGAGTCCTGATCCTCCAAAGTGGCCCGAGGATACCAACGGAAAGAGATCCCAGCCCCCACCGGATCCGCCACCGGCTGACCCTTCCAAGATGGTCGTTTATCTGGACGTCAGCGGCAGCATGAGGGGTTACGTCGCACAAGACGGATTGACTGTCTTCGGCCGAGTGCTGCACGAGTTGCGCCAGTTCACTACAACGTTCGATCCGCGACTTCAAGTGCTTAGCCGCCGGGTGGGCGGAAGTCTCGGAGAGATGGAAAGCGATCTTCTGTTGGTCGCCGCCGCCAGAGATCCCCAAGTGTTCAAAGAGGCCGACACTGATTTGGTCGGCGCCTTGACTCGTATGGCCAAGATGGACCCTCCGGTGCGATACCACATCCTCGTCACAGATGGGGTCATGTCGACGCGCCGCCCAAGCCTTGCAGGTTGCGCGAAGGGATCAGACCAGTTCTGCACTAGACAGGCGATTGTCAAACTACTGGATGAAAAGAAGTGGGGTGGCTGCGTTCTCGGGATCAGAAGTCAGTTTAAGGGTAATGTGTACTCGGAGATAAAGCCGCTCCGGCATGAAAATCCTGTTATTCGCTATGACTCAAAGGACAACGACCCTGGCTCCTACAGACCTTTCTACTTGTTCGTCTTTTCGCCTGACGCTGGATCCCTGGACAAGTTCGTCGAGGAACTGAAGGATCGCATACGGCCACTCACTGGACCAGATAATCTTCGCGAGCTCGCGCTCACGCTCCCATATGCGGCGGGTGGCAATGTGGCCGAGATTGTAATACCGAAAGGCTCTCAAGACTTCCTGTCGCGAAAGGTTACCATCAACGACGACCCGTTGGCCCCGCCTCGATTGACGCTCCGCGTCAGCAAGGACGCCATTGATAGCAATCCACAGGAGTTCCGGCTGAACGTAACAATACCGTGGACGACGCATGCCCTTGCTACCACCGACCCGGAAGACTTACCGAATCTAGTTGACTGGGACTTGGAGCCGGTCTATCCGTCGGCCTTTGTGAAGACCAATCGCTACCCGAAGGTCACGAAATTGCCGCCAGTCAGCTATAGCTCCGGTATCGCGACGATTCCGTTCACTGTTTATTGGCCTCGCACAATCGGAGAGCCCGAATGGATTGGCTTACGAATCGTCGGGCGATTGGCGCTTGACCGGACCGCGCCGAACTGGGTGCATAATTGGTCTACAGATGACGATTCTTCTAAGGATGTCGGTATGAAGACATTCGATCTGGAGAGCGCGGTCCTGAATCTGTGGCGGAACGACGCTCTGAAGAAACAGGTTGTTGCTACGGTATATCTTCGGGTGGGACCCGAGTAGTTCCAGCGCGGGGCCAGGAGGTACACACTCATGATAGAAGCACTGTTGATTGTTTCGCCTCTCTTGAAGTTCCTTACCGCCGACCATGATATCGACGGATGGGATGATGTCGCCGTCCAGTGGCTATTGGCTATCGTCTTCATTGCTGTCTTCACCTCGGTAGGCGTGACCGCGTTAAAATGGTGGATCAAGGCGTATTTCGGCCGAGGAATTATCAAGAAGATCACGTGGTCCCACAGAGGAGCGTGGGCATTCGTCACGCTGGGTTTCGTAATAACAGCTTTGTTTTGCAGCGCGTTTTGGGCGTTTGGAAGGGATCTCCGCACGATAGTAGGGTATAGGGGCCTAATGGTCGGAATGGCGTTGTCGGGGGTAGTGCATCTCGGCATCGCCGCTGCGTTTTATCGGCTCTTCAATTGGCTTCGCGAACTCTTCTAGGAGGAAGAAGGATGCACAACGTGTTTATAGCGATAGGCGGAACAGGCGCCAAAGCCGCAGAGGCCGTAGTGCGGCTCCTCGGCCTCGGGTTTCCAACGCGGACCCTAAGCAGTACAGGTGGCGGAGGGAAAGAGAGTGATCTTGTCACAAGCGCTGGCGAGTCTCTTGAAATATGGCGGCTCGACCCCGACCGGTCGTCCGGCGCTTCCGCGGCGCTTCAGGAGTCCATAAAGGACTACAGGGAACTTCAAGAGCATATCGGATCGATTGATAAAGAGGATGTGGCCCATAGTGGCTGGAGTATGTCTCTGGACACCAAGGTGCGCCACCTGGACCCGTTGCAGTTGTCAGCCGCGATAGGCTCGGCGAAGAAAGATGCAAGAACTCTCAAGCAAATCCTCGATTCGGGTGGTGCGGGCAAGCGCAGTGCGAAGGCCTTTCTCGACGCTTTTTATGAAGAAAAAGAACTCGACGTCGACGTCACCAAGGGCTTCTACCAGAAACCGTTCATCGGCGCTGCTGTAATGGCGATCTACGCGAAGACGCTTGAGGACGAGAACTCTCCCGGCGGGAGCACGTGCAGAATCAGATCGTTCGACGGCAAGCAGGCAAGATTCTTCTTGTGTGGGAGTCTTCATGGAGGGACCGGTGCGTCGGGCGTTCCAATTATGGGAAAGTTTCTGAGCGACCTGCGCGCTCGACGCACTGGAACGCGCCTCGCTGACAGGCCTTGGAAGATAGGCGCGGCGCTGCTGGCGCCCTATGCGATACCACATGATCCGCCTTTTCAGACAATCCCCGAAGACCAGGTCACTCCTGAAACGATCGACCAGTATTTTCGGAATTACACGAACCACCCGGCGTTTTCCGACGTTGCCAACGAAGAGAAACCCGAGCTTATCAAGCAAATCCTTTTAGGCTTCTACGCCGATCCCAAGGACATGGTCAACAGATCGCGGCAAAGTCTGTTGTACTACAAAGAGCATGTCGCAACGCACTTCGACCATCTCTACCTGATCGGCAAGCCCGAGCCGGACGTCCTTAAGGCGGAAGGTTGGAGCAACGGCGGGAAGAACCAGAAGAACCCTTTGAATTCGGCGGAGGTCGTCGCCGCCCTCAGCGCGCTTCGATTCTTTTCGGACCCACGGCCCGCGGACCGCGACCACTATACGCTTGCTACGGGCAAGGATAATCTGGATTCCTCAAAGCTGCGTCTCCAGGATTTGCCGATGTACCGGATTTGGAAAGGCGAGCACGAGAGAATAGAGGTCGATCCCGAGAGGGTATTGCTAGCGACCGGGATTCTTCACCACCTGATAACGCGTCAGATACCTTGGGACCTGAAGGCAAAAACCTGGAGCGGCATTGAGGGTTTGCGCAAACGCTATCTGGCGGACGAATCGAAGAAAGATGTTGACGCCCAACACCTGAAGGCGGCGGCCGGCCTGCTTGCGAAGTTCGTCAACGCATTGTTGAGCGAGGGCCAAACGACCGGATGGGACAAGCAGGACGAAGTTGGTCTTAGTCGGCTCCTCTCGGACAACCAGAGTCACGTCGATGAGATCACAAGCAAGATAGGCAGGCGATATCTCATCGGACCAAAACTTGACGCTAAGGACCACCTTCTTTTGGGTGAATCCACGATCAGGGTCTCCGGCGCCGAATTCGGTCGTTGGTTCCCTGCTGGCGTGGAATCGTTCACTCGCGGCGACTATTTGCGCCTGGTGTGGTCAAACCTCTTCACTAAGCCCAACGAATGAAGGTGAAAGCGAGAAATAGGCGCTGACGAATACAATCGTCTGCTATCTCAGGAGGATCTTTAATGGAACTGCTCAACAGAATAGTCCTCGGCGGGAATGCTGGGACATTTCCCGAGCGCGGCTTCTACGCAGTAGACAAGTCAAAGCTCGGGAACCCTGACTATGATCCCCAGTTCTTCGAAGCGTTCCCATCACTCTGGGCGAATGCCTACGCTTTCCAGAAGGCCGTTGAACCGCCCCGTCGGCGCGATCCGGTCGCCGTTGAAGAGTGGGGCGTCTTGTTCTTTCTTCACTTCTTCGGTGTGCTGCACCTCGAGACTTACGACTCCGAGAAGATCATCCAGGAGTACGACGGGGACTTATGGACAGCCATCAACGGAACCTACCTCGATCACGAACTGCCTGCCGTGAAGCTCCTGAAAACGTCCGATGGCGTCGTTGTCGGCGGGTATTATCCGAAGGTCGTCTTTTTCCCCAGCCGTGGGCGTTCAGCTTGGCGGTCAAGCAAGTCTTTGCTCCTGTATTTGAAAGAAGAAGAAACCAGGCTGTCCTGGCAAAAGTGCATGAAGAATCTGCGTCCAGATCAAGCGGCAATCAATCGATTTTATGCGCGGTTGAGAGCCATTGCACAAGCGGCGTTGGAGGGCGATATTCGCGACGCACTCGTTTCGTTCATTCAGACCGAACCGCTCTTCGAACATGCGTACTGGGAGCTAGAGGAGTTGAAACTCGATCCGGGCCTTTGGCCGCCTTACGATGAGCCGACGCCGGAAAAGCTCTTAAAAGATTATCCGTTACAAAAAACTCATGACGGGAAACGGACGTTCTATCTCGTTTCGGGGTTTCCATACCCGTCGGACTGGATGGCCGCTCCTATCGGAAAGGGGATGCCTGCGCCGCTCGACTACACCAAGGCCAATGACAGTGCGCTCCATGTCGATTTCAGTGGCAGGTCGATTATGTGTTCGCTCTCGGACGGCGATCGGATAGTTTTTCTGCGAGACCTCTTCCTTTCTGACCCGACGTATGCCTGCGTTCTGGACAACCAGACGTCGGGCCGCGTGCCTATGTCGGTGGCGTTCCACAAGATCACGGTGCTTGACGGCAAAGGGGACTTCGCTCAGAGGAACAAGGGCAAGGTTGTCGTTTCTCTCGCGCCGATTCGCCGCGAGTTTCTACACGAGTTTCCCGAGATACTGTCGGAACCTAACAAGAGCGTCAAATCGCGGATCTTCGTCGAGCGTGATAAACCAGAAGTCGAGTGGTTCCTGAATATTAAGGACCGTGAGATAAGATGGTCTTCAAAGCTCGATGAGAAACCGAAACTACCCGCGTCGCTGGTATCAGTTTGGCCCCCCAAGGTGTCAAGGGATTGGCGGCTCTATGTCGCCAGGGGTATTGGAAGCAAGGAAGACACCGGCCGATGGACACTCATTGATGAGAACGGACAAGCTGCTGTGATCTACGAGCTCGAGGAGAATGAATATGTAGCAGTCCTGAATGACACGAGCAAGGCCAATCGTCCGCGCGCGATGCTTGTCAATGATCCAAAAGGCGGAGAACGCGGAGTGTTATTCCTGAAGCCTCTGGAAGACGCCACCATAGGACAGCTCCGGAAAGCCACTCTCTCGGTTGATTTCGGAACCAGTAACACGTGCATGGTTCATAAAGTGCACGGCATAGAACGGGAGAGGCCTGAGCCGGTCATCTTTAATCTGAAACCGCTGATACTTTGGGGAGAGATTCCAGAGCGCCTTGAACTGGGCCCGGGGTTCGCACCGTTCGATTGGGGCGGCGAGAAGGGGTTCTTTCCTACGGTGCTCTTCGTGAGAAGGGCTTCTACTGATCTGGCGAACGTGAAGCTTGAGCAACTCGAGTTGAAGCACCTCTTTCAGGTAGCGATCCCGGGTCTCCACCGTGGGTTGAAGGATCGGGAGTATCTCGACCAGAATCAGGGAATCTGGGAGCCACACGTTGATTTGAAGTGGGAGCTCAGGCCACAGTCGCCCTACAGGCTGCTCTTCCTTTGGCTCTCCCTCGTGTATGCTCACGCGGAGGTTTTCTTCCGTTACGACGCAGCAGTGGAGGATTACGTATTCACCTATCCACTGGCCCTGCCCAACCCGCAAAGGAAACATTTCCACACCGAAGCAAAATCAGCTATTCGCAACGCTCGACGGCACTGTTATGGGCGGACGGACCCTGACAATATTGACGACCACTACAGGGAGATTGATGAAAGCAGCGCGATTGCGAGATCGGCGTTCGCGGCGGGGAATCCACAGTCCGTCGAGGTCTTCATCGATCTTGGGGGCGGAACGGCCGATATTGCGGTACGACATCACGCGGAGTATCTCATGTTGGATAGCATTCGCCTTGCGGGTATGACGTTTTTCAAGTTCGCCGAAAGAAATTTTCCGCGGCGAAATGAACGCGAGCGGGACATCGACGGGGCCAGTGAGTTTAGACAGCGCCTGGCCCTGTTGCTGCAAAACGAGGAGAAGGAATTAGCGATCGAGGATATGCGGGAGGACATTCCGCTTGGCACATTCTACGCGCTCACGGTTAACCACCTTGACGACCGGGAATTCGCGAAAAGAGAAGAGATGGTGCTCCATAGGGGTATGGGAAAAGTCTCGTACCAGAGATACCGAGCCCAGTCACTCTTCAGACATGTCATCGCCTATGCTTTGCTGCAGGCGTGTGCGGCTATTGTGAACGGCAAGATATCGCTGTCGACGGGGATCACGATCGTCCTTGGCGGGAATGCGTGGGCGCTCCTTATGTTCGCGGGGTTCCGGCGGTCGAATTCGATCCTGAAAAAGGAAACAAGGGACATTCTCGATCTACTCAAGAAGCATCTCAAGGCGAACCTTTCCAAGGACCCGGAATACAAGGACCGCGTGCCCTATATTGAGCAGCTGAACGTCTTCGACCTAAAGCTGCTAAATGAGAATCAAATCAGTGAAGCGAAGATCGCTCTTGCTCGGGGTGCGCTTTTGCTCGCGCAGACTGACCGGCGTGCTAATGATGGAGATCAGGAAGAGCAGGCGCCATTTACGGGGATTACATTCGATACCGTCAGGGTCAACGGCTTGGAACCTCCGGTTAAAATCCGATGGTTTGACCGGTGGCGCTTTGAAGATCTCGCCGAGATTGTGAACAAGAAAAGAAGGGAAGATCAGCGAGGGGATTCGGGTAAGACCGAATCGGGTGATGTTCTCGGCCTCAATACGATTCAGAGTCTGAAAATCGAATATCCTGACCGTGCGGGCAATGGGGTAAGAGCCCTCGACCCAGTGCTCGAAGCATTCGCGCAAATATGCAATGCGCAGAACTTTGGAGCGGATCAGTTGGAGGAACAAGAGTGGCATGAGATCAATAGTCGCCTGATCGAAGGTGGGGAGTATTTGGACGAAAGGCCTCAACCCAGATACGCCCCGGTTAACGTCTTCCTTTCCAAAATCCTTTACTCGGAGGATGAAGGTCAGCGATACATGGATTTGCTTGCGGAACTAAACCTCAATCCAAAGACCAAGCCCGAGACGAAGATGAAGTCCAAGGAAGTTGAAGAAAAAGGAAAGAAGAGCGGTGAAGAGCGCGACCGGAGCCACGTCGAAGGATATGGAGCTTGAGACGAAGCACGAATGAGATGAAGCGCGAGAAGGAGAGGGCGAGCCGGCCATGCCTATGACGATGCGCGGACCATCGCTTTATTTCTTTTTGGCAGCGCCACTCCTAGTCACTTCCTGGGGCAGTGTCGTGGACATGATGCTCACGAGTGCATTACTCGGGTTGGCAGCTTTAGTGCTTACGGCTGCCTTGGCGATATTGGTCTGGCTCGTGCTCTCTATGCGTAATGAGGTGAGAAGCTTGGGTTCTCTCCGCGGTTTAGAGAAGGCCGGTCAGGAGAATCCGAAAGAGATAGCCTCGGTGCTGGACAAGTTGATTGCGCGGGTAGATTCACTCGAACAAATCGTAGGAGGTCTTACCCAGCGGCGAGAGAAAAGCGACGCCACCGCTCGGGAGGTTCCCGGCGCAGAAACCAGAGAGGATATGGCGGGTCACCTCGCCTCACCAAGCGCGATAGCTGCTGCGCATTCTGGGGTCGGTGCAGATAATGTCGGCGTATTCCCTCGCTCCGTACGCGAATACCTGGGCGATCTACGGGACAGAGGTATACCGATAAGATACGTGGAACTAAAAAACCTTCGGGCCGACATACTGACGGAGGACCCGAAGGGCGGGCTTGTTCTGGTGAATACCGGAGGAGAAGGCGTATTCCAATTAGTGCCGGCGTTCGACCGTCTCTTAACAGGCAATGAGATTCGCACGTATTCGGAGTTCTTCGTTTGTGAGAAGCCATCCCCGGGCGATGTGTGGATCGATACACCGGCGATCGCTGTGTGCCACACTGCGGAAGGTGAGTGGAGAATCGACCGGAAAGGAGTGTTGGAGATCCGCTAGAGACTGGCTGGACTAGCCTGAAGAACCGGGCAGGTTTCATGGTGGCCCGATGTCTGGTCCTGCCGTCAAGGGCGGAACCCCCTTCGATTTAATATGATCGCCAGAGTTAACGTAAGGCCGCTAGTCAGGATACAAGGGGCACTGGGGTCCCTTGGAGCGTTGCTCGATGAGAAAGGGGGCAAGAGCCTCGATTATCCCGACGAGATGTGCAAAGCTTTCGTCAATGTCAAAGGAATACTCGAGAGTTTTTTCGCTGATGAACTAGAGGGGTGCTTATTAAGAGTTAATCTGGTAATAAACAACATCAGTGACGGGAGGGTGACGCGCGCAGACATCGGCTGGATGATACGCGGTCTTCGTCAGGAGTTGCAATCAGCGATTGGAAGGCTTCTCCTTATCCGAATTCCTTCTAACAGGAAGAACTATCTCGATGGAGGCGTGTTCGCACCGATTATTCGAGACAGCTTTCCGTCAGCTGGACTCCACCTGACGGAGGCCCAGTACTGCTTTGCCTTTGGCGACGGCACTGCGTGCGTATTCCATCTGGCTCGCTCATTGGAAGGTCCACTTCGAGCCCTTGCACGTCGGACCAGGGTCGAGATACCCCCGCGCGCTGCGAGGGGCGCCATGTTGACGCTGATTGATGAAAGATTAGGCACGACGACACCATCGGACAACGAC
>JAHFUG010000673.1 GCA_023265195.1 Blastocatellia bacterium | reverse complement strand
AGAGTCGTTGAAGGATGGTATTGGGCCATGCGCTCCACCGAGCTTCGACGCGGACGAGCGAAGCCACTCTCGTTTCTTGGAAGGGAGATGGCGCTTTATCGGGGCCAGGACAATCGCGTCGTCGCGCTCGACGCTTACTGTCCTCACATGGGCGCGCACCTGGCGCAGGGAAGAGTAGAGGGCGGCGAAATACGCTGTCTGTTTCACCACTGGAAGTACAACTCGGACGGCCTGTGCGTCGAGATTCCATGCCAGAGTGACACCCGCTTTGTTCCACGAATCAAGTCATGGCCGGTGCAAGAGCGCTATGGACTGATATGGATATGGGCGGGGGAAAGTCCTCGGACGGACGTGCCTTTCGTTCCGGAGTTGGAACGCCAGCCGGTGGAGTTTCGTCTCGCGAACCGATTCACAAAACGCTGTCATCCGAACGTGATGATGATCAACGCCATCGACGCCCAACACTTCAACTCGGTTCACGATCTTCCAGTCGATTTGAATCTGGAGCCTGACGTCGTCAGCAACAATTGCATTGTCTTTCGCAACACTACCAGGGTTCAGCCGCGCTCTTTGTTTACGCGCTTAGTAGGCCGTTTCTATAAGGACGCGCTGACTTATGTTCTATGCTACTGGTTTGGAAGCACGGGGACGGTGACGATCGGCCCTGATTTCTTGCACTTTCACATCATATTCGCGCTCAGGCCGGCCGAGGACGGAAGATCCGAAGGACAGACTATACTGGTTACCCGCAAACGAAAGGGGATTTTTGGGATCGTGGTCAGCCGCGTCCTGCTTTCCCTGACTGGCCTGGTGGGAGCTTACTTCGCAAAAGGCGACACGTTGATCTTCGAGACGATTCGGTTCAAGTTTCGCACTCCAATCAAAGCGGATTATGCGATCGTTCGCTTCATTCAACACGTCGAGCAGCAGCCGACGATCGGCTGGGGATTGCGGGAAGAAAGCGAAGAAAAATGCGCGGATGAACTCGCGCACGCCCTGTCCTTCGAGAGCCGGTTGATTTGACGCGATGAAAGAAGCGGAAGAGGCCGGACTCAAACTGGGAATGACGATGACTGAGAAACACACGCGCCGAGCGAACCGTTTGAAGGCCGTGATAGTTCCAGCCGCTCTGCTGACGCCTGATGACCAGGCGATAATGTTCGAATTGATGAGGGAGTATTACCAGGCAATCACGGCGCGAGAGTTCTTATCCGATCTTTCGAGAAAAGACTCGGTCATCTTGTTGCGGGACGCCGCGGGCGCGATCAGGGGATTTTCTACCGTGGCGGCCTTTAGAGTGAACCTTGATGGACAACCGTTTTGCGCGGTGTTCAGCGGTGACACGGTGATCGACCGGCGGTATTGGGGCGAGCGGGCGCTTGGCAAAGCGTTTCTGCGGCGGCTCTTCGCCGAGAAGATCAAGTCTCCGTTCGAGCCTCTTTACTGGCTGCTTATTTCAAAAGGGTATAAGACCTACCTTATGATGGCGAACAACTTCGCCGAGCACTATCCGCGGTTCGAGAAGCCGACGCCTTCCCGCGCAAAATCGATTCTGGATTCTTGTTATTCGACCTTGTACCCCGAGACATATGACTCGAGCAGAGGCGTGATCGTATCCGGAGGCGGCGCGTCCCGGTTGAAACCCGGTGTTGCGGCCGTCTCGCCGGCGATGTTGACGTTGAGTCCGCGGATCGCTTTCTTCGAGGAGCGCAATCCAGAATGGCGCGAAGGCGTGGAACTGGCCTGCATCGCGAAAATGACGCTGCTCACTCCACTTCGTTACGCGCTAAAAGTGTTTATCAAGGATCGAGTATTCAAGCCGCTCGGGACTTTGTCTCGATATGTATTTTCACCTTCGCCGAAGAGAGACCATGATTAATGACTACTAAAACAGTTTTGATAACGGGCGCGTCTTCAGGTTTCGGACGAGATTTGGCGCCGGCGTTCTTGAAGGCCGGATGGACGGTGCTGGCAACCATGAGAAACGCTTCCGGGCGCGCGGAGTTGTTTAATGACGATCTCGCCAAGTGGCCTGACCGGCTGTTTGTCTCGAGCCTCGACGTGGCGGACGAACGCGAACGGGCGGCCATAGCTGAGTTCATCGACGCGAAGTTTGATTCAAAGCTCGATTGTCTGGTTAACAACGCGGGCTATGGAGTGTTCGGCGCGTTGGAAGACCTGTCCGAGGAGCAGATTCGCCGCCAGATGGAAGTGAACTTTTTCGGTCTGGTTGTGCTGACACAACGCCTTCTGCCTCAAATCAGAAATGCGGGCGGGCGAGTCATCAACATTTCGTCGGTGCTTGGATACCTTGGCATGCCGCTGTCGTCACTCTACTGCGCAAGCAAGTTCGCGGTCGAAGGCCTTTCGGAGGCTCTCTATTACGAGTTGAGACCGCACGGGGTGCAGGTCGCCCTGGTCGAACCGGGCGCGTATCGAACCGAGTTCAGCACGAATCAAATCTACGGCGAACGGACCGAGGACGACAATTCGAAATACCGAAACCAGTTCAAGAGCTTCAAGCGTTACCGGCAAGCACGGTCGTCCGGGCCTGGAAAGTCCATCAGTTCCGTTACTGAAGCAGTGGTGAAACTGGCCGAGGCCCATCGCATGCCGATGCGCGTGCGATGCGGCAAGGACGCGAAACTCGCCTATCTGGTCAAACGGCTGTTTCCCTCGTCGATTCAGAGAGCGATCATGTCGAAGACCTACGACAACATGTTTTCGAGCCGGGAGGAGCAATCGGGAAGTGCCT
>JAHFUG010000355.1 GCA_023265195.1 Blastocatellia bacterium | reverse complement strand
CCGGGATCACTCTGGGAATCGGACAAGAAGGAGTTAGAAAGATCGAGACGGACTCGGAGTTTCGAATGAATCCGGCGTCGCTAGCCCGCGCGATAGCCGAAGACCGCGCCGCCGGCTGGCGCCCGTTTTGCGTCGTCGCGACGACGGGAACCACTTCTACGACTAGCGTCGATCCTGTTTCCCTGATCGCCGATATCTGCGAGCGTGAGCGGCTGTGGCTTCACGTCGACGCGGCCTATGGAGGGCCGGCCGCGATACTGCCAGAAAAGCGATGGGTGCTGGACGGATGCGAGAGAGCCGATTCTATCGTGGTCAATCCGCACAAGTGGCTTTTTGTTCCCGTCGATCTCAGCGCGCTCTACTGCAAACGGATGGACGTGCTTCGAAATGCGTTCAGCATTATTCCCGAGTACTTGAGAACGGATGTCAACGATGAAACGCGGAACTTCATGGACTACGGTCCACAGCTTGGCCGGCGTTTTCGGGCGTTGAAATTCTGGTTCGTAATGCGGTATTTCGGGGCCGATGGTTTGGCGTCCAGGATCAGGGAGCATATACGGCTGGCTAATCAGTTCGCGGGGTGGGTCGATGAGAGTAAGGACTTCGAGCGGATGGCTCCGACGCCGCTGAGTACCGTGTGCTTCCGCGCGAACCCGGCCGATTGCGGAACCAAGTTTCCCGATGACGTGGCGCGCGAGTCCTACCTTGATAAGCTGAACCAGGATTTGATGGACGGAGTGAATCGCACAGGCAGGGTTTTTCTGTCGCACACAAAACTAAATGGAAAGTTTACTATCCGGCTGGCGATCGGAAACATCCGCACTTCGGAGGCCTATGTGCGATTGGCGTGGGATCTGTTAGGAGAGACTCTTGGTGAACTCAGGCTCAAACCCGTCTCTTGAGCGGGTCCTCGCATCAGATGGGGAGTAGCGTAGCGCTGTGATGGTTCGGTTTGAGAGGAGCCGCATATCTCATCAGGATAGCCGCGGATCCATGCTGATTTCATAGCGCTGATTCCGCGCGGATCAGCGAACCGAAAGCAGCGTTGAGCGGCGTCTAAAGATGTCTGCGCTTGACGCACCTGTATCGGCGTGATGACAGCGCTATGTTGGCGCAAGTTCTCCATGGCGCAGCGGAAATTCCAAGCACAGAGGGACTTGTCCATTGAAGTCCACACGCGAAAGCCGTATATTGAGCCTTGGGCGTTCTACGGAATTAAACACCTTATGAGTTGAGGTATTGAGTGGTTGAGGATACGGCAGCGATTCCCGAAGTGAATATAGAAGTCGCTCAGGAACGTGCGAAGCCGCGACTTGTATCGTTACTGTTTTATGATTTTGCAAATAGAACTGGTAACGGAAAGCTTAACCTTCTGGGCATCTTCGATCGGATTATTGTGGACGCCGAGAAAAAGCGAACGCGTTCTTTTGGACTGTTTATTAAAACAGCGGAAACAAACGATGGGATTATTCGCATCCTCATACTTGATCCTAACGGGCAACTCATTGCCGGATTGGATTTTGGGTTGGCCGAAAAAGAATACCCAAAGGATGAGAAATACCATGTAGCGCAAGCATCGGGGGGCATTGAATTCGATACCCCCGTGGAAGGGCTTTATTGGTTTGACGCTTCATACAATGGCAAATCACTGGGCGGAACCGGATTACAGGTTGACTTTAATTCTTCGGAGAAAAAAAATGGGAACAACGCAAGCAAGTCTTAAGAGAGTATATCCGTCTGTGGCTAGAATGGAGTTTATAGAATACCCGGGGCGGACCGAGTGTTCACGGCCTACGGCAGAGGCCACTGATGCACATGATACAGTCAATGTTTCCGAATATGCGATGCGTGAATACCAATCAATAGCCTCATTAAGAGGGAAGTATGCTGATGATCCGTTTTGGGACTCATTCCCTGACTTTTTAGAGGAATATGATCGCCAGATCAATGATTTGTACGAAGAGTGACTAAGTGTACATCTTGGACTCGGATGTTCTTGGCTTCTACCTCAATAATCCCGATAATCATCCGCACCTCTCTAAAAACATAGAGGACGCGGATGCGAAGGGACTGCTATGTACCAGCATTGTAACAGTAGAAGAGGTGCTCGCGGGCAGAATCAATCATCTCCGAACCGCCCATGTTCAAAAGGATGAGTATTCTCTATTAGAGGCATATCGCTACTTATTAGAATTCGTGTGTGAAATGCCGAAATTCTTGATACTGCCATTTGATGAAGCAGCTTACGCTGAATTCAAGGGTATGCCCAAACCCCTGATAAAAGGCTCGGTAAACGATTGCCGAATTGCCGCTATAGCGATCTCCAGAGATTACATTGTGGTCACAAACAACAGAAAAGATTTCTCGCGCATAGAGGCGGCAACATCGGTAAAAGTTGAGTATTGGGTAAATGCCCCCTTGTCATAGTAAGACTAAAAGTAAGACTAATAAACTTCTGAGACTTGGCAAGCCTGACATGCTGACGCCAGTTATTCGATTCACATAGGGTTTTGACTAAAAAGGAAGGTAGCGAAGTCCAGCCCCACAGCCGGAAAGGCGAGCACTAATTTAACTGATTCCCGAATCCCCGAAGTAAACTCCGTTCACTGGCCAAAACTAATCGATTCGATTTGGTCCCACGGCACGTCGACCCTGCTCGCCGTTCCCAACTTTACCGTGATTACATCGGCGCCGAGGATGAACTCTTTACATCGCAGCTCACTCCCGCCGCGGATCTTGATTCGAATCGAATCGGTGTCCGCGGTGGATGCGCGGATGCTCTCGGCGTCGTCGGTTGCGATGACCGCGTAGCTCTTGGGCTCGCTCGATGACGTCTCGGTCATCGTCAGCCGCAGCCTGCCGCCGCCTTCTTCCCGAGTAAGCGTTCGTCCGCGAATCGTGCTGCCGTTCTTGAGAGTAATCACGAAACCGCCCTTAACCGAATCCTGAGCCGCTACTGTCAGGGTGGACACAATGCGGGGTTGAGCCGGGACCGGCCAAGCCAAGCCAAAGAGCACCAGAACAAAACTCAGCGTCATTATTTTCTTCATCTATTTGTCGCGTCTTTTGTCGTAAACGGTTTTCAGTTTAGTCAAGAAGTTGTCTCGGTCAACGGCATAGTACACGGCTGAAGGACCCGAGGCAACCAGTGCGGCTACGACGTGTTCGAATACTTCGTATGGATCGGCCGCCTCTATGCCGCGCGCTTCCATATATCCGATGCGCCGCAGCCTATTGACGAGTTCGTGCAGAGTCAATCGGCCCTCGAACGTCGTTCCTCCGTGCATATGCGACCGGGAGAGCAAGTGCTGGACGATTAGCGCGTCACCATACAGAACCGGCGATATAATCAGCCGGCCTTTTTCATAGCTCCAATCGGACTCGATCCGGCTGGAGAGTTGAACGCGGCGTAGCCCCTCCGTTAAGAGATCATCCCACTTGACCGCGGGATGAGATCGCTTGATCTGCGCCATCGCCGCCTCGAGCAGCCATTCCTCTCCATCCATGTCCATGCTTCGTTTGAGCCGCTCGAGCCACTCCGAGAATATCTGCATCCCAGTGCGCTCCACGGCCCAAAGCGTATACCGTTCCTTCTCTTTCTTGAGCGCGGCCCAGACTTTCTTCCTCTGCTTCTCAAACGAGGGGTGAGCATCGATGCGAATCGCGGTAAACGCGGCGAACCATCGCTTCGGGCCGTTGCAATACGGGCAGTGGCTGGTTTCCTCACCCGCGAAGAAGTGAGGCCGGCCGGTCGCGGCTCCGGTAAAGTCGTACTCTTCGGGAACGTGCTTCTTCAGTTCGATGTATGCGGTCCGATTCGCGAGATTGAGTTGCTTTGTGAAGAAATCGAACGCGCACTTGAGGCAAATTGTAAGTTTCGTTAGAGAGATTGCCGAGCCGGGAATTTCATCAAAGCTAATCTCGGTCTTCTTCATTATTCGCGACCGGGAGGATTATCGCCCGCCCGTCCACGCCCAATTCTTACTGGAAGCCGCCGGCCTCTTCCCTGGTCAACCGGCCACCGGATTACTACTCTTCGCTGTTCACTGACCACCGGCCACTGACTTCTGGCCACTGCTTTTTGGTGGGGATGGTGGGACTCGAACCCACACAAGGTTACCCTTAAAGGTTTTTGAGACCTTCGCGTCTGCCGGTTCCGCCACATCCCCATCAAGCCGTAACGCACATCCGGCTGACATTGTCACAATTCGGGATTGATTCTAGGGGGCGATTGATATCCCGTCAACTTTCATTCGTGCTTGGCGTGCGCGACCTACGGGGATTCCGCCAGTTGTTCCGATGACGAATAGTGTTGATGCGTGGCGATAGTACGCGAAGCGTGTGGACACTCTGACCACGGGTGATGCCGGCTCGTTCCTTGGCCGCGCAATAACCTTTCGAGCCGTGGCAGTGTCCATCCGGCGGTTGAGGCCGCGCTCGGCGGGGAAACAGCCAAAGAGGCGGCGTGTAGCATTTCCAAGGCGATCGCAGTTCTTCAAGCACGCTAGCAAAGAGAATCGAGTAACGATCCTTGGCTCCCTTGGCCTGCTCAACCCGAATCGTCATACGGTTGCTATCGATATCGGAGACCTTGAGGCTGACCGTCTCGCTGTTAGGCGGGACTTTTAAGCAGCAACTTCAACATATGAGGAATAGCTGCTCGGCTCTGGAATTTCGTAGCCTTCTTCCCGCAACCCCTCAAGATGAAATTCAATAGCCTCCTGAATATTCCGTTCCACCTCTTCTTTGGTTCTTCCAGTTGAGCCACACCCCGGCACATCGGGGGAATAAGCCGAATATCCAGTCTCAGTTTCTTCCACAATAATTAGATATTTTTTCATCTCTTCAGTCCTGCCTGCTTCAAGATGTTGTTCGTTGTTCCCGGCGCAAGCTCATCGCCCGGGTTGCCAGGAACCGTCACCAGACCCGGCTTCGCCGGATGTTTATATTGGTGATGGCTGCCTTTCGCTCTCACCCAATACCAACCATCCTTCTCAATCAGCTTAACAACGTCTCGTACTTTCACTCATCAACAATAATTCTCATGTGACAACCGGTCAATATTTAGCCGCCCCTAAATCCCATCAGGCGTCCATTCGTAGTATTCGCGGCGCGTTAGCCTAACGCCCCGCATCACCGTACCGCGCAGTTTGCGGCTACGGTGGATGCGGCGAGTTCGGCGCCCTTCCTCGGGACTATCGAACATTCCATTCGAGACGCGGTCCATCAAGCGTCATAACGAGGTGGTTGAGAATGTTGCGCCCCAGCACTCCGACATCTTGGTCGAGCACTATGTACTGTCCCTTGAAGCGCCCTCGCATGAACACGACCGCTGCACCCACGGTGAGACACTCCCGCACGCTGTTGTCGTACGCCATCACATCGTAGGCCCGATCGCCAACCGGAAGCGCCAATGCGTCAACGACGGTTTTCGGAAGGGCAGAGATGTCTGCCCTTGAGTCCACAACATGCTGACCTCGTCGACGGTTGCCCCCGAGGCAAGATCCCGAACGCTCACCGTGGCGACCGCCGCGGCTGGTGAATACCGCTCGCCATCATAGGTGGGCATCGTCACCCTCGTGTTCCACCTGCATCGTGAAATCTCCCACCTCGTCGCGATGCACAAGCCGAGGCGACATCATGCGGACGCGCTTAGCATCGTTGGACGTGGGCACGACTACATAGACGCGGGTGTTGTCTGGAATATGGGCGTGCTCGGGCAACACAATACGACCATCTTGAACTGTCGCTTCGTAGGTCGTCCCTTTCATAGTCCGGTGCTCCCTTCTGGCGGAAGTATACCAGCCGCAACGCGTGGGCGCCGAAACGAATATGGTTTTATTCGCAATGCCGAGTGGGCGCATCCGACAGATACCCTGGCATCGCGGATAAAACCTGTTGAACTGAACCGCTGCTTCCGAATCGCCAACTCATCGCGTTCTATGAGGATTGTAAGGCGGAGTGTGTGGCCGGAGTCGATATTTCGCTGTGCCCGGTCTGCAAGATCGGAAGGCTCGTAGTCATCTCCCGTCTTCTTCCTGAACTTGCTAAAACGCTCGACAGTGTGACCGTAAGAGCGGTCAGGCTGGATTCATCGTGATGACAACACGCATGACTGATCTACGCCACAATCCAATCGAACTCGGCTCGCCCTGCAATCGCCTTCTTCAGGCGCCTGTGCGTAGCTATGCCGTGAACACGCACTTGGCCGTTCTCAAGGCTATCTTCGGCGTCGGATTCGCTACGTCAGACCGCGGATCACCAGTATTCGAGCGTGGCAACCCTTGGATAAAGCGCTTCTCACAAGAGAATCCTCGTTTGAAAGAGGTCTGCCTTCCCTTGACGATGGTCGGTCGCAATCACTTCGAGCAGGAGATCGCGAGCCGACTTTTTCGGGCGTTCATCGGTATCAGACTCGACACCCATCAACTGGCGACAGCGAGCGAGGTTCTTCTTCTTAGAGCGGTTGGCAAGGAACCCGAAGTGGCGGATTCGCATGACGCCGTCGGGCAAGACATGCAGCAAGAAGCGCCGAATGAATTCGCCTTTCTTGATCAAACGTTTAATGACGTTTGTGCTGACGTCGAGTTCTCGCGCTGCCTGCTCCATCGTCACCCAACCTTCGCGGTTTCCGCACGCGGGAATCTTGTGATACCACCGAAGACCCACCACGCGTGAGGCTCGCCAGGTTAAGCCTTGACCGGTGCGATATCCTAATCGATTGAGAATCCCGGCGATGGCTTTATCCTCGCAGACCTTGGCCAACTCTTGAACCAACTCTATCACTTCACGATCCGCGCTGCGGCGGTGTTGGCCAGTCCCGTTGCGGGCAACCCGGAGTTCGGAATGAACGCCGCCCGCCCAGTGAAGTTGGAGGACATGTTCGGGCGGATCGTCGGTTGTATTGATGATGATCTCGTTGAGCACTGTTCCGAGAATCCGGTAGTGTCTTACTGTAAAGTTGTGTGGTTGCTGATGGGACACTGCAACTGGCTGGAGACGAGGCCACGGCGGCGCAAATACCCCCAACGCAGTTGGGGGACTCGTTCAAATCCCACCTTCATACGCTGAGCCGTTGTTGTTCTCCAGAATACCCCCAACGGAGTTGGGGGATGGTTCAATTCCAACCTGATGGCGGTTGGCTATGAACTCATTAGACCAGCCGGTGAAACCCTTTTGGAGGGAATCACCTGTACTCACGTTCTGATAGGCAGCATATGAACCATCCCCCAACTGCGTTGGGGGTATTCAAGAAAGGGTTTGGCCCCGCGGTCTGTAGCCGGTGAATGAACGCATCCCCCAACTCGAGTCCCGATTAGATTGAGCCGGTCTGTTAATGGCGCGGCTGACCGATACTCGACAGATGTCTCGGCCCTTTATTGAAACTCCAAACTGAACTCTAATGTTTTCTTCCCATTCCGGCTTAGTTCAACAAGACTTGTGTGGCGGCTCAGGTGGCTCTTGCCTGAGTTGACCCTGCCGCCGCGCCACACGAAGTCTTAATACGTTTAGGCAGCCTCAGGGTGCCTTCGGGCGCACCTGTTCCTTGTCGTCACGAGCCCAGCGACCGCTTCACTCCCTGCCCTTTGACCGAAGCTCACGAAGCTGCCGTTGCAGCCGTGCCATCTCAAGACCGCCTACTGTCGCGACTACACCGGGGAGAAGGAACGCAAGAACGGCCAAGTTCTTTATCGTCATCGTCGGCATCCCCGAGATGTCGAGTACAAGCAATGCGGCGCCCACAATGTAGACGACTCCGAAACCGAACAGTGTGCTTCTCATTTCACATCCCTCCAGTGACACGATAGGAACCCACTCGTGTCGTGTCAAACCAATGGCAGATATTGCCCGAGTCCTTCTTAAGGCATGAAGCCACCGCGCGAAGAGTGACGCGCGCGTAGCGCGTCGGGCCGCTCTTGCCGCGGGTTGGGTTCATTCGCTTCACCTCTTTCCCCTAATCAACGCCCCCCCGGCTGCGGAGCTTGCTGCTGGAATTGGGCTGCCTAACGCCCCGCATCACCGTGCCGCGTAGTTTGCGGCTACGGTGCATGCGGCGAGTTGGGCGGCTCATTGGATCAGATAGTCAACTAATGTCTGCAGAAGGCGCTTATGACGTTTCGAGG
>JAHFUG010000061.1 GCA_023265195.1 Blastocatellia bacterium | reverse complement strand
GTATTGATGACCCAACAGTGAGCTTGAGCAGCGATACTGAATCGAGCTTACAGTTTGCTCTTCCCGAAACGGCCAGCCGCAAATCCCGCAGTCGACTTGAGGCAAATCACCGGCAACGTAGGGAACCCTAGGCCGCCAAGAAGTTCACAAATGAGTCAAGTTGTTTCGTGCCGGAACTCGGCTGTATGAGGTCGCTCGCTACCCATAGATCAAAAGATGGCCCATCACGTAGCTTATCCCTACGTGAAGGGCGCGGCGGCGTTCACGCTGATAGCACCGGCGGTCGGGGCGATAGTCGGAATATTCGCGTACGCCGCCGCCAATGTCCCGTTGAGCGCGATTGACTTCAACAACCCGATCTTCAAGCTCGACCCGGATACACTCCGCATAGACGGCGACCCATCCCGGGCCGTCTATCCGGCATTGATAGGCGCCGCGATCATGCTTGTCAGCGCCCTGGCATTGTTCGCCTCTCCTTATGTGAGTTATCGGATCGCATCCGGACAAGTCTTCGAGGGTGTGTCGGGAGTGGCGAGCGGCTGGATGGCGTCGCTTACCGGCATTGCAGTAGAGATAGCCGGAGTCAGCCACGCGGCGAGTCTCGAACGACAGGCGCAGACGACACACGCGGAAGGTGCGTACAGCAGCGAAGTGACGCGGGCCGGCGCGGGATTCGAAGCGGGAAACCTGGGAGTGCAAGCACGGAAGCTGACGGCATTAGCTGGCGCGCGTGGGGCATTGACTGCAACGCTCGGTCAAATCTACGGAGCCAAGACGCAAGCCACTCAACAAGCGCAGGCGGGGCAGTTGTTCGGCGTCAGATCTGCCGGAGCTAATGCGGCGCTAGCCAAGAGCGACATCGGAGTCCGAAAGGATCAGAGCGTCGGCGACCTCGACGCAAGAAGGCAGAGAGAGATTGACCTCGCCGAAGCGAGCCGCTCTGCTGACACCGAGAAATGGATTGGGGATAAGGCTATAAAGGCATCAGGGATGATTCGGAATGGTATTCGCGGCGCGACAGCTTTGAGGCACTCCTGAGCGTGGGTCAGCTTGACGGTCGCGAAACCGCCCTCGATGTTCATTTGCTTCGTACAATCCTCACTGGATATAACCAGACGAGTTCGTAATCTCCGGAATCATTTGCTCCCATCAATGATATTGTGTGTTCGCCATTCATTAATTTAGACGCCGTCACGATGAAAGGTATCTTGACTTTCTTTCTGGTGATGGCAGGAAAGCTGTAGAGCTTGCCAATTTCCGGGTCGCCTGAATCATCCAAGACCGCTTTGTAGATGCGGTGCTGCTGCTTGCCGAGGATTAGGCGCAATCGAACAAGTCTTGTCTCAGGCTTTATCGCGATGATTTCTCTTTTGACTTCTCCGGCGCCTCTCCATGGTTGATCGAATCCGATCAACAAAGTGGTGGTGATGACCCCTGAGAAACTCCGCCGTGCGTCCGCGAGTTGATAAGCCAGATCGTTATTCTCCTCTTGCTTTTCGTCGACTCGTTGCTCGAGTGCGCTACTTTTGCTCGTCTGCTCACCGACTTCTCTTGCGAGTTGCCTGTTACTCTCCACCAGCTCTTCGCGTGCTCTCGATATGAGTTTGAGTTGCGCTTGCACCTGCGAGAGCCGATAAACCATCCAGGCCCCGCCGATTGCGAGGATTATGCTTGTCGCTACTGCGAGTCCGGGCATCATGTTTCCGGGCCAGAGGATTGCCCGTACTCTCTGCCGTAAACTCGGCCTCTCATTCGCTTCTAATATATTTTCGTCCTTGGCTACGGTAATTCTTGAAAGGTACTCTCTTATGGCCTTGGCGTTTTCCACTTTTTCTTTTCTCTGCGGTGAGGTTAGATAAAAGGCGTTGAATTTCTCGCGGTCTTCCGGGAGCAGTTCACTGCGGACGCAAGCCTCGATCAGGTCATCTTCGACTAACATGAGTTGTTCAAATAGATCCCCATCCGCCAGATACCTCTCCTCCAGCTCGTCCATCTCCTCAACCGCTAAATCGCCTAGCAAATAGCGCCGCAAGGCCGCTTCATCCCATTGTGATATCATGTCTTTCCACCCTGTATAAGTGGAGATTACCCGTTTCCATTACACCATCATCGCTGGCTGATGCGTGTCTGCACGCAACCAGAAATGCAATGGTGCAGTTCTTTCCTGATGCGCTGCAACCGTTGCCGTAGTGCATTAACATTCAGCCCCAACCTAGTGGTAATCTCTCTTCGTGAATGCTTCCTCTTGCCATGACTATCATCATAGTATTCTTCGAATAGCGCCCTGGTCTCCGGCGCGAGCTCCGCCAAACACTTTTCAAGACAATCGATGCGCGCCTCCCGAGTGATTTGCTCTTCATCAAGTTCCCATTCGTTTTGCGACGCTCGTTTATCTGCCAATTCGATTCTCTCACCCATCCCATCTTCACGAAACCCTTGGCTTTTCCAATATTCTTTCAAAACATTATTTCCGACGGCGTGAATGAACGCATGGATGTTCTTTGTGATTATCACGCCTTCCCACAACGCTCTCTCAACGCGCTTGAGCGTCTCGACGGCAAGCACATATGAATCGCGGCACCTGCGTTGTTCGAACTTCATCATGAGCCGGTTTTGAATATCAACATAATTGTTTTCCGCGACCTTCGGGTCTGAGTCGAGCGCAGACAAGAGTTTCTCAAATGAAGGGCCTGACGAGTCGAGTTTGCTCAAGATAATCTGCCTCTTTCCACGAGTATCACCTTCATTGAGCCTATCCATTTGCTTGCCGGGCGACAAACTGGGAAAGTCTCGCGGGATGTCACTGAGTCGGCCGCCTATCTAATCACAAAAGTCATGTAGGCGCAAACCACCTTAACCCTGCGTGCAGCACGGACGCGAGCTGATAACGAAATGGAAATTGACGATCAGGACGAAGTCCACAAATACGTGACATTGTTAAGGCCGCATTTGTGTATTAAGGAGGCAGAAAGAACTTGAAAGTGATTACTTCCAATTGCCCATCAGAACAAACGGCGACCAGAAGTGCGGATGCGCATACGGCGCTCTCTCGTCACGTTTGAACGGCACTTGCTTGCCGTTGCTTCCAGCAAGCACTGGCCCGCGCAATAGTGGCCTCCGGCCAGCTGTGTATCTCGCATGAATCATCGTTTTCTGGGCGCGTTGAAGGGCTTCCGACTTAGTCAGTTGCGGATTCGCTTGTCTGAGACGATAAAACTCGCTCATTAGAAGCGACGTGCTTTCATCGGCGACCGACCAGAGCGTTGCCATGACCGCGCTTGCCCCAAGTCGTTGCGCGAGTTCCGCGAATCCATCAATCTCTCTGCCATCAGCATCCGCATGGCTTGCCGCTGTGTTGCAAGCCGATAGCGTCAGCAATTCCACGTCGGCAAACAAATTCTCCTGTTGCTTCATCTCTCGCAAAGTCAACGCGCCGCCATCGCCCAGCAGCAGAAACGAACGCGAACTGTCGCCGGGACGAAACAAAAAATGGCTGGACACATGCACCAGCGGACGACGCTGCTTCATCGCCGCGTAAAAGGCGTCTTTGGTGAACTGAGCATCGGCAAACACTTCGCCATTCAGAATGCTCGTCTCTTTGCCCTTGCCGCGGAAAATGGCTTGCAATTCTTTGATGACGCCCGGCAAAGGAGGAAAGCTGATTTGATCGCCATCACCGAACACATCAACCGTCTGCGCCTGGCTGCCGCCAAAGCCCGTCCCTGTCCAGTTGGGACTGACGCGGCGGGTCAGCCGCTCACGATTGGCGCGGGTTAACAGCACACTTTGATATCGCTCGACCAAGTACTCCTTGCCATCCCAGAGCGCCGCCATCGGCACATAACGCAGAGGGCCGTCCAGCCGCCACATCAGCGTTCGCGCACCCATCTTTTTCAGTTCCGCTGCAGCCGGCCTGAAAATCATGTCATAAAGCTCCTTGCCGAGCCGACTGGCGTCGTCTCTCGGCGATTGCAGCCGGTCGTAGAATTGAAGGATTTTCTCATTCAAATCGGCCGCTTTGACAGGCGAGGCAAAGGCCTTCACTCTACCCTTCGACGTGATGAGCAACAGGTGAAACTCATCGCTGCCGATCAGCGTGTAGAGCGCCGCAGACCTTTGTCTTGTTACCGCGCCGAGTTCAAGCAGAGTGGCTTGCATATCAGTCACATCCGGCACAGGCAAGTGTTTATCTGTTTCGTCGGGTGGCCTTGCAAATGCCGTTTTTTCATCTTCGAGGACAGCGAAAAATTCGCTGCTTGCGGATTCTAGTTGCGCTTCCAGTTTTTGCAACTGAGCGGTCTGTTGCAGGCTTGGCTGGTAATTGCCGATTTCTCGCTTGATCTGCTCTATCTGGAAGCCGATTCTCCCGATCTCATCGCTGGCCGCTTCATAGCGTTCGGCAAACTTTTGCTCGCGCGCTGTTAAAGTGGTCTGACGCACTGATTCATTGGCGCCGCTACTAAAGTCAAAGAACTGTTGATCCTGATATAGATCCAATACCTGAACAGCCTGACCGAGCCGAGCTTCTTTAATCAGCAACTCGGCGAGTTTTTGGTAAGTCTGCTGCACACTGCGAAGAAAGGATTTCTGTGTCTCGTTATCGAGACCTTTGGTCGCGCCGCGCAGTTGTTGAAGCTCATTGACCGCCTGCTTGCCGTAGAAGATGGCCAGTCTCCGCTGCTTGAGGGCTTCCCAGGACAACATCAGATTGCCGAGGAGGGTGGCTTCTCCATTTCGGTCGCCGACCGCCCTGAAGAGTGGCAAGGCTTGATGGAAATTGGCCAGCGCCTCGTGGGGCTCGGCCAATACCTGATGGGTGCCGCCCATATTGTTCAAGGTAATGGCTTCCCCGTTTCGATCACCGACCTTTCTTCTCAGCAGCAATGCCTGACCAAAAAACGCCAGTGCTTTTTGATGGTCGCCCAAAGCGGAATAAACAGCTCCGAGGTTGTTTAATGAAGTCGCTTCGTTCTTGCGGTCGTCGGTGTCTCGGTAAGCGGCTAGGCTTGCCTGATAAAACTCCAGCGCCTTTTGATGCTTGCCTGAAGCGTTGTAGACCCCGCCGAGGTTATTCAGCGTCGCGGCTTCTCCGCCTTTGTTCCTGGCGGCTTTGAAGAGCGGCAGGGCCTGCTGATAGTAGTCGAGCGCCTTTTGACTCTCGCCCAACTCATAATAGACCTTGCCGATGTTGTTCAGCGATGCCGGTGCTCCGGCACAGGTGCCCGCCAGTTTGTAGAGCGGCAAGGCTTGTTTGATGAGAAAATCAAGGGCCTTCGACTTTTCGCCCAAAACGTTATGGATCTCGCCGATGTTGGTTAGCATGTCGGCAGTGCCGCAGGTGTCCCTGATCTGCCGTTTAAGCAACAATGCTTGATGATAAAGAAGGAGCGCTTTTTGATATTCGCCAGACTCGTAATAAATGGCCCCCATGCTATTGCGGGTGTCGGCTTCGCCGTCTTTGTCACCGCCGGCCCTCAAGACGGGCAGAATCTGCTGGAAAATGTCGAGGGCTTTCTGCTTTTCGCCCATATTGTGATAAGTCGCGCCGATGTGGTGGAGTGTTTGCGCGGCACTGAGGCGCTCGCCGAGCGCTTGATAAAGCTGCAAGGCCTGATTGAGATATTCGAGCGCGGCGGAATTTTCACGGGAAACCCAATGGATATTACCGATACTATCCAATACCTGGGCTTCTTGGAATCTGTCCCCGCTCGCTCGATAGTACGGCAGTGTTTGTTGGTAGAATTCGATGGCGGATTCTCTTTCTCCCACGTTGTAGGAGGCGAGCGCCGCGCCGAGGAGGGCTCCGGCCGCGGCGTATTCGTATCCACCCTCCCGAAACAGCCGGCTCGCCTCTTGAAATTTCGCCAGCGCCGCTCTTAGAGATTCTACGCTCCTTTGATTGACCAACGCTTTCGCTTCGAGAAAAACGGCTTTGCCTTTTGATTGCTTGAGCTGTTGCTCGGTTAGGCTTTCCATGTAGCGGTCGTTCAGCTCTTGCCATCCGGCCAGCGCTTGAGAAAACCTTTTGATGGCCGTCTCCACCTGACTGTCGATTTGTCGCGCAGCGATGGCTTCGACAAACAGACGCTCGACCTCGACCCGGCGTTTGTCCTTCATCGTCGCCCCGCGCGCGGCCTCGCGGGTAATCGCATAATGGCCTTTCTCGGCTTTCTCATCAGCACCGATGACTTCCAGCACATAGCGACCCGTGTCGGCCATGACAAATGAGAGCGTTTCAGGCCCGTTCTTGCCGTTCGGGCTGTTCATTGTCGCCAGGACATTGCCGTTGGAGTCCAGGAGTTTGAGCGTCACGTCAACGCCTTTCTGCTCGACGTGAACTTGAAAGAATTCATTCGCTTGCAAATCTAATCGGTAGCGATGCGTTTGCGCGCCGATCATTTCGCGTTCAACGGTTTGATTCGGCGGCAACTCGCGAATCGAGTCATCATTCCGCCCTTGTCCGTACGCTAAAGCAGAAAATAAGATCAACTCCGAAATTGCCAAAGTAGCAAGGTAGTGAGGAAACAGGGTTGCCGATATGCAAGAGCGGCTCATTGGAACGTCCCTCCATTTCTAGGTATTGAAGCGGCAACCAGGACGCCGCAGGTCAGGGATGGTCTCTATTTGACCAGCACAATCTCTCTTCTGCTCTTGGCAAAATCAAACAGCGACGGTTGTTGAAACTTCTGCGATGCTGACGCATTGATTGCTCTACGCGGACGATTCTTTGACGGTTCGATCTCCTGTGCCAGTTCGCCGCGCCGCATCGTTTCGTACAGCTTAGGCACGCGCGCCAGCGTGTAGGTCAAGGCTTCGGTGAGCGTGATCTGCCCGTCCCGGTTTAAGTCGGCCTTGCGCGCTTCGATTCCGTCTTTTATCAGCGCGTAGGTCAACAATCCGTGCTGCAACGAAGCCGTTTCGAAGGCGGAGTCGTTAGCCTGGCTCGCCGCCAATATCCGCATCCGCTTGTCATAGGCCAGTTGTCCCAGCCCCCGGCTGCCCATCGGACCGGGCTTGAACTCTCCTCCGGCTTCTCCCTTCACCGTTCCCGCCGATTGGCACGCATCAATGATCAGGGCGATCTCTCCCGCGTCCACGTCTTTCAGCCACGCCGATAACTCATCGCTTGATATCGAGTGGCGCATTAGCTCCGGCGTGATGACTTTCTCTTTGCCCCGACCGGTGTCCGCCGTGAAGAAATAATAATTGCCGCTTTGATCGGCATAACCGTGACTAGCATAGTAAATCATCACCACATCTTCGGGCCGCGCCTGTCGCGCGATCTCTTGAATCGCCGCCTTGACACTGGCCTTGGTCGCCAGCCGCGCGCCGGCTGCTGGTTGCGAGTCAGAGATGAGCGATAGGTTGACGACTTCCGCGAACTCGCCCGATTGCTTCAACCCTTCGGAGAGCGCCTGCTGCACAAGTCGCGCATCGTTCGCCGCAAAGCGCAAATCCCACGCGCGGTTCTCGTAAGCGTTCACGCCCACAGTCAGCACGAAGGCTCGCCCCTTGACCGGCGTGAGGTCCTTCGGCATTTCGAACGTTCTTTTGCTGGTCTGGCTCTTGACGCGATCTTCGTTGAAGGCGTAAGCCGTAAACTGCACTTGCTTTGTGTCGGCGCGGCGCGGTAGCTGGATGTTTTTGAACGTGATGGTTTGCTCGCCATTTGCTTCAAGCTTCACGCGCGCCTGTTCTCGCCATACGTTTCTAATCTGTTCCGCCGTCACGTCAGATCGTTTGTCGGTGTTCGTTGCCGGGTTGACTTCAGGCATCTGGGCCACGAGCTGACCGTCGCGAAACAGCCGCAAGTCGTAGACATCGGTTGCGCGCGTGATTTTCTTATCGCCCTGTTTGAATTCTCCCGTTGCTTTCGAGACCTTCACGATGACGGTCGCCAGATCGGCGTGATCCTTTTGCGGTGTGACCGCAGCGATAGCGACTTTAGGCTGCACACGATTGAGCGTGGCGATTGATTGAATGGGCTTGAACTGTTCACCGCTGAGAAGACGTGGCAGCAATCGCGGCTCGTAGTAATCACGCATGAAGAGTTCAAGCGGATATGTCCTCATCGGTTCATCAAGCATGACCCAGTGTAGTCCCTTGATCTCTTCAAGACTGCTCACGTCAAAACGTCCGTCAGGAGCAACAGCGGCCCAGTTACCGTCGCGGAATGATATAAGGCTACACAACTCTTTTCCATTTGATCTATTCCATAGTCGCGTTGTGGAATCATAGCTTCCAGTCAGGACGTACTTGCCATCCAGTGAAAAGGCGACTGACATAACCCACCCTGAATGCCCGATGAACTGGCGCGCCTCCTTACCGGTTTCGACTTCCCACAACTGTGCTGTGCCATCGAGATTGCCGGTCAGCACAAACTTGTCATCCGGCGAAACTGCAACCGAGCCCAGGATGGAATGCCCGATGAACTGGCGAACGGCGTTGCCGGTCTCGACTTCCCACAACCGTGTCGTGTTGTTACCACTCTCGGCTAGTAAATATCTACCATCCGGCGAAAAAGCAAATGGCGAACTCACGCGTGAAGATCGCGCAAATCTGCGCACTTCTTTGCCGGTCTCGATTTCCCATATCTGGGTTGTGTAGTCCATCTTGTTCGGGTTCGTCGGCAGAGGCTTCCACGCAAGGACATACTTGCCATCCGGCGAAAATGCGACTCCAAAAAATGATACGGCTGAATCACTTACGTCTGAATGCTCTACGAGCTTGCGGATTTCTTTGCCAGTCGCCGCTTCCCACAACCGGGCCGTCCTATCAATACTCCCGGTCAACACATACTTGCCATCGGGTGAAAATGCGACGGGCGCAACCTCCTTTGAATGTCCCACAAACTTGCGCACCTCGTTGCCGCTCTCGACTTCCCACAACCGAGCCGTGCTGTCAATACTGCCGGTCAGCACATACTTGCCATCGGGTGAAAATGCGACAGACGCGACCCCGCTTGAATGTCCCACAAAACTACGCACTTCGTTACCAGTCTCGACGTCCCACAACCGCGCCGCGCTGTCAGCACTGCCGGTCAGTAGATATTTACGATCCGGCGAAACCGCGACTTGACTAATCGCCCCGGAATAACCAACGAAGCGACGTACTTCTTTGCCGGTCTCAACTGTCCACAACCGCGCCGTTTTATCATTACTGCCGGTCAGCACGTACCTGCCATTCGGTGAAAGCGCGACTGATTGAACGTAGCCTGAATGCCCCACGAAGCGACGCACTTCTTTGCCGGTTTTGGCTTCCCATAGCCGCGCTGTTTTATCGAAACTGCCGGTCAGTACACAAACGCCATCAGGCGAAGACGCGACTGACTGAACGGAATCGGAATGCCCAGCGAACTGGCGCACTTCTTTGCCGGTTTCGACTTCCCATAGCCGCGCCGTTTTATCGAAACTGCCAGTTAGCACATACTTGCCGTTGGTTGCAAACGCGACTGATGCAACTGTACTTGAATGCCCCACGAAGCGACGTACTTCGTTGCCGGTCTCGACTTCCCACAACCGTGTCGTGTTGTCCGTGCTGCCCGTCAGTGCATATTTGCCATCCGGCGAACACACAACCGACCGAACAAAACCGGAATGCCCGGCGAACTGGCGCACTTCCTTGCCGGTTGCAGCGTCCCAGAGCCGTGCTGTCTTATCGAAACTGCCCGTTAGCACATATCGGCCATCAGGAGAAAAGGCCACTGATATGACACCGTCTGAATGCCCCGCGAACCGACGCACTTCTTTGCCGGTGTCGACTTCCCACAACCGCGCTATTTTATCATTACTACCCGTCAGCACATGTCGGCCATCCGGCGAAAATGCAACTGAGTGAACTAGGTTTGAATGCCTGAACTGGCGCACTTCGTTGCCGGTCTCGACTTCCCACAATCGTGCTGTTATGTCAGCGCTACCGGTCAGCACGAATTTGCTATCCGGTGAAAATGCGACTGATGAGATAGATAATGCATGCCCCAGTTGCACGACGAGCATCGCTTGTCTGTTCGCGATTGCGTAACCTGCATTCGGTCGTACTTCTTGCGCCTGCAGAGGATTGTGAAAACCGAATGAAGGCAGAATGATCAGCGCGAGCAAGAGCGCTGTGGATAAGTATTGCCGTCTTTTCATTTCTCTCCAGTCAATCACAATGACAGTGAGGTTGAGCCAAGCCGGAGAAGTCGGCCCGCCCTCCTATCGGCCGAACTGCGGTATCAAATCTGGATTAACGATTGTCCACGCTGCGCAAGTACATTCTGTCAATCGAAAAGTTCTGCGAGACTTTGCGTGGGCCTCCGCGTGTGCCGGTGTTCGTGTCGTTAATCAGGTCTTCCAACAATGAGCGCTGTCGTGTGCCTCTTCTCGTCTCGCCGCCATCCCTTTTTACTCCTTGTGTATTGAAGACAAATGGATCGGGAATCGCTTCGTCGCTGGCGAGCAAAGTGTAGGTGTCCAACCCGAAGGGAGCCTGAAAAGTGATACGCGTATTCGGCAGCCGCATTCTTTCAGGCGGATTTTTTGCAATGGTTTCGGGCCCGTCTTGAGAACCAATCGGAAAGTAGTTTTCGACGTTGCCTTGCGCATCAGGATAAAGCAGGCTGGATTGGCCGGTCGAGTCTATCGAGAAGATGTATATGAATTGGCGCTTCACCCCACCGTTGATTCGCAACGCATTATTCAAATCCTCTTCATTTGCGACTAAGGCCAGACGATAGCATTCGCCTTTGACCACCACGCCTTGCTGCTTGAGACTGCCCGCGCCTTCTCTAGATTTCAGTTTGCCGTCGTCGCAACTGATTTCTTCTTCACCTTTCTCGTCCTTGCCAATCGTGCCGACGCCGATCTTCTCCAGTGCAAGCCGGTAAGGGAATCGCGATGCGTTCGATGGCGACTCCAATTGCAACCAGCCGGCAATCCGGCATAGCGCCACCGCATGATTGCCAAGCGCGCTCGCGGCTTCCGCCAATGTCTCTTGATTCGAGACCGCCTGCCAGTCTGACCTGACCGGCAAGACGTCGTTGCGTGTCTTCGCTTCCGATTCGGTCACGCCCGGACGCACCCAGGCATACTCGAAGCGGTTGCCAACCACGCGCCCGGTCAGAGCGTATTGTGCGTTATTGATTCTCTCCGACGGATCTATGAGCGCCTTTAGCTTGATCTTTTCTCTTAGCTCCGGCGGCGGCGGCAGATTAACAAACATCGAAGGCTTCTCGTTCTCAGGCAGCAGCGCGAGTATCTTGGCGGCTACCATCTGCGGTCCGATTGGTTCGACCCGACCCTGCGGCATGAGCAAGGTCCATCCCGCTGGTTCGTACTGCAATACGTATTGAGCCGATTGCGTCGTCGGGTCGTCAATGATTTGCACGCGCCCCGACTCGCGCAGAACTTGAAGCTGTTGCGCCAGACGATTTAATTCACTCTGGCCGGCGGCTGGCGGCATCCAAACGGTCAACATCGCCTTGCGCGCGGTTACCCACTTGTCCAACACGAATAGCTGGCCCTCTTTGATTGATCGTTCATCGCCCGCTGTCACCCTTGCGTCGCAACGGCTCAGACCTAATACGTTCGTCACGGTCAGACGCAGAGGCGTTTTGTCTTTCGCTGCGTCAAGTGCTTTCAACTCGCAGCCTTCGCTCAATCCCATGGCCAGGCCGCCCTGCAATTGCACGATGTTGCCCGCAACTTTGCTCACAGCGGCGGTCATTCCCCCGTCGGCTTCATCGCCGACGCCGCCAAACAGGGCTTCTCTCACACGCTTCTCGATTCCGGCCAAGACAGGTTGTTGACTGAATCCTCTTGCCTGCATCAAGGCGATGACTCGTTGAAAAATCCGGTCAGCCGGCTCATTAGGCGAGATGTAAGATTGCTTCAGAACCTCCGTGAGCGCCCGGGTGAAGCGGCCTGTTTTGTGCGCAAGAATGCCGTCAGGCGCATCTTCGTCTGCTTCTTCCTCATCCCTTGCCGCCGACAGAATGAGGGCGCCGATTCTTTCTGGTGCTTCGGCGGCATCGAAGCCGGGCGCTTCGCTCACGTCCTGTTCGTTGTAAGGAAGCACGCGCGCCAGTTCCTGTCTCGCACCGCGACCGATGGAGCCGCTGTGACAGCTATCAAAGACGGCCGTCAATTGGATCCCTCGTTTGATCGCTTTAATGTATATGCGAGCGAGTTCTTTGTCCCTTATATCTGGCGCTCCAATGTTGGAGTCGAACGGCACCAGGCTCTCGTCGTAATTATCTGGCTCGCCGCCTTTGGTGTTTCTCACCCTGGAGCCGTGACCCGCATAATAGAAGACACATGCGTCGCCGGGCGTCGCGGCATTCAAGAAATCGTTTAGTGCTTTGAGAATTCCCTCACGCGTCGCCTGCTGGTCCTCGAGCATGGTGACGTTCCTTTCCGCAAAGCCGTATTTCGCTGTCAACAATTCTTTCATCGCCCGGACATCGTTCTTCGGCCCATGCAGATCAATGAAATAGGTTCGCCCGGAGGGCGATGCGACAGAGTGTTTTGCTGTAACGTGAAGCTGCTTTTCAGCGTGGTCCGAGGCTGAGGTTGCTTGACTGTCGCGGGGCTGAGGCCGTTCGTAGTGGTTGATGCCTATGAGCAAGGCGCGTTTTGTCGGTGGCGGTGTAGAACCGGAAGGGGCTTGTAAGCTGGAGAAACCTGAATCGAACGCGGAATGATCAGTGCCGCGGGCGACCGGCTCGCTCCCCATCAGCAGGAAGAAGAACAGAAAGCCAGAGGCCAATGCTTGTTTATAGTCCATCATTCTTGCCTCCCTTAGGAGCGCGAGGCGACCGATTCGCCTGCGTAACTCAAATACGTTCTTAGGCGAACCCAGTTGCCCGCGCTCCGGTTGCTTCTCCAGAATTGGGAACCACCTTGAATACCTCGATCAGTTGTACAGGTCCCACCGGTAGAAGGGCGCGCAATATGCTTGGTACGGCCCCCAGTTGAGTGTGCTGCCATCTCTAAAATACGCAATTCCGTAGAGACTTGTCCATCCCGCCCCCGTATAGCAATATACGCTAGACCAGGGATTGACCACTCCGCGATCAATGCCATCGACGTAGATACGAATTTGATGGCGAGTGTGATTAACGATCAAGACTTCGCAATCGCACGTAGATTCCGACATTTCTCCTACCACTTTGAGAGCGTCAGGCGCCGCTTCATTCGAGTCGTTCGCGTTGCTGTCGTTTGGACGATTCTCATCGGCAATGCTTGTTTGGTTCTTTTGGGCATTCTCAGTGACAACAGGGAGTTTTTGTTCTGTTGATGCTTCACACAGGGAACCAGTGCCGAGGCTCGACGCGAAAAACGTTACAAGGATGCTGATCAACATAGCTTTCCGTTTCATCATCTTTTCTCCTTTAGGAATTTTCGCTTGGTAAACCAGATCGCTAGGCAATTGCCTCGTGTCATGGTCCACCGGTTAGTTTCTTGCTGCACGCCTATTCATCGGCAGCAGCGCTCGCTATCATTCGTCTCACGCCTATTCGTGGCTCTTTGAAGAAAACATTACGGAGGATCCATCTCGTCGGTCGGCCAAAGACCGCCGGTGTTCTGAGGGCTTGCGCGCATCGCATCTACAATAGATCAGTGCGAGGCGGCGCGGGGAAGCGAGAGCGTCCTTTAGAAGCAACCTCAGCCGAAGCGAGAGGGAGAGTCAAGGTCGGAGGCGAGTTTGTCAGCGAGCGATCGGCTGGCCGAGCGAAGCGCCTTTGCGGCCCCCGGCAACGGCATCGCCGCCATGGTTCGCTTCGAACTTCCACTAGAGTCTCGACGAGAATGAAGGCTGGATCGCGCATCTCATCTACCGCATGAAGGGGCGTCGCGGTAACTCCGATCAAACGTCGGTGTCTGTTGAGACAGTCCCTGTTCTGCAGGAGCCGCAGGCCGATCGTGAGTAGGCATCTGCTGGGACTCTCTGGCCGCCGCCGCTGCTCTTTCGTCCAACCCACGCTCGGCTTGATTCGCAGCGTCGTTGAAGTCCCTCCGGATTCGGCTCACATAGGGCATCCTTTCCGCGAAGTCCCGAACTTCGGCGATCTGTTGCTCGCTCAACATAGGAGTCACTTTGTCCGGTGAAACGCCGGCGGCCCGGCAGTGATCTCCCAGAATCCGATCCATCACGTAGCTGAAATCCTTCGCTTTGTTGGCCCGGTCTTCCGCCCTCTCTTGTTGCCATCTCACCGCATCGGTCAGCTCTCGCTGCTCTCGCTTCTGCTCCTGGCTGTCGGTGAAGAATCGGATTATCGTCTCCAGCGCGTTCTTTGGAGACACTTCTCTGAGGCTCTTTGTGTAATCCAGCCCCTGGGCATACTTGAGAGAAATCTGTCTGAAGTCACCGTACTGCAACGCCGCGTTCAGCCGCTCCGCTTCCTCGAGCATATCAATCCGGGCCATGATCGCCCGGCCCCTGACCCTCGACAACGATTGCGGACTCGGATTATTCAGCACCTTCTCTCTTGTCTGGGCATAGACATACTGCAAAAGAGAGGCGTCCTTGTTCCGGCTAGCCACGGCATCAATCCTGATCAGTTCCTCTCCCTGATTGACGGGCGCCGGCATCTGCCTGCCTTGTTCGGCGCGGACCTTCTGGGTCTGTTCGACCTCCCGGCTCGTGATTTGGTATCTGACATCTGCCGCACCTAGACCTTTGCCTATGCTCAGTTCTTTCGCCGCTAGTTGTTTCTGAACATCCCTCTTCACCTCGTTGAGATAATCGATCTGCCCCTGGATCGTCTCGCGAACAGCCGGCCTGAGGAAGTTGTAGAGCTTGAGTTTCTCGGCGGACTTATCCTTTATCGCCTGCTCGACCTCTTTAAGCGACAGCGGGCGATCCCATCCTTCGACCTCAAACTTCCAGAACTGCCTTGAAGCCTGGAACGCCTCGGCCTTGCCTTGAGCGTCGGTCAAACTCGGCGACGGCTACCACTCGGCCCGCTTGAAGCCGGGCTGCCGAGCGATCATCTTGAACTGTTTGTTCGCTTGACCCGCGGTACTCCTTGAGATGCTTCCACTAGTAAAGGTCTTCACGGAATCGGCCATCCTCAACCATTGCGCTTAGATTTCGATTCGTGGCCGCTATCATGTTGAATGCCACTTTATAGTGACGTTAATTTGTCAGAGTAGGCTGACCGCTATGGTTCCTAGATCTGCTGGGCTCGTGCGCGCTGAACCGAACGTTAATCGTCTCGATAGATTTCCCTATGCCTAAGAAAACTCATGCTTGCGATTCCCAGCCCCTCGGATCCGACCTAACAGATCAAATGCAAGGCGTCCGCATGGTCAGACCATTCTGACAACAACCGCCTGTTCAGCTCGTTTTAGAATGGCATTCAACAATATCACTCGAACGTCGACTCTGATGGGCTTGGTATTGCCAACGCGGACCACCTCCTTCTCCTGGAGGACTCGGAGCAGTTTCACCTGCATTAGCAGCGGCATTTCTCCTATCTCGTCGAGGAACACGGCGCCGCCGTTGGCGGATTCGAACAAACCCCAGGCCGAGACCTCCATCGAAAGGACTCGCACTGAGGCGCGGGAAGGCCGGCCTAATCTTCCGCAAGGCCGCAAGATTGCTCTCGGCTTTCATGAAGCAGCGGACAAATATTTAGAAAAGTTGGAAGAAGAAGGTGGAATGGGCTTGGTTATGAAGCGGCGGCGCCTCAAGCTGCACCTGATCCCCTTCTTTGGTCATTCGACAATTTCGAACATCAATAGTCGCGGATAGGCGATTCGGCCAAGTTAGATCAGTTTCACGGGCGCAATTACACAGGAATTACACAGAGACCTCTGAAGCGAGATCATGAGCAACAACTGCTGACACCTGTAATTCAGTGAATGATGCCGAGGGCGGGACTCGAACCCGCACGACCTTTTGGGCCAGAGGATTTTAAGTCCTCTGCGTCTGCCATTCCGCCACCCCGGCGCACGTTTGTTAATAACAACGCCATAATGCTATCAGAAACTACGTCCGCCAGTGTAGCGGATACTGTAGCAAATAATGCGCAACCTTGAACCTTTTTCTGGAAGGAAAAGATGCCGAGCATCGCGTCTGCCTCAACAGGCTGAACAGGTCCGATCGGTTCACGCAAAGCTCTCCAGTCTCTTCCGCACTTGGCCCTCTCCGTAGGTTGAGCTTGAACTATCCACCCACTTCCGTGGGTGGGATTTTGGAAGGGGACCGACGTCGCGCTTGTGTAGGTTGAGCTTGAACTATCCACCCACTTCCGTGGGTGGGATTTGGGAAGGGGAGGAAAACCGCAAATATCGAACTGTTCTATTATGAAGTCGACCAACGTCTGTTCCGATTCGGACCAGTCCCTCAGGCTAATGAAGACGGGGATTCTCTTGGTTCGCAACTTCCCGTCCAAAGCTTGAAGCACTATGTATTTGAGAAACGTCGTTTTTCCCGCGCCAGGTTTGCCCAGAACGATGAACTTGCCGAGCTTATTGACGACGTCAATGCCGTCTTCAGTACTGGTTGTGTTACCGAAGGACCAAGACTGAGTTTTGGTAAAAGACTTCTGCAGTTCTTCAACCGTCGACCGGTGGCTGGCCGTAATCTTCTTGAGGATGTTTACTCGTGTATAGAGGTTCCTCAGAGGCACCGGCTCATTCATGCCGAAGATTCGGACATAGTTATATCTTTCTTCGAGTCTCTCCGCATACTTCTTTGCCGCCAGACCAAGGGGATCATATTTTCTGTTCCGTTCCGTGATCCACTCTTCCGCTTCCCGCAGTCCCAGCAGGCTCTTCTTAAAGAGTTCCGTGATTAAGTCGACGGCTACTTTTGCGACGATTTCCGATTCAGTCATAGAACGCTCCAGTTAATGCGAACTCATCGGCCGATATTGTCAGAGGACTACGGCCATTGTCTCGATTGGCCGGCGCCTAGTTGTGCTCGGCGGAAATAAACCACCAGCCACAAAGATGCACAAAAATCACAAGACCGACGGGAACCGCGGTGGCGCGAGCATCGAAAGAAAAAGCCAACGCGGATGTTCTCTGTCTGTTTCTCATCTATGTGACTTCCGCGCCTTATTGTGGTCATGAAACTTCCCGCCGGGCGCCGCATAGCTCTGTTACCGGCTCGAGCCTTGAATTCCCCTCGGCGCGGAACGGGTCCAATCGTTCCGTAATGCTCTGTTCGGCGTTCTCGTATGAACTCGGTAAGCGCGTAGGGATAGACGTCGCTGAGCGATAAACCAATGGTGGTTGCTCGATCTACAGCTTTGAAGGCGTTGTCGGGAATAGTAAATACAGTTTCCACGAGGCCAGTATAATCAGGCGAACTCGTCCGGGCAATGCGGACTGAAAGACTGATATGTCTCCTGGGCTACTCTAAAGGGCGGCAATAGTCTTGTCGATAGACTCTACGTTGGCCATGTCGCGTGGTTGAGCCGGTTTGTCAGTCACACCAGCCTGTCTTGTCGTTGGAACGAAACCGACTTTGAATCGACTTGTATTGACTGGATGAAACCTGTTGCACCGCGAACCTCTACTTCTTCGACGCGGGTCAAAAGAGTTGCTGGTCACGATCCCATCGCGGTGAACCATAATACGTTTATGGGCCAGCGACCCTTAAGCCGCGGCTTCCTCATCACTACTCAGGGACGGCGAGCCGCGGAGTGATTTTCCTTGCCGTTTGACTTTTCAACAATATGATTCTTCCAGATGTGGAAGACCAGCCTCTCATACTTGTCTTCAGCCTCCTTATATTCTTCAAACGTGAGAATGATTACGGCGGATGCTACCAGCAGGGCAATCTTTTTTATGTGGGACTTCCGGAAGAGGAGATTTGAAAAGCGCCCTTGTGTTTTTGGCGGAAAGAGCGCGGGTGTACTTAGCGGCGCCCTCGGTGTGTCAAGCGGTGGTCCGGAATCCGAGCGCCCGGCCGTCTGATTCTTATAGGTCTTATAAACCGAATAAAGCCAACGCAGGCCATCTCTGAGAATACAAATGAGTATCGCCAAGCCGAGCACGAAAAACAGTGATAAACTGACTTGCAGAATCTGAATGTGCGACTTCTCTCTGTCAATGGTGTCTCGATCAACTTCATCTTCTCTTGCCTCGATCTCGCCGATTCGTGTGAACTTAAGTTTGTGGGGAGTTCCTTCGTCCAGGTTATGATAGCGATGCACGAAATTCGCATCTTGCTTATCCTTTGATTCATCAGATGTGTCGCCGCGGTTCACATCGGTATCTTCGACGCGCACGGGATTGTCCTTATCCTTCTTGCAGTCCATTTGGCCACATTCAAAACTTGTCGTTATTATCTTGTCCTCAAGGAAATCATCCAGAATGTGGAGGGTCGCGTCGCCGATCGGATAAATGAGAACGAGTCCGGCGGTGAGGAGTACACCACTCTCCTTAATCGCGCCAATTCGCTTTAAGCTGAAGGTGCTGAGGATTCCGAGTAGTCTCTTATCAAGACGCTCTTTTATCTCACTCCCCAAACAGGAACGCCCCGCGATAAGGAGCGCAAAGAGCGCGATGAAAACAAAGAGGCCGGCAAGAATAGACGCGCCAAGGAAGTATTTAATGTCCATAGCAAAATCTCAGTTGAGTCCGCTCAACATCCCGAGTTTTTTGAGAGCACATTGCCGCTTCATCTTGATATGAGAATCGAACGAAATAATCACACGATTTTTTTCGGTCCGCCCCTGACGGACTGAACCCAAGGGGTAAGCCGACGTGGGTAGTTCGCGTAGCTCACTTGTCGTTTGTGGTGTTCGCTCGCATCTCTTCGAGGAATTGCGCTGCAGATCGGAGCCCTGACTTGTCTGCAACCGCGTAGCGCTAATCTGGGAGCCGAAGGCAGCGGTGACCAGCGCCAAAACCGCAGGTAAGAGGAGGACTTAATTCGAGGGTCAGGCTGACCACTCGCTCCGTTTTCATCGGGGAGTGTCTGGCATTCCCATGCGCCGCAACCAACGGAAGTGCGATGCGACCCCGGACCAGACGGACTTGTGTTCACTGTATCTCACCCCGAGATCGAGACACGTCTGCTCGACCACCTTCGAGATGGCCGGGTAGTTGACGTGGCAGATTTGAGGGAACAGATGGTGTTCGATTTGAAAATTCAGTCCACCCAGCAGCCATGCCGCTAAGCGGCTCCGGCGGGCGAAGTCCACGGTTGTTTCAACCTGGTGTATTGCCCACGCGTTTTCGATTCGCCCGGTGTCCTGCCGGGGCAGCGGAAACTCCGCTTGCTCCACGCAATGCGCCAGTTGAAATACAACGCTCAACACCACACCGAGCACAACAGTCGCTGCAAAGTAGAACAGCCCAACGGCCCATATGGAATGAAACAGCAAGGGGATCCCGAATGCCAAGGCGAAGAAACTCACTTTGCCGGCTATGAAGACAACCAGGTCCCAACGCTTGGGACGCGGCAGCCGATGCTCGCCAATGCGCCCAGGGATTACGTCGCGGAAATCCCCGACAAGGTGCCAGTTGATCGCCATGAGTCCGTAGAGCGGCCAAAGATAGTATTGTTGCCACCGGTAAAACCAAAGCCGTTTGCGATGCGGCGTCAGTCGTCCGAGTACGCCGAGATCGATGTCCGTGTCTTGGCCCGTGATGTTGACATAGGTGTGATGGAATACGCCGTGCTTCCAGCGCCAGTGGTATGAACTTCCACCGATCACATCCAGCGTCATCGCCATCAAGTTGTTGACCCACTCGTGGTTCGAATAGGCGTGATGTCCGCCGTCGTGCTGAACATTGAAACCGATCGCCGCCGTGGCTAATCCGAGCACTACGGCCAGCGGCAGAGCTTGCCACCACGTTTGAGCCACGAACACTAACAGCGCGTACGATGACAGGAAACAAGCTAGAAGGATCGCCGTCTTCACGTACATCCGCGGGCAGTCGCGCCGCCGCCGCCCTGTGCTTCGGAAAAACTCATCGATCCGCCGCCGAACCTCTACTTGAAACTCACTGTTGCCGGCGAATTTCAAGCTCGTATCATATCCGGCCGATCGACTGGGCTGATCCGCTTCACGCGTTTGAATCCCTTGTATATTAGTCATCGCGTACTGCGCCGTAGCGCCCCCCAGACGTTGCGTGAAACGCCCATTCGCAGCTCCTCTTCCGTTTGAATTGGCAGGGAAAACAGTGGCGGGGGCTGCCATTGTTCCAAGCAGTCTCGCTAGCGGCGGCCCGGACTGATGGAAATATCCGCCTCGCGTGATGGACGCGTGAACTTCAAGAAACCAACGCTTATGACAAATAGAAGCACCAGTAATATTGCGGCCCAGAAGTACCAGGGCAGGTTGTTCGACTGCCTCCCACCAAGAGTTAACAACGCGAACGGCCCTACCAGCGCGGCGGCGACAAACCAGAAGAGAGGAGAAGGGCGGGAGAATCCGCCGGCGGAAGCCCCTTTCAAGTTCAGCAAGACATTTTGAATTTGCATTGAAACTCCTTTGTAAAGTGAGTCCTACGTTTAACGTCTCACCGATGTTTCCCGAGGTTGAGAAGAGAGCAGTCCGGCTCTCTTCTCAACCGGGAGCATGTAATCAAACCCTCGGGTCTATCAGGACAAGAGCTAATAGCGGCGTGAACCACCGTAGCCCCCATTGGTGCGGTTGTCGGTTTTCGGCTTAGCCTCATCGACCTTGAGAGCGCGCCCATGCAAGTCTTGCCCATTCAGTTTTTCCCTGGCGGCGCTAGCCTCCGCTTTCGAGTTCATCTCGACGAAGCCGAAACCCTTCGACCGGCCTGTGTCTCGATCTGTTATTACCTGGCACGATTCAACCGCGCCTACCTCGCTGAAGAGGTCCCGTATTTCATCACTGGTTGTGTCGAACGAGAGATTACCTACAAACAATTTAGCTGACATAACGATTTTCCTTTTTGGTTAAAGTTGGAAGCAGGCCGAGCGGTTCGCGGGAACGGTTGCAAGCGGATTCGGTCGGCACCCCGAGTTTTTCGGGCGAGGCCTCTAACACGTAAACGATTTACTGCTCTTCAAGCGATTGATCGTCCGGGCCGCATTAGACCCGGGCGCATCTCCGTTGTTGCCGGAGAGCAAGGTTGCGTGATGGCGGAGGTGTCCACCATCTGAAAATTAAAAAGCACTACCTACCTCAAGCCTTTGCAGCGAGATTGTGGAGCGTTGAATTGGAAAGCTCGAAGGTTTCGATCTTCGGAGTTCCGTCGGCGACCTTCGACACGATCTTCAGGACTTCAGGATACCCGGTGCGATTGAACGCTTCCGCATCTTCTTGCGTCTCCCAGAAGCTGATTGCTACTGCTTCCGAGCGGTCCGGGCTGACAAGTGTGATCTTATCGCGGAATCCTTCCTGCTTACGGAGCAGTGGGACAATCTCGTCCTCGGTAAGGCGGCTGAACTCCGCGGCGGAATTCGCCTTCAGTTTCATTGTCACATTTCGGGTAAACACTGTTCGCTCCTTTGAAGGTAAGCTGCCCGATTCAGGTGGACTGGAAATTCCAGAAAAGCTGAAGAAGAGAGTGAGCCAAGCTCAGTTCGTCACGACTGTATAGGTAAGCAAGCGGTTTGTCAAACACAGGTAATGGTGAAGTGGTGAGGGGTCCTTGACGGTACTGGGAGACGAAGAAATGCCGCGGGCGTAAGCAGCATGAGCCCGTAGCAAGTTGCTGCCAACCTAACTGGGCTGGGTAGATCGATTGAATGCCCGCGGACGCAAGCCCGTAGGAGATGGCTTCCAGCGTACACACCTTGCCCACCGAATCCTCGGTCAATCTCGCGCCTTTCCAGGTTTCGTCTCTTGCACTCGGACCTTGGCTCTCACTTAAAAGCGCATTGGCAGCCTGTTTCAGGGCTGATTGACCGATGGCGCAAGTCTTCCAGAACGTCTCTTTGATTTGTGGCCGCTGCGCTGGCTTTACTCGCCGGCAATCCGCCACGCGCTCGGGTGGCATTCCACCCTAGCGCCGCCGGGATAGTGGAGGACTGCAACCCCTTGCAGGGTCGACGGAAGTCAAAACGGGAGAAGATTCTTTGACGCTCCCTTAGCTGGACTTGACCAGATGTGTGTGATAAACACGGTGATGCCGCCGCTGACGCAGGGAGGTTGTCTCGTTTTCTCGCCGCTTACTTCGAGATGGAAGCCTATCGCAACGCAACGAATCTCTCACTGATAATTCAGCCTGGCGACAGCTTTTTTCCGCTGGTCAGCGCCATCGACAGCGCGGTCCATTCGATGAAGATGACGATCTTTAGAATGGACGATCCTATTGTGCGCGAAGCGATGAAAGCCGCGGTTGCGCGTGGCGTCAGGGTTCAGGCGCTCGTCGCGCGGGATTCCAAAGGCTGGGTGAAACGCAATCGAAAGCTGAGCGCGGACCTCGCCGAGCTCGGAATCGACGTAAGAGTCCACGAAAGTCCGAACCGTAAGATAAGGCGGTATCATTATAAGATCCTGACCGTCGACGACGCGCAGTCGTTGATCCTCACGTTCAATCCTACTCGAGTCAATCTTCACTACGCGCGGGATTTCGGAGTCCTGATCCGCGACCGCGAGGTGACCGCCGAGTTGAACCGGCTGTTTGACGCCGACTGGAACGGAGAGAAGTTCAAACCCGGCGGTACGGCGCTCGTGATCAGCCCCGACAACAGCCGCCGCCGGGTGATCGAGTTGCTCCGCTCTGCTACGCGATCCATCCGAATCATGGACGCCAAGGTCCGTGATCAGGAGATAATGGTTACGTTGATTCACAAAAGCGCGGCGGGCTGCGACGTGAAGATCATCGGCCGCGACGTGCTCGACGATAAGGTGTTGCCAAATTTTCATGTAAAGGGCCTCGCAAGATTCAAGCTTCACGCCAAGTGCATAGTCGTCGATGGAAAATGGTTCTTCGTCGGGAGCCAGAACTTGAGAAAGGTGAGTCTGAATAGCAGGCGGGAGGTAGGCATAATAATCGAAGACGACGTAATGGCGAGAAGAATCGAGCGCGTCTTCGACGAGGATTGGACTTCGGGAGCCGAACTGGTTTCCGAACCGGGAAGACCGGCCTAGCGATCGGTGGCGCCAACAGCTTTGACCTGCCGCAAATGCAGAATTAAGATGGCCGAGAAAAAGCGCAGCTTTCACAAGCAGCGCAAGTGGGTATGTCCGAAATGCGGGGCCGCGCGGATGCAGACCCAGACGCCGAAGCTTCGACAGTCTAAGAGGTGCGATTAGCATGAACAAGGACCGAACGACGACTTACAAGGCCGGAGATGAAATAGCGTACGCGCAGCCTCACGGCATGGCTTACGGGACCGTGGTTAAGGTGATCGAGCGGGGTGAAGCGGGGGCGATCGAGATCGAGTTTGAAGACGGCCGAAAAGAGATCAAGAAAATACGGGACCGTGGACTCAGCCTCGTTCGCCGCGCTTCGGGAGCCAGCGTCGCCGACGAGAGCCGCGGAGAAAGGGAGCGGCCTCGCGATCTCGACGTAGAGCGCATTCGCCGAAGCGAACAGCGCCGCCGATCCTGAA
>JAHFUG010000354.1 GCA_023265195.1 Blastocatellia bacterium | reverse complement strand
CTCATCTTCCAAATGCACTACACGACCAACGGGGCCGCTTCAAAGGATCGCACGAGCGTCGGGCTCTACTTCGCCAAAGCGCCCGTAGAGAAGCGCGTGATTACGACGGCGGCGGCGGCCCGGGCCTTGATCATTCCGCCCGGAGAACCCAACTACGAAACGACGGCCGCATTCACGTTCAAGGAAGACTGCCACATAGTCAGTTTCATGCCGCACATGCACGTTCGCGGCAAGGACTTCGTCTACAAGCTCGTGTATCCTGACGGCGCTTCGAAGGTGATCCTGAATGTTCCGAAGTACGATTTCAACTGGCAACTCAGTTATCTCCTGAAAGAGCCGCTGGCTGCTCCAAAAGGCAGCCGGATCGAATGCGTGGCGCATCACGACAACTCGGAACGGAACAAGTACAATCCCGATCCGGCAAAAGAAGTGCGTTGGGGCCCGCAGACATGGGAGGAGATGATGATCGGCTGGTTCGATTACACGATCGACGGTCAGAATCTCCGCACCGAGACCGCGTCGAAGTAAGGTGCGTCTATTTTCAGGCGGTTGGCCTGAAAGCGGAGCCTGGCCATTTTCGGTAAGAGCGAAATTCGATTTCCATGTTCAATCTCAAAAAAATCACAGGCCGTGAAGAGGGATTTATCTCCGCTCCTCCGGTTACGATTCACTCACACTGGCGTCAAGCAGCGGAGCGGGGATAAGTCCCTCTTCCCTGCCTGTGATTCTTTGATCTTTGGCGGTCTACTTCATCTGGGCGCTTCACAAGAGTGGAATGAAAACGGCCAGACTCCAGTTTCAGGCCATTGACCTGAAAGCTGAGCTAAACTCAAACGCGCGGCAAGGCGCGTCCGCGATGCTTGCCGCGAAACGGATCAAATGGAGGGCGTATGAGAGTCCGCTTATTTCGTAGCTGTGCCGGCGCGGTAGCGTTATTCGCAATTGTGGCGTTTGGAGTCTCGGCGAGCGGTCCCGCGAGCCCGGCCGTTAGCTTCACGAAGGACGTCGCGCCGATTCTGTACAACCGATGCATTGAGTGTCATCGGCCCGGAGAGATTGCTCCAATGTCGCTGCTCACTTATCAGGACGCTCGGCCGTGGGCCAGGTCAATCAAGCAACGCGTCGTCGAGCGCTCGATGCCGCCGTGGTCGGCTGACCCGGGTCACGCTGGAAAATTCGCCAACGATCCAACTCTTTCGCAGAAGGAAGTGGACACGATTGTCGCCTGGGTCAACGCCGGCGCGCCCAAGGGCGAAGACAAGGACATGCCTTCGGTCCCGAAATTAGTAGAGGGCTGGACGATCGGCAACCCCGACGTCGTCCTGAGCATGCAGGAAGAGTACACGGTTCCCGCTGACGGGACGGTGCCGTATCTCTACTTCACGATTCCGACCGGCTTCAAGGAAGATAAGTGGATTCAGGCGATGGAGATTCGGCCCGGCAATCGCGGCGTCGTCCATCACGTCATCGCCTTCAGTCAGGATCCAGGCGGCAGCCGCGACGCGGGAGGCGAGGCGCAGCGAGGCCGGAACCAACTCGGCGGCATCACTCCGAACAAGACCGGCGTCACTTTCGGCCCCGGAACGGCGAGGCTCATCAAGGCGGGGTCCAACATAGTCTTTCAAATGCACTACACCACGAATGGGGAACCCACAAAAGATCGAACGAGCATCGGGCTGGTCTTCACGAAGGAGCCTCCGACCCGGACGCTTGTCACCGGCAACGCCTTGAATGCGCGTTTTGTCATTCCGCCGGGCGCGGCCAGCCACGAGGTCAATGCCTCGACGACTTTCAGAGAGGACGTGCACCTCACGTCGTTCATGCCTCACATGCATTATCGCGGCAAGGATTTTACCTACACGGCCGTGTATCCGGATGGCAGAAGCGAGGTTTTACTTTCGGTGCCCAAGTACGACTTCAACTGGCAGTTGACTTACGTGCTGAAGGAGCCCGTTTCCCTTCCAAAAGGGACCAGGCTTAATTGCGTCGCCCACTTCGACAACTCGGCCGGCAATAAGTTCAATCCTGATCCGAACAAGGAAGTGCGCTGGGGCGACCAGACATGGGAAGAGATGATGATCGGCTGGTACGGATACACCCGCGACGCCGGGCAACGGGAGACGGCGGCGGCGAAGGGGCCGGCCGCGAAGTGAGATCGATGGGGCCGCGCTTAGACCGGGAGAAGAAACCTCACGATTCATAAGCGGTAATCGTTCTGCCCCGGCTCTTGTGAATTTGGAAGCCAACGGCCACACCTTAGGATTCGCAGGTTCGCATGGTGGACGCCGTGCGCGCCCCGGGAGTTCGTTCAACACGTTGGTCTGGAGTTTTTCACACATTGCAATAATGACTTCAGGAGGAGAAATTCGATGCGTCAATCGCTCGCTATAGTATCGCTAGCTTCATTCATTGTGCTTTGCGGCGCACAGAGCTTCGCCCAACAGGATCAGTTGGAAGGCCGCTGGCAAGGAACCGTGGATTCGATACAAGGTCAGAGACAGGCCACGATAACCATTAAGAAGGAAGGCGCCGGCTACACGGGGAACATAGGCGGCATCAGGCCTGACGGAGGAGATGTAGCCTTCAAAGACATAAAGCTCGAGGGCGATAAAGTGACCGCCAAAACCGAAATAGAAGCGCCTCAAGGCAGCGTGGTCATCAATTATGCTCTCGTTTTGAAAGGCGACACGCTGAAGGGGAAAGGCGAGATTGACTTTGGCGGCCAGACCTTCACGCTCACCATAGATTTGAAAAAAGGCGGGGAAGGCGCCGCCGGAGGTCCGGCTGCACAGGGACAGCCCCAGCTCCGAGTCGTGCCACAGCCGCAGCAGAAGCAGTCGGCGAATTACTTCGCCGGACAATGGAATTTCAAGTGGATCGGCCGCGAGAGCCCGCTCGGGCCCGCGCCTCGCGAAGGCGTCACCACCTTTGCGCTTCGATCAGACGGCAAGACCCTCGATAGCCACACCGAGGGCAAATCCGAGACCGGCGCCTTCAAGGAGAGCTCGGTCATCGCGTTTGATGAAGAGACTAAAATGCTGACTTGTTCGGAGCGTCTCGCGAACGGCGCGCAGATTCAGAGCAAGGGCGACTGGCGCAGCCCTATCTCGATACGCTTCACTATCGATCCAATCAAGATCAAGGGCGAGACACTAATATTAAAGAGGATCATCTCGATCGTGTCGGCTTATTCGTTCACGGTGACCGAGGAGCTTTCGGAGAGCGGCGGGCCATTCGTTCGACTCGGCAACGCCATCTATACCAAGGTCGGCGCCGGAACGAGCAAGTGACCCGTGTTTCTGAGGGCCCTGTTTATAGACGATGGACGAGACGTTCCGCCCTCCGTAGGAGGGCCACGTTTATAGACGAGGGGCGAGATGTTCCGCCCTCCGTAGGAGGGCCATGTTTATAGACGAGGGGCGAGATGTTCCGCCCTCCGTAGGAGGGCCATGTTTATAGACGAGGGGCGAGACGTTCCGCCCTCCATAGGAGGGCCATGTTTATAGACGAGGGGCGAGATGTTCCGCCCTCCGTAGGAGGGCCATGTTTATTTTGGAGTTGAGACAGCTTTGTTGGTTGCAAGCACAAGATGGACATGGCCCTCCTAACGGAGGGCGGAGCGTCTTACCCCGCGTGCTATAAACATGGCCCTCCTAACGGAGGGCGCCGCCTTCAAACGGAAGCAATGAGGTTCGGTTGCACCGCTTTCAACCGGACCGAACCACTTACTCTACACGAGAGCGGCGCTACGAAGCGCCGGCCCAGTCTGTTCAGGATCGGAGGCAATCGCTATGTGGATACCGAAGTACAAGCGCGACGAAAACAAGGGAGTGGATTCGCCCGTTCCCACTCAGGTGGTCTCAAATGAAGAGCTCCTCCCGCGGCCACAGAACAGAAAACAACAGCAAGTCGAACACCTGATCGGCCAGTGGGGCGCGGAGAACGCAAAGCGGTTAGGCATGAACCGCCGCGATTTCATGCGTACCTCGATGGGCTTCGCGACCGCGGTGCTTGCGATGAACGCGGTACACGGGCCTTACTGGGAGGTCGACGCCGCCGAAGCGCTGGAGCCTGACGCCGCCGCCGAGAAATGGCCCAAGGGCGAGTACTTCATTTTCGACGTGCAGACTCACTTCACCAATTCTTACGACCTGGGCGTCGAAAGACGCACGGGATCGGGAGGCTTTCGCCAGTATGAATTCCTGAAGAACATGGGCTTCAATCTGAAAGCCGACGCCGAGGCGTACAGCTTTCACAACTTCGTGAAAGAGATATTCTTCGATAGCGAAACGAACATGATCGTTATCAGCGGCGTCCCCAGCAAGGAAAAGCAGCGCGGCGAGAACGGCAAAGTGCTCGAAGGCCCTGATCGCAGCCGGGCGGGTCTTCCGAGTTGGCTTATGACCAAGCGCAAAAAGGATCTCAACGAACTCGCGGGTTGCCAGCGCGCGCTTTGCCAGGGCAATGTTGCTCCGAATCATTACTGGGACAAGGCCGCCGATAAACCGGACTGGCCCGCCCTATTCGAGCAAATGGAGCGCGAGGTCAAGCTCTATGGAATCGACTCGTGGAAGTGGTATTGCCACACCGATCCGGGCTCGAGCGGCGGCGGTTTTCAGCTCGACGACGAGATGTCCGCGAAGTTCTACGAGAACGCGCGTAAACTCGGCCTCAAACTGTTCAGCGTCCACAAGGGATTCTCTTACCAGTCCCGCACTCTCGGACACCTGGCGAATCCGAAGGACGTTGAAAAGGCGGCGCTCCAGAATCCGGACCTTACCTTCGTTATCTACCATTCGGCGTTGAAGCATGGGACCAATGAGCCCGACTACGTCGCCAATAATCAGTTCGATCCGAAGACCGGCGATTTTCTCTGGCACAACGTGCTGATGGACGTCAAGAAGCGCAATCCGAAGATGAACAACGTCTACTGCGAGATCGGTTCGTCATTCGGACTGCTGGCCGTTGAGAACCCCGTGATGTGCCAGCACTTGATCGGTAAAAACGTCAAGTACTACGGCTCCGATCACGTCATCTGGGGAACGGACTGCCTGTGGTGGGGCTCGCCTCAATGGGCCATCGATCTGTTCAAACGGTTTCAATTCACCGATGAGATGTGCGAGAAATTCGGCTACAAGAAGCTGACCAAACAAGACAAGGCGAACATCTTCGGGCTCAACGCCGCTAAGCTCTACCACGTCGACGTCAACGCTAAACGCAAGGGTCTGCCGGCGGACGCGCTGACGAAATTCAAGAGAGCTTACAAGGAAGACGGCGGCCAGGCGTCAAATCGAGTTTATGGATGGGTGCGGGGCGACGTTTAACGGAAAGCCCGCGTTCGAAAAGCACGGCTCTTGTACGCCGCAAGAGCGCATTATTGAAATCAGATGTACGGGCGGCTCTCCGTGGCCGCCCTTCTTGACGCTGAATGCTTCTTCAAGAAAGACCCTTCTTCAAGAGGGGCGAGCACGGAGGTTCGCCCGTACATTGACCTTCAGGCAAGCTAAGATTCTCTTGACGGCTGATATTTCATGATCGGCGGGCTCGAGAGCAACCATCAGAAAAAACTGGAGAGAACATGAAGCCAATGACTGCTCGATGCATAGCTGTGTCCCTGTTGTTGTTGCCGCTGACCGCCGTTCCAATTCGGTTCGCATCCGCTTTGACGGCCGAAACGCGTTACTACCCGGAGCCGGGCGAGAAATGGGAGCGCCGAAAACCGGAACAAGTTGGAATGGACGCGGCGCTGTTGGAAGAAGCGATTAGTTACGCCAGGAACCAGATCGAACCGAAGAGCATCGCCGAAGTAATCTCAGCCCGCCAGCGCCAGGAGAGTCATCCGGAGATCATCGGCCCGACCAAGGACCGAGGCGCTATCAACGGCATAGTCATTCGCCGCGGCTACATCGTAGCCGAGTTCGGCGACACGAACCGCACGGATATGACTTTCAGCGCGACCAAGAGCTTTCTCTCCGCGATAGCGGGACTGGCGTTCGACCGGGGCATGATCAAAGACGTGAACGATCCGGTAAAGAAATACGTGAACGATGGAGGCTTTGATTCCGAGCACAACTCCAGGATCACGTGGCGGCATATGCTCGAGCAAACCAACGAGTGGGAAGGGTGGCTGTGGGAGAAGCCTTCCACGATCGACGAGCCCAGGAACCACAAATTGCAAGAGCCGGGCACGTTCTGGAATTACAACGACGTGCGAGTCAACCGGCTGTCGCTTTCGCTCTTGCGAATGTGGAAACGCCCTCTCCCCGAATTATTGAAGAAAGAGGTGATGGATCCGATCGGAGCCGGCGCCGCGTGGGAATGGCATGGCTACAGAAACTCGGACGTCACGATCGACGGCAAGAAGATAAACTCGGTTAGCGGCGGCGGCCACTGGGGCGGAGGCCTGTTCATTGGCTCGCGCGACATGGCTCGATTCGGATACTTGTTCCTGCGGGGAGGCAAGTGGAAAGACAAGCAGATCATCTCGGAGAAATGGATCGCCATGATGACAACGCCTTCGGCGAAGAAAGCGGACTATGGTTTTCTGTGGTGGCTCAAGCAGTGGCCGGGCGATTCGAAGATCACCTTTGCGGCGCGGGGAGCCGGGGGCAACGTGATCTGGGTCGATCCTAACAACGATCTCGTTGTTGTATTGAGATGGGCGACGAATCACGATGAGATATTCAAGCGAATCCGCGCCGCGGTTACTCCCAAAATGTAGCGTCGTCACTCAACCGTTCCGGGCCGGAGTTGTCGAATATGTCGACGTCCAGGCTAATATGTAAGTGACAAGAGTTTAGTCTCGTAGAGACGATCTATCTGTAGCACGAGGCATTCTTTGCTTGCTCAATGTGGCTAGCTCGACGTTTAGTCTCGTAGAGACGACCAATTGTCTGTAGCGCGAGGCAGGTATGAATCTCTCTTAGCTCCGTTAGCAGCGACCATTGTGGCCGAGACGGGGGTCGCTCCTAACGGAGCTATGGAGTTTGGCCATTTCTTCCGCCCTCCGTAGGAGGGTCATGTTTATAGTACGTGTGGTGAGATGCTCCGCCCTCCGTAGGAGGGCCATGTGTTCTCCGAAATGGAGGCAGCCTTATTGTCCGCTTGAAACACAGATGCACATGGCCCTCCTAACGGAGGGCGGACGTTGCGGCCGATCCTTGCTATAAACATTGCCCTCCTATGGAGGGCGACGCTCCTAACGGAGCTGGAAGCGGTGGGGTATCGCTCATCTCTACAGAAAGGCGTCTCCTACGGAGACAGCCCACAAGCGAAACCAAGCCGATCCCCAATCCACTTGGGACGCAGCAACACAGATTACGCCTCTACCCGCGTTTGACTTCGACGACGCGGTGAGCCGTTTGCTGATAGGCTTTTATATGTAGGAACCAACTTGTTGTCGTTCTTATTTCCATAACCGACTATGCGTGTAAATTGGCGCGGCCAACTCCCTTCGCAATGAACTGCAGTTTGACTTTCTCGAGTACGGGCGAATTCAAATCCCAAGTCGACCTCAGACGGGATAACGCCGACTATTCATCAGTTGGTTTTGGTAGATTCTGTTCGCGTTTCCCCCGAGTACGACCGCGTGATCCGGCATTCCGCACTTCCAACTCCGCACTCGGGATATCAAGGGCGGAGCCCTCGATTAGTTTGGTTTGTTCGAGCGTGACGCTGCTTGCGGCGAGAATGCGCCGGTTTACTTCTTAACGAAATGTTTGTCGTAGAGTTTCCGGGCGTCGCGCTGAGCATCTCTTAGTTCCGGAGACGGCGGAGGCCCTTGCTTTGCCGCCAGCACCTGATCGAGCATCGCGCGGGCTTCATCCTTTCGGCTATCGTCGATATAGCTTTCGGCCAAATACACCTTCAGCAACTGATTTGACGGAGCAATCTTGAGACCCTGCTCATACTCTTGAATGGCTCGTTTCTTATTGCCGCCCATTAATCCCGGCAACTCGAAGTCGATCTTTCCAAGAACCACATAAGCGCCGCCGTTCTCGTGAGCCGCATTGATTCGAATAACGGAATCCATCTCTTTTCTTATGCTCTTGACCAGAGACAGAGCCTTGAACATGCCCTTTACTTCGCCATAAGTTCCGTAACTCACGCCGAGCCAATAATGGCC
>JAHFUG010000353.1:3000-8185 GCA_023265195.1 Blastocatellia bacterium | reverse complement strand
CAATATATCCAGCGCCCGGTAGAACTGCTTCAACCACACCAAGTCAACCTTCACCCGCCGTTGCTGCTTCCAGAGGGGCATAAATCGCTCTCCTTGCCGGTCTACAACGTAGGTCTTCTCTCTAGTACGTTTCGTCAGGCTCAATGTGGGAACTTTAACGCGCGGACGAATCTAAACGGTTTCATCGGAGGCGCAACCATTCTACTAAGCGCGATTCGGCATGAGGCGGGGGGCGCGGCGAGTCACCATAACAACTACGCTCAGGCTCAGAATAATCCAAGCACCAATGCCGGAGTGTTTGCGGAGACGATCCTCGCCCTCGACACCTTGGATGCCTTCAAGAAGATCGTAACCGATCAGATCAATAGCTCACGGATGAAATCACTGCAGACGAATGCATGGAAGACTCACATCGAGCACCTTGCTCGCGTTGCATCGACGGCGAAGGGAGGAACGGGAGAGGTAATTCGGATCGTGAGGCGGGGACCGCGGCAAGGCAAGCAAGGCAGACGCGCCTCGGCAAAGACGGTAACGCGGAGCCGGTTCCGCGCGGCGCCCATTTTAGCCGCGCGGAAGGCGATCAGGCGGCGTCCGGGGATTGGCGCGCCGCCGTCCGATCGTGCTCCGATTCGCGCCAAGGAACGCCGGCCTTTCTCTAATTTCTTGTAACATTGGTGTCCTTGACACGAAATTGGCCGCCGTGTAGAGTTGACGCTTGCCTCAGTCGATATGAATCACAAACGAGACAGGTGCGTTAACTCAGAGCCCTGCCGCTCTCTCTTTGATCGAAGAGAGCACCGTTGCACAAGAGACAACAGAACGATAGTAGAGGTGCCCAAGTTCTGATGCGGAACAGCGTCCGCATCCGCATAGAGTTCTGCCGGGGAAAACGGGCAGGACGGGCGCGGATTGCGCTCTGGCGATAGTGGCTGCCACTCAAAGCTCTCGGAAGTTTGTGGGATTGTTTGAAGGCTTGAATGATTAGGGCGCTGAGAGCATACTATGGCAATATTTTCTTCGAAGGCATGCTTAAACACACAGATAATGATCGAGGTTGAGGAGGAGTAGCTATACATGGCGATAGAGGATGCAACCCAACCCGGTGCTATGGCGGTGGACGTTGGAACCGGAACCGCGCCGAGCAGCGAAGGCGCCGGCCCAGATTCGACTCCAGAAATTCGGAACGACTCTGCTGCCGAGGCAGGAGTCGCGGCAGCTTCGGAAAGTTCCACGGCCGAAGCTGGAGCAGGGAGCGCCGCTGCTTCGGCAACCCAAACAGTCGAACCGGCGCCAACGGCGCCAACTGCGCCGGAGACGCAAGGCCAGGACTTCGGCGCGATGCTCGACACCTATGAACGCGAGAGCGCGTCGGCTATTCAAGAAGGTGAGGTAGTCAAGGGCCTCGTCGTCAATGTCTCCGGGCAGAATGTGCTGGTCGACATAGGGTACAAATCCGAGGGCGTTGTTCCGCGCGAAGAACTTGCCGACCGGCACGGGAACGTAACCGTCAAACCGGGAGACGAGATCACCGTTCTCATAAAGAGCCTTGAAAACCAGGACGGGTACGCGATTCTTTCCCGAGCCGATGCGGTGCGAATGCAGTCGTGGGACAAGCTGAGGAACTCGCACCAGTCTCACGAAACCGTTAAGGGCCGCGTCGTGGAGAGAATCAAAGGCGGACTCAAGGTCGAAGTAGACGGAGTAGTCGCATTCCTCCCGGGATCGCAGGTAGACGTGCGTCCCGTGCGCAACCTCGAGATCTACATCGGCCAGGAGATCGAGGCGCGAGTAATCAAGCTCAACCGGAAGCGCGGCAACGTGGTGCTCTCGCGAAAGGCCGTGCTCGAAGAAGGCTTCAACCAGAAGAAGAAAGAGACTCTCACCGCAATAGAGGAAAGCGTCGTGCTGGAAGGGGTCGTCAAGAGCCTGACCGAATATGGCGCGTTCATCGATCTCGGCGGCATAGACGGATTACTTCACATAACCGACATGAGCTGGAGCCGCGTGCAAGCTCCGGGAGAAGTGTTCAAGGTCGGCGACTCGCTGCAGGTCAAGGTCCTTAAGTTCGACCGGGAGCGAGAACGAATTTCCCTGGGATATAAGCAATTGATCCCCGATCCGTGGCAGAGCGTATCGGAGCGCTTTCCAAGCGGCGCCCACCTGCGCGGCAAAGTCGTGAGCCTGACTGATTACGGCGCGTTCATCGAGATCGAGCCGGGCGTCGAAGGCCTCGTTCACGTAACCGAGATGACTTGGTCGAAGAGGCTAAAACATCCTTCGAAATTGCTGGCGATCGGACAGGAAGTCGAGGCCGTCGTTCTCGAGGTTGATACCGTCAATCGCCGAATCAGTCTCGGGCTCAAGCAGACCGTTGCCGATCCGTGGGACACGCTGCCTCACCGTTATCACATCGGCTCGCGCGTAACCGGCAAGGTCCGCTCGTTGACGAACTTCGGCGCCTTCGTCGAGATCGAAGACGGCATCGATGGGCTCGTGCATGTTTCCGACGTCTCCTGGACGAAGCGAATCAAGCATCCTTCGGACGTCCTCAAGAAAGGCCAACAGGTTGACGCGGTAATCACGAACATCGACGTGGAAAACCGGCGGCTTAGCCTCTCAATGAAGGATCTCGAGCCGAACGCGTGGGAGACCTTCTTTGACACGCATCGAGTCGGGCACGTATTGACCGGCAAAGTCGTTCGCTTCGCCAGCTTTGGCGCCTTTGTGGAGATTCAAGAGGGTATTGAAGGGCTGTGTCATGTTTCGGAGCTTAGCGACGAGAGAGTCGAAAAGCCGGAAGCGGCGGTCAAGATCGGCCAGGTTCTCTCCTTCAAGGTGCTCAAGCTCGATCCGGCCCAGAAGAAAATTGGGCTGTCGGCTCGCGCCGTCGGCAAGGAAGACGATCCCGAAGATGTTAGGACGTATCACGAGACCGGCGCCGGCATGGCCACCCTCGGCGATATCGCCAATCTGCTTAGCGCTTCATCCGAGAGTAAGAAGAGCGACGATTGACGCTGTTCCGCTCTACGGAGTTTTCTCAGTGAGGCCACGGAACCGGCGTTTCCGTGGCCTTCTTCATTCTTTACGGGTGACGCGATGGAACACATTTGGAGTCCGTGGCGATACAGATACATCGCCGGAGCCGATTCAAAGCCCGGCTGCGTACTCTGCTCGGTCCGTGACGCCGGTGCGGACCGCGAAAACCTGATCGTCTATCGCGGCAAGCTGAACTTCATCATACTGAATCTGTATCCCTATACAGGCGGCCATCTAATGATCGCGCCGTTCGAACATAAAGGATCGCTTGCGGACGTCGATGAATCGGCCACCACCGAGATGATGGCGCTTGCAAAGCGGGCGCAAATCGCCCTCGACGCGGAGTACCACCCTGACGGGTTTAACATAGGCATGAACCTTGGACGGTCGGCCGGCGCGGGCATCGCCGATCACTTACACCTTCACGTCGTTCCCCGCTGGACCGGCGATGCGAACTTCGTTTCGGTGATTGGTGAAACGCGAGTTCTGCCGGAAGATCTGCCGGTCACCTATGACAAACTGAGGAGGCGTTTCCAGGAATGATGAGCCGCCTGAGAAGCACCGCGGACTTTAGTCCGTCTGCCGCGCCGGCGGTCGACTCGAGGGAAACATGCAAATCGTATCCGCAGACTGCCGCCAAACAACGAAGGAACACTTGAATGCTTGATATTACTTTCGTTCGAGATAATCTCGATCTCATCAAACAGAAGCTCGTGACACGAGGGGCTCCGCTCGACGCGCTCGACCGGTTTGGCGAAATCGATCGAAACAGGCGCAGCTTGATTCGAGAGCGGGACGACAAGAATGCGCTGCGCAACAGCGAAAGCCAGGCGATCGGCGTGTTGATGAAAGCCGGCGAGAAATCGGAGGCCGAGTCGCGGCGCGCCGCCGTGCGCGAACTGGCGTGGCGCATCGTGGCTATCGAGAGCGATCTCGCCCAGGTGGAAGAAGAGATGAGCGCCTTGATCACTACTCTGCCGAATCCGCCCGATGAAAGCGTCCCGGTTGGCGTCGACGAGACCGCCAATCTGGAGATCAAACGCTGGGGAGAGCCTCCCCGCTTCTCTTTCGAGACTCGCGACCACGTCGACATTGGGATGGCCCTGGGAATCCTGGATCTCGAGCGCGCGACGAAAATCACGGGGACTCGTTTCTCAATCTTGACTGGGCTCGGCGCCAAGCTTGAACGCGCGTTGATCAACTTCTGCCTGGATGTTCAGACGAAAATGAACGGTTATACCGAGGTCGTCCCGCCGTTCATCGTCAATCGCTCGTCTTTGTTCGGAACAGGCCAGTTGCCGAAGTTCGAGCAGGATCTCTTCAGGCTCGACGACGAACGCAATTACTATCTGATTCCGACCGCCGAAGTTCCTCTGACCAACATGTACGCCCAGGAAATACTTGATGGCGCGGCCCTTCCGATAAAGACGGCGGCGTACACCCCGTGTTTTCGATCGGAAGCCGGAAGCTACGGCAAAGATACGCGCGGGCTCATTCGCCAGCACCAGTTCGACAAGGTCGAGTTGGTCAAGCTCACTCGGCCCGAAGATTCATATGAAGAGTTGGAAGGTCTTACAAGAGACGCCGAATCCGTGCTCGAACGGCTGGGCCTCGCCTACCGGCGCGTCGTTCTGTCCACCGGCGACATGGGCTTTTCGGCCGCGAAGACCTATGACATTGAAGTATGGCTCCCAAGCCAGAACACTTATCGCGAGATTTCTTCGTGTTCCAACTGCGAGGCGTTTCAAGCGCGCCGCGCGCGGATCAGATTTCGGCGAGACGCGAAATCAAAGCCCGAGTTCGTTCACACGCTCAATGGATCCGGGCTTGCGATCGGCAGGACGTGGCTTGCGATCCTGGAAAATTATCAACAGGCGGATGGGTCAGTCGAGATTCCCGAGGCGCTGCGGCCGTATCTCGATGGGTTGGACGCCATAAGGGCCGTGTGAAGCCGTAAGGAAAAAAAACGAGGCCATCACTAGAGCAAGCTATGCTTGTTTCGAGAGGGTCCGTTCTCGATATGAACTCTGACCGCAAGCCTTATCATCACGCGCTCAAGGGGGGTGAGGTCCCCGAGCGCAGTGACGACGCGGCCCGCGAGCGGCTCATCGGGCGTAGCGCGACTCTTGATGGCCTCGTTGGGCAACTC
>JAHFUG010000353.1:0-2900 GCA_023265195.1 Blastocatellia bacterium | reverse complement strand
AAAGAAGATCAAAGAACCGCGCGTAATGTAGCAATGGCCGTGCCAATCAGCGCAACGCTTGATAAAGCGCGTCGCTGACACAGTTGTCCGGCTTTGGCAATGGAGTCATTTTTTTCGCTACATTCAAAGTGACGCTTTTAGTGCGAACGCACTGTTGATTTGACCGATTAGGAGGGGATTGAATGACGACGCATCTGCAATGGCCGCGACAATACATCGCGATGTTAATGCTAATCATACTCATCGCTCTTTCCACGCGCGTGCGTGCGTTGAACGGGCCTGTTCAAAAGGGCGCGCCCGACTTTGCGGCTGCCCGAGATGAAGCCGCCCAAATATTGTCTGGCTTCATCAAAGTAGACACGACGAACCCGCCTGGAAACGAAACCAGGGGATCTCAATACCTGAAGGGCATTCTCGACCGGGAAGGGATCGCTTCGGAGATCTTCGAACTCGAGCCCGGCCGTGGCAACATCGTGGCCCGCCTCAAGGGCAACGGCAAGAAGAAACCGGTGCTGCTGATGGGACACATAGACACCGTGGGGATAGAGCGAGAGAAATGGACGTTTGACCCGTTCGGCGGTTCCATCAAAGACGGGTATGTCTACGGCCGCGGCGCGTCGGATGACAAGGGTATGGCCAGCGCTTGCCTCGAGGTGTTTCTACTCCTGCACAGGCTGAAGGTCCCGCTCGACCGAGACGTGATCTTCCTGGCGGAGGCCGGAGAAGAAGGAACGAGCCGGGTCGGGATCGATTTCATGGTCGAACAACATTGGGACAAGATCGAATGTGAGTATGCTCTGAACGAAGGCGGCGAGATTCATGAGACGGCGGGGAAGGTTCAGTATGTCGGCGTAGCGACCACCGAAAAAGTCTCAAGGGGCATGCGCCTCGTCGCCCGAGGAACGAGCGGCCACGGGTCCATGCCCCGGCCCGACAATGCGATCACCCATTTGGCGGCCGCGACCGCGAAAGTAGGCGCCTGGCGCGCGCCGATGCGCCTCAACGAAACCACTCGAACGTTCTTCTCGCGGCTCGCCACGGTTAGCTCGGCGGAAGACCGCTACCTCTTCACTCACTTGGAGGATCCGCAAGTCAGCGAGTCAGTGCAAGATCAAGTATGGGCGAAAAGCATCAAGTACAATTCGATGCTGCGGACTTCTATCGTACCAACGATCATCAAAGGCGGATTGCGCACCAACGTGATTCCGGGCGACGCTGAAGTCACGCTGGATGTAAGGGCCGTGCCCGATGAAGACATACCCGCGCTCGTCGAATCGTTGCGCCGCCTGATTAACGATCCGGCCGTTGAAGTTATTCCCAATTCGGGCCGAAGCCGGCCGTCCAATCCGCCGTCAGGCTTGAATACGGAAATGTTCCTCGCGCTCGAGCGATCCCAGCAGCACGTGTTTCCCGGCGTCATCACCCTGCCGCTCATGCTCACGGGCGCCACCGATTCCGCGCAACTTCGAGCAAAGGGAGTGCACGCGTACGGGCTGGGCAGCGTCGTTAGCGACCGCGAACTTGCCTCTGTTCATGGCAACGACGAGCGGCTTTCCGTGAATGGACTTGGAAAATTCGTGGAGTTCATTTACGGAGCTGTCGCGGAGCTCGCGGCGCCGCACTGAAGGCGGCGTTAGCTGATACCAACTCCGTAGCACAGTTAGGCTGATTCTCGCGCGCTGCTACCGGGCGGCGCCTCGCGCTACTACAGACAGGTCACTCCTACGGAGTTGGGCTGATTTTCTCGCGCGCTGCTACCGGGCGGCGCCTCGTGCTACAGACAGGTCACTCCTACGGAGTTACGCTGATTTTCTCGCGCGCTGCTACCGGGCGGCGTCTCGCGCTACAGACAGGTCACTCCTACGGAGTTACGCTGATTTTCTCGCGCTCCGCTTCCGGGCGGCGCCTCGCGCTACAGACAGGTCACTCCTACGGAGTTGGGCTGATTTTCTCGCGCACTGCTACTGGGCGGCGCCTCGTGCTACTACAGACACGTCACTCCTACGGAGTTAAGCTGATTTTCTCGCGCGCTGCTACCGGGCGGCGCCTCGCGCTACTACAGACAGGTCACTCCTACGGAGTTACGCTGAAAATCAACCTAACTCCGTAGGAGCGGCCTGTCTGTAGATAACCGCCGGGAGCGGAATCGTAGCTCCATTGAGCGGCCTTCACAATTCATTCACAACTCCGCCAGACGGCATTTTCGTGATAGATCATGGTTCAATCCCTGCCGCCGAGTGTGGCAATATCAGCGCGCAAGGGTTCCAGGCCAGTGTTCAGTTGGTCTGTTGCCGGGTCTGCGGACGGCGTGGACTGCTGGTGAATCCTTTCGAACCGGGGTGAGTTGATGATCCCTGTCAAACAAGCCGCAACAATTCGCAGGTTGTTCCATGCCGAGCATTGGAAGATCGGAACAATCGCAACTGAGCTCGGGGTGCATCCGGACACCGTTGGGCGGGCGCGGGATACGGAACGATTCAAGCGGGGGTCGCCCTCGGTTTGATTCCATGCTCCGGAATAACCGCTGATTTGCGCTGACTGCGTAACGCTGATCCGCGCGGATGAGAGTTATTCAGTCTCAGGAAATCCGCGGTTCGCTGATCGCGCTCAAATCGGATCAAAACTGAACTACTACGGTCACAACCAGGGCAGTTGCATGAGACGCCAGCCGCGCGAGAATGTACCGATGCGTGCGGGGGTCTCTTCGTCGATTACACCAACGAGAATTCTGCTCGCGAGGACCACCGCGTGATCCGAACTCCTAACTCCGAACTCCGCACACCGAACTCCGAACTCCCAACTCCGAACTCCCAACTCCGAACTCCGAACTCCTAACTCCCAACTCCGCATTCCGAACTCCCAACTCCGAACTCCGCACTCCGAACTCCGAACTCCTAACT
>JAHFUG010000352.1 GCA_023265195.1 Blastocatellia bacterium | reverse complement strand
TTCGAAGAGTTCTCTCGCGCCGTATCGCCCAATCTACTGGATTACCTCGAGCGCGCGGCTCCCAGAGCCGAAGTCGGATCGAAGGTTTTCACCTCGACGGAGTTTCCCGCCGACCAGTGGATTCCACTGCATCACGAGATGTCTTATTCGCACAATTGGCCGCGGAAGATATGGTTCTTCTGCCTGACTCCTCCGGCCACCGGAGGCCGAACGCCGATAGCGGATGATAGAAAAGTCTTTGACTTGATACCCGGTGAGATCAAACGGCAGTTCCTGGCGAAGAGAGTGATGTACGTGAGGAACTATGGCGAAGGAGTCGATCTACCCTGGCAGGAAGCGTTTCAGACGACGGATCGCGCCGAAGTGGAGCGGTATTGCCGAAGGTCTCATACGGAATTCGAGTGGAGGGATCGCGACAGGCTTCGCACGCGCTACGTCCGCGAGGCGGTCGCTACTCATCCGGTTACCGGAGACGTCGTTTGGTTCAATCACGCGCATATGTTTCATACTTCGAACCTGTCCCCGCCGGTGCGCGAGTCGCTATTGCGTGAATTCGATCTCGACGAACTTCCTCGCAACGCATTCTACGGCGACGGAACGCCGATCGAGGAAGAAGCGCTGAACGAGATAAGGAACATCTATCTGCGATCGGCTGTGAGCTTTCCGTGGCGAATGGGAGATATCTTGATCGTCGATAACTTTCTGGCGTCTCACGGCCGGGAGCCGTTTACGGGCCCACGAAGAATATTGGTCTCGATGGCGGATCTGTATGTAGATGGGAAATCCAGCCGCGCTTAAGACTTAATTTGAATCCCGGGGATGAAGAGTCAATGTACGGGCGGGGCTCCGTGCCCGCCCCTCTTCGAGCTACCGCGATATCCATGATTAATGAGGCTCCCCAAGAAGGGGCGGGCGCGGAGGCCCGCCCGTACATTAATCCGTCCATCATCATCACTGAAATATCAGCAATCACAGGGAGGGTTTTTATGAGCGAGCAAAATCTCTACTTGAAGCCGAACGTTCAATTGGAGCCGCTGTTCAATCGGTGGTACGCGTGGCACCATCTGGTCGCTCCCGCGACCGCGGCGATGAACATAGCGAATTCCCACCTGAAGATCATGAAGTCTTACATCGCCAGCCCTCAGATTCATGCGAATGCGGTCAAGAACCCCGCGATGATCGGCGGCCCTTTCATCGACTACGATGGAAGGCGAGTCGATGAGATCAAGGCGTTGCTGGAGCAAACGACCAAGGAGCAGAGCCGGATGCTCTCGCTTGCCGACGCGATCAAATCATTGAGCGACATGCTGAGCCGCGAGGCCCAGGGATATTCGCTGGAGCCGCTTTACCAGAAGGTCCCCGAACCGCTCAAAGGCCGCGTCGAACTAGTCTATGATCTGAATAATCAGCCCAGCTTTCGATTCATCGAGCGCCTGATGTACCGCGGTCCCTATTACGATACGTCGTCACAGTCGGCCGTTCTGTCTCTGGTTAATCAGGACTATCGGCCGTTCGTTTTCAGCACCCCCCGATTGGACTCGGCGGACCATGTTCACCTGAACGCGCCGTTCAACAGCGAGGGCCTGGACGAACTCTTCAAGATGCGGACTACGCCAGGGCCACTCGGTCACATCAAGGAAGCGCTTGCGATCACCGATGAGCAGTTGGAACGGATGCGCCCGTTCTTTACCGAAGACGAGTCCGTCGCGAACGTCCGGCCTGATCCGTTCGAGGGCGACGGCGTACGAGTCCGCTACTACGGCCATGCCTGTCTGCTGATCGAATCGAGGGATATCGCCATCCTGACCGATCCCGTGATTAGTTACCGTCACGACAGCGAGCTGTTTCGATATACCTATAGCGATCTGCCGGAAAAGATCGACTACGTTCTGATAACACACAGCCACTCCGACCACATTCTCTTCGAGACGCTGCTGCAGATCAGGCATAAGATAAAGAACATCGTGGTTCCAAGGAACAACGGGGGCTCGCTGGAAGACCCGTCGTTGAAGCTTGCCCTGAACAATACCGGTTTCGCGAACGTCATCGAGATCGACGAACTCGAATCCATCGAGGTTGAAGGCGGCTCGATAACCTCGCTCCCGTTCCTCGGCGAGCACGCCGACTTGAACATAAGAAGCAAGACGGCTCATCTGGTCACTCTGAAAGGACGATCCATCGCCTGCGCCGCCGACTCGTCCAATCTCGAGCCAAAGTTATACGAGCTGGTTCAGCAGATCGTAGGGAATGTCGACGTCCTGTTCCTCGGAATGGAATGCGACGGCGCTCCGTTGACGTGGATCTACGGTCCGCTTCTCACGAGACCGCTGGATCGTAAGATGGACCGGTCGCGAAAGCTGTCCGGCTCCGATTACGAACGCGGCATTGACATAGTCAAGCGGCTTGGATGCAAGCAGGTGTACGTGTATGCATTGGGCCAGGAGCCCTGGCTTACTTACATCACCAGCATCAAGTACACCAAGGAGTCAAAGCAAATAGTCGAGTCCGACAAGTTGCTCGAAGCCTGTGGGTCGCTGGGGGTCATCTCGGAGAGACTATACGGCTCAAGAGAGATCGTTTTGTGACCGCTCTGATTTGATACGAAATTCCGGCGCTAAAGTAGGAGGCTGACGGAAATGCAAAGCGAATTAGCAATAGAAGGTTACCGGCTCTCGCCGCAGCAGAAGCGCGCGTGGTTTTTGCAACGGAGCGGATTGCTGCTCAGGGCTCAATGCGCGCTGCTGTTGGAAGGAAGGCTCAACCTGAAGTTATTGCGCGAAGCGCTCGGGAAACTCGCCGAGCGGCACGAAATACTGCGAACCGATTTCGAATCGCTGCCGGGTATGGATGTTCCGCTTCAGGTTGTGCGCGAAGTGTCTTCCGTCGATTGGGTCACCGTGGATCTGACCGCGTATTCGTCCGCTGAACAAGAAGATCGAATCGAAGGGCTGCTCTCCGAAGACAGGCATCATCAATCCGCTAGTGGATCGTCCCTACGGGCGTCGTTGCTGCGGCTCTCACCCGAGAGAGCCGTACTGGTCCTAAGCTTGCCGTCGCTTTGCGCCGACGCCTGGACGCTCAGGAATATCGCAAGAGAGATAGGCCGGTTCTATGGCGGCGGGGAGACTGCCGAGGATGAGGCGCTGCAATACATCCAGTTCTCGGAGTGGCGGAACGATTTGCGCGAAGGCCCGGAAGCCGAGGCTGGAAGAGCATACTGGCGCGATCTGCCCGCGAAAGAGTCGCGGCCGCCGGTGCTGCCGTTTGAATCGCGCGCCGACGGCGTTCTCACGGATCTTCATCCTCTCGATATCGTCTCCGTCGAACTGACCGCGGAAGAGTCGCGAGCGATCGTGCGGGCTAGCGAAAAGCTTGGGAGTCCCGTGCCGTTGTTCATTCTGACGGCCTGGGAGGTTTTGTTGTGGCGGTTGACAGGAAACGCGGACGTCGTCGTGCACGCTTTGCTGGATGGACGAAAGTACACCGAACTCCACGAGGCCCTCGGTCTGTTCTCCGTTTACGCGCCGGTCGGATCTCATTTCGATCGTGATTACAGATTCAAGCTTGCGCTCGCGAGACTCGGCAAGTCTTACCAGGACGCTTGCGAGTGGCAGGAGTATTGGGACAACAGCGCGGAGGCGGCCGAAGACGGGCATGGAGTGGAACGGATCGGATTCGACTTCGAAGAGGGAGTCGAAGATATTACCGCCGCCGGCGTTCGAATTTCCCTGTTCCGAAAATGCGCCGACACCGAGTTGTTCAAGCTCAAGTTATCGGCGATTCAAAACGGGAACAGGATCACCCTACAATTTCAATATGACGCGTCCGTGTACGATTCGGAAGCGGTTCGAAGGTTAGCCTCGCAATTCCTCGCCGTGCTCGAGAACGCATCGGCGAAGCCGGAGACCTCGATCAGTGAAATCGAGATTCTTGGACCAGACGAAAAACGGAAGCTGCTGGCCGATTGGAATGCGACCGAAGCGCCGGACAACGGGCCCGCGTTTCTTCACAAATTGATCGAAGAGCAAGCTAAAGAAATCCCGGACTCGCCGGCCGTTTGTTTCAACGACACGGTCATATCTTTTTCAGATCTCAACCGCCGTTCTAACCAGCTTGCTCGATACCTGATCGGCCTTGGTGTGGGACCTGACGAACCCGTAGCCATATATCTGGAGCGCTCTTGCGAGATGATCGTGGCTCTTGTCGCCGTGTTGAAGGCGGGTGGAGCATACGTTCCCATCGATCCCGGACAACCGCGAGAGCGCCTGGCCCGCTTGATCGATGACCTCAATCCGCGAGCAATCGTAACCCGCGAGACTTCGTGGAACAGTCTCGGGCGTCAGGAATCACGGCTGGTCTTTCTTGACTCGCGGTGGGATCAGATAGCTGGTCTGGACGACCGCGATCTCGACTTGAACGTGAGCGGCGATAACATCGCTTACGTTATTTATACATCCGGCTCAACCGGGGTTCCGAAGGGAGTCGCGGTAAGGCACTCTTCGGTAGCCAATCTCTTATTTGCATTGAAGCGGGCGATCTACTCCGATGAAGGTTTTTGCCTGCGAGTCGGCGTGAATGCGCCGCTGGCGTTCGATGGATCGGTGAAACAGGTGATTCAGTTGGCGCTGGGCCACACGCTGAGCATCGTTCCCGAGGACGTGCGCGCCGACGGCGTGGCGTTGCTTTCTCATTTAACCGAGCACAGCCTCGACGCGATCGACTGCACTCCGTCGCAGTTGCGGCTGCTGCTTGCCGCGGGACTGGATCGGGAGCCTGAGGGTTCTCCGCGCCGCGTGTTGGTTGGTGGAGAAGCTCTTGACTCGGTCACGTGGCGAAGTCTCAGCGAGGCGCAACGAATCGCTTACTACAATGTGTACGGTCCCACCGAGTGCACGGTCGACGCCACAGTGTTTCGCGTCATTGCGGAGACCACGGAGCCCGTGATCGGAAGGCCGATTTCCAACGTGCGCGCCTACGTGCTCGACGGCTGGAACAACCCCGCGCCGATCGGCGTCTCAGGCGAGCTTTGCATCGCCGGCGCGGGACTCGCCCGAGGTTATTGGGGCGACGCTCAACTCACCGCCGAAAGATTCATTCCGAATCCGTTCGGCTCCGGGGAAAGACTGTACCGCAGCGGCGATCTGGCTCGCTTTCGGCCGGATGGAACGATCGAATACCTTCGCCGATTGGATAGCCAGGTGAAGCTGCGTGGCTATCGAATTGAAATCGGCGAGATCGAATCGGTTCTGTCCAATCACCCCCTCGTTGGCGAAGCCGTCGTGATCGCGCGCGAAGATGCTCCGGGAAACAAACGGTTGGTGGCGTACGTTGCTCCACGCAAGAACGGCCGCCCGTCCGGCGGCTATCCTCGGCTGACATTGCCGAACGGTTTGAGCATCGCCTACCTGAGCCGAAATGAGACCGAATACCTTTACCGCGAGATCTTCGAAGATCGGGTCTATCACCGGTATGGAATAGAATTCGAGGACGGCGATTGCATCTTCGACGTTGGAGCCAACGTCGGTCTCTTCACCCTCTTCGCGGCGAGTCAATGCAATCCCGGGAAGGTCTACGCGTTCGAGCCGATTTCGTCCGTCTTCGACGTCCTCAAGGTTAACACGGCTGAATGCGGCCCGGCGGTGAAGCTGTTTCAGATTGGACTCTCCGATCGAGAGCGGACCGAGAGCTTTACTTACTACCCGGAATACGCCAGCCGATCGGGGATGAGCGAATACGCGGATCCCGAGGACGAGGTCGAAGTGATCAAGACCTTTCTTCGGAACCGGCGCGACCGCGGCGACTCGAGAGTCCAGGAATTGTTGGACGAATCCGACGACTTATTTGGCGGTTTCTTTGAGGGCGAAACGCACACGTGCCGCCTCCGCGGATTGTCCGATGTTATTCGCGAAGAAAAAGTCGACAGGATTCACCTGTTGAAGATCGACGTGCAGCGGGCCGAACTGGACGTGCTCAACGGAATCGACGACGAGCATTGGGAGAGGATCGAGCAGATCGTGATGGAAGTCCACGACGCGCAAGGCCGCGCCACCGAAGGCCGGTTGAATCACATCGTTTCATCGCTGCGGGAGCGCGGATTCGAAGTCGCCGCGGAGCAGGATCCGCTGTTGAAGCAGACGGATCGCTACAACCTGTATGCAAAGCGGCCCGGCCTGGCTGGAGCGTCTCACCGTAGCGCGCCCGTCGATACGGCGATTCAACTGAGTTCATCGGCGCGGACCGCTTCGTCGTCCGGCGAGTCATTATCCGAATCCGAGTTGCGCGATTACCTGAAGGAGAAGCTGCCTCAATACATGATTCCTTCGGCTTTCGCGTTGGTTGATGCGTTTCCGCTCAAGAGAAATGGGAAGATCGACAGGGCGGCGCTTCCGGCGCCGGAAGAGCTTCAGGCTGACCGCCACGAGGATGAGACGAGGGCTGCGACTCCGTTCGAAGAAATACTGACCGGGGTCTGGAGCCAGGTGTTGGGGGTCGAACGAGTTGGCTTGAACAATAACTTCTTCGATCTCGGCGGCCACTCGTTGATCGCCACTCAGCTTATTTCCAAAGTCCGCGAAGTCTTCAAGGTAGAACTTCCGCTGCGGACTCTCTTCGAAGCTCCAACCGTGGAAGGGCTTGCCGCCAGGATCGAACTTGCTCTCAAGGGGAAAGACGTTTCGATCGTTCCTCCGCCCACGGCCGCGGCCGACAGAGGGGGCTATTTCCCGGTTTCGTTCGCCCAGCGCCGCCTCTGGTTCATGGATCAGTTGCAGCCGGGAAGCGCCGTCTATAACTGTCCGATCGGGCTCCGATTGACGGGCCAATTGAATTACGCCGCGTTGACTCGGGCCATCGGCGCGATGATTCAACGGCACGAAGTGCTGAGAACGTCGTTCGCCGTAGCCGGCGGCGAACCGGTTCAGATCATTCATCCGGCGGGCGAGTTCAGACTCCCCCTCTTCGACTTGTCGGAACTGAGTCCCGAGCAAGCCGCGAGCGAGTCGGAGCGCGTAATCGGCGAGGAAGCCGCGCGGCCATTCGACCTCACGGTTGCTCCGTTGTTGAGAGCGATCTTGCTGCGCACGGGCGAAGACGATCACGTGCTCATGGTCACCCTTCATCACATCGCCTGCGACGGATGGTCGATGAATATAGTCGTTACCGAAGTCGCGTCTCTGTACAACGCGTTCGATCGGGGAAGAGAGCCTTCCCTGCCGGATCTTCCGATTCAATACGCCGACTTTTCAGTGTGGCAAAACAACTGGCTTCAAGGCGGAGCGCTACAGGCCCAGCTCGATTACTGGAAGACCAATCTCGAAGGTATCGGCGCGTTGGATCTGCCGCTGGACAGGCCGAGACCCGTAGCGCAGAGCTTCAACGGGGCCACCTCGTTCTTCGTGCTCACGGGCGGTCTGGCGGAATCACTCGAGGCGTTGAGCCGCGATCGCGAGGCGACGCTTTTCATGACCATGCTGGCCGCGTTTCAAGTACTGATGGGCCGGTACTGCCGCGTAAGCGACATACCGATCGGAACGGATATCGCCAATCGCAGCCGGGCCGAAACCGAAGGGCTGATCGGCTTCTTCGTCAATCAGTTGGTTATGCGAAGCGGCCTTGCGGGCGATCCGGCGTTCGTCGATCTGCTGGCGCAAGTGAAAGACATGGCTCTGTCCGCCTATGCGAATCAGGATTTGCCGTTCGAGATGCTGGTCGAAGCGATCAACCCTGAACGGGCGCTCGGTCACGCTCCCTTGTTCCAGGTGAAGCTGCTATTGCAAGGCGCTCCCGTTGAGAACGCGGCTTTGCACGCGCTCACGGTCAAGACGATTCGGTCCGAGAGCAAGGTGGCGAAGTTCGACATGACGCTGTCCATCATAGTAGGCAAGGGAGGTCTAGCCGGCGCAATCGAGTACAACAGCGACATATTCGACCAGTCGACGATCGAACGGATGATGGAGCACTACCGCATTCTTCTCGAGGGCGCCGTCGCGAACCCCGCTCTTCCGGTTTCCCGGCTATCCCTTCTCGGCCAGTCCGAGCGGTCGCAATTGATCGAGCAATGGAGCCGCGCCGACGGAGGCTACGATTACGATCATTGCATTCACGCTTTGTTCGAAGCACAGGCCGAGCGAACGCCGGACGCCGTGGCGGTGAGCCATCGCAACGAGCGAATCAGTTATGGCGAACTGAATCGAGCCGCGAATC
>JAHFUG010000672.1 GCA_023265195.1 Blastocatellia bacterium | reverse complement strand
CCTCGTCAGCCGGGCGGCCATCGGAGCCCACCGTCTCCACACGGGAGAAACCGGCGTCACGCAACTGCCGCGTCTGCGCTTCTCTCGTTATGTAGTAAACCGGCACCACCATGAAATCTATATAGACCGGAACAACCGCATGACCCACGTCGTTGACCCTGGCCGCAATTCGCTTGAACAAACCGCCCGTGTACGCTCTTAGAGGACCGGCGTTATTGCGCATCAACTTTATTGGATTGCGCGAAAACGAGAACTTACTGAAGAAGAACAGGCGGCATCGCTTCCACCAATCTAGGTTGTGCGACGAGAATACAAAGACTCCGTCCTTCTTGAGCACCCTATTTACCTCTCTCAGTATGCGGATCCTGTCCGGCGTATCCACGGAGTCTATTCCGTTATATGAAAAGAAGACCGCGGCGAACTGCTCGTCCTTGAAGATCGACATGTCCCTGGCGTCACAAACCATCAGTGTGGCGTCTCCGAAGGTCCTCCGTGCGCAATTAATCATGTTCTCCGAATAGTCGACGCCAATGTAATCGCTACTGATCGCCCGCAGATGTGGCGTCGTCCTCCCCGCGCCGATGCCGATATCAAGCAAAGGCCTGTCCTTGATCTCATCCCGCAACGATGAGAGTATGCGCTGTTCGGCGTATGTCAAACTCGTATCCAGTCCGAACACATCCGGTACGCCCGGCGTATCGTAGTACTTCCGATTGACTTCGCGGGTCATCGAGTAAGACATCCTAGCGCTTCCGGCTTCATAATGCGATCAACTCACTTTCCGCGATGGTTGATAAGAGCGCTCCCTTCCTTGATGCAGTCAGGTTTGGGCTCTCTTGCAACGTCAATTTCCCGCGGCGGTCACTTGTCCTCGGACGGTGAACTCGAGCTCGCCAATCTCGCGCGAATGCGTCGTCCATTTGGTCTTGTATTCCTCGAGACCCCATCCAAAGTCGTACTCGGCCATTCCGCTTATACAGGCCTGGCGAATCGCTTCCTCGAGGAGGAGATTCCCAGGCGACAAGCTTGACACCTCGGGTAAGAAGCCGCCGCTCCATCCGATCCAGCCATCCTTACCGGCGAGAGCAAGATGCACCCCCATTATTCGCGTCTCTTTCAGGAGGGCGAACACGCGGATTCTCCCCTCGATGAAAAGAGCGGGAATCAACTTCCTGAGAATCGACTGCGCCGTTCCGAGCACCGTCTGGCCGCCGAAGCGGCTGAGGTGCAACGTCAGAAACGCCTCTGAAACTTGCTCAGAACCGGCGTCTCCCGGTTTTATCTCGCGCGCTACTATACCTTCACGCCGCGCCTTGTTGCGAATTCGGTTGAGATTGTGCCGAAAATTCTTGCTTCTTCTCCTCATGTATTCGTCATATCCGCACGAGAGATCCACATAAGAGCACACGAGGGATGTTGCTCGAACGAACAACTCTTCATCGTAGCGCCCGGGGTCCAATATCCGCGCAGCCGACACACAGTTGGAATCCGGTTTTACTCGTCTCAATGATAGCTTGTTGTAACCGCCTGAACCCGCGATTGCGAATTTCAGCAGGCCTACAATGACGTCGGCATCCCCCTCCTCGGCGATTATGTCGTGATAGCCTGTCCATCGAATCGGGAAGCCCGCTGTCCCGCTCTCGCTATCGACGACCAGCGGCATGACTCCCGCAAGATCATCGCCTCGCCGCGCGATTAACACAAGCGGCGTTACCGAGGGAAGAAACTCCGGCGTCGCCAGAAACCACTTCGAACAACTGAACGCCCAGTTGCAGCGAGACCGCTCCAACAGAGTATCCCACTCCGAAGCGATCGAACTCACCTGGGAGAACTCGGTTAGAGCTTCGTACTTGATACGTTCCTCGCGTTCGCCGTCATTCTTCATCTTGGCCGGCGTCAGTTGGAAATTGAACCCGGCTTCACGGCCCTGACCGTAATCAACACTTCGTAATCCGGGTCGGAATAGTCCAGTTCTTCTTCATCCAGATCTTCCACGACAAGCCCGTGCAAAAAAGAAATCGCCGCCAGCACATTGCCGTGGGCTTTTGTTTCTACATTCGCGGCTGGAAACACCTCGCGGAATAACCGGCCGGCGGAGAGCGTCGTAAAACGCCAATGCTCGCCCCACTCGTCCATGTCCTCGCGGCTGAGTTGGCTTATGCCGGGAAAAGTCACAAGCAGAACGCCGCTCGGTTTGAGAATCCGATAGAGCGTCCTGATAGCCTTCGCGACTTCGAAAATGTACATCAAGGTCTGCGTGCATATTATGCAATCGAAGGTGTCCGCCGGTATTTGTTCCGCGCGGCATAGGTCCGCCACAATAGTCGCCCGGGGGTTCCCTTCTTTTGGATGAATCACATCGCCGCGAGTCACGCGATCGCCGCCGAACTCTCGCGTGTACGAATCATCGGCGAACTCGAGAACACGGCCTCGAATGTCTTCGGCGTGAGCCGACAGAAACCTCTCTATGTAATAGCGGTCGACGGGCCGGCCTCGGTCAAAGCCGAACCAACGGCTTACGGGGGTCACCCGTCGAAGGTCTCCCAGGTTGATCCGTTCTCTGGATTCGCCCATGGTATCCGGCAACTGTCTTCTATCGGTTCAAACTAGCCGCGAGAGATTCCACTCTTTCACCCAGCCTCATCCGGCGATTCACCGTCCTTCCAATTGACGTTTGGGATCGGTGTTCCGACGGCCGCGCGCCGCCTGTACTCTTCTGGCGGAGGCCAATCCCGATCGCGGTACTCAGGCAGCCGCATCTTCGAGCTCATGTACCAATG
>JAHFUG010000351.1 GCA_023265195.1 Blastocatellia bacterium | reverse complement strand
GCATCTTGGGAAACGGTATTCGCCAACATCAGGCAAGTCGGAGTGGAGCGGTCGATGCTTTCGACCGACCTTGGGCAGGCGACTAACCCGCCGGTGGCCGAGGGCTTCGCGATGTTTGCGCAGAAGCTCCTGGACGCGGGCTTCAAGGCCGCCGATATTAACAGGATGGCGGCGGTCAATCCCGCCGGTCTTGTAGAGTAGAGACGGAGATTGCTCATGGATTCCGGCGGCGGCACACTCTTGGTGATAAGCGCGCACGCAGCGGATTTTGTCTGGCGCGCGGGCGGCGCCATAGCGCTCTACGGTTCCCGGGGGTGTCGAGCGCGCGTGTTATGCCTTTCTTATGGGGAGCGGGGTGAGTCCGAAAAGCTCTGGAAGGAGCCCGGGATTAGTCTCGATCAGGTGAAAAAGGTCCGCCGAAAAGAGGCGGAGCAAGCGGCGGGAGCGCTGGGCGCGGAGATACGATTCTTCGACGCGGGAGATTATCCCCTGGTGCGAACCGCCGAATTAATCGACGATCTCGTTCAGGAGTTCCGTCAGGTCCAGCCTACGGTTGTGCTGACCCACTCATTCAGCGATCCCTACAATGGGGACCACGGCGAAACAAACCGCCTGGCGCTCGATGCTCGAGTGTATGCGCAGGCGGCGGGTTATCCGAGTGACGCTAAAAAACTGGGGGCTCCGCCGGTGTTTCTCTTCGAGCCGCACCAGACCGAGATGTGCGAGTTCAAGCCGCAGGTGTTGCTCGACATTACCCCCGTCTTCGACCTCAAGCGCAAGGCGATGGAATGCATGGCGGCGCAGGAGCATCTGTGGGATTACTACACGAGCGTCGCGAAACGGCGTGGAACGCAAGCAGTGCGAAATTCCGGCAAGAGCGGAGTGAAGTATGCGGAGGCGTATCAACGCGTCTATCCGCAGGTCACGGATGTGTTGTCATGAGCCATCGCATAGTTCGACGAATTCGTCGCGCGGACGCCGACGTTGTCCGAACGCTTGGCGCGCAAGGCGTAGCGACGATCCACGAAGCGCAAGGCAGGACCGGGCTGATGCGTCCTTACATGCGCCCAATCTATCCGGCGGCGAGAATAGCGGCGTCGGCGGTGACCGTATCGTGTCAGCCGGGCGACAACCTGATGATCCACGCCGCTATTGAAGTTTGTCAGCCTGGCGACGCGCTTGTAGTGGCGCCTACTTCCGAGTCTACCGATGGCATGTTTGGCGAATTGCTCGCAACTTCGTGCAGAGCGCATGGAATTCTCGGGCTGATTATCGAGGCCGGCGTGCGCGATTCCGCCGATCTGACGGCGATGGATTTTCCGGTATGGGCGAAAGCGATTTCCGCGCAAGGCACGGTCAAAGCGAGCGCGGGCTCAGTGAATGTCGACGTCGTTTGCGCGGGAGCCTTTGTGCGGCCGGGTGACGTTATCATAGGAGATCAGGACGGCGTCGTGGTGGTGAGAAGAGAGGCGGCGGCGGAGGTGGCCCGTCTCGGCGCGGCCCGCATCGAGAAGGAGGAAAAGTCTCGCCGGCGTCTGCACGCGGGCGAGTTAGGAGTGGACTTCTACGGTTTGCGGGCGAAACTGGCTGAGTTGGGCGTGGAGTACGTAGACGAGGAAACAGAGATGTGAAATAGTGTACCCCGTAGTGGTTCAGATTGAGGCATGGGCACGCCGATAACAGAAACTGCTGACTTACGAGGACTGCGTAGTCCTGATGTGCGCGGATCAGCGAGCCGAAGGCGGAGTGACCCCGCGGTAATGCGGAACCTGAGAGCAGAAGCCGCTCGCTGGGCCAAACCCAAGCACTATCAAGGAGACCGTGTAGGATAAAAAGAGCCCTGACCTTCGAGGATAGAGAGATGACACTAACGATCGATTTACCTGACTCGTTGAGTCGGCAATGTCGCGAACGGCGAATCCCGGATGACGAGATCAAAGCCGTAATCGTCGCGGCGTTAGAAGTCTGGCTGGCGCAAGAGTCCTCCGAAAATAGCGGCCCATTCGCCGAAAGCGCCGTACCCTTCGTAAAACGATTGATCACACGTAACCGTGAACTGTTCGAGGCTTTGGCTCAACGGTAGTCAGGTCTGAGATGAACGATGAGAACACTGCTGAAGAGGCCGCCAACCTCCTCGTGCGCGTATACGAGATTCATGAGGTCATCATAACTGACACCGGCGGACTGCCAGGCTTGCGGGAAGCAACGTTGCTTCATTCAGCAGTGGCGCGTCCTTTCGCTGCGTTTAACGGCGAGGAGCTTTATCCGACGGAATTTGAGAAAGCCGGGGCCTTGTTTCATTCACTCATCAAGAGCCATCCGTTCATGGACGGTACTAAACGGACGGCCTTTGTGGCGGCGTTGTTCTTTCTGGAAGGCTGGCGGTCAATCCGTGCCAGACGAATTCCCACTGAACGAAGTGATTGACTTTTGCGTTTCAACGGCGGAAGAGAACTTACGCCGGTCGCACGGCGAATCCATCACGCCTCGAACTATCCTGAAATAGCCGATTGGTTCCGAAGGCTACTGGGTGTGAGCGGATCCGCGGAACAACGCGGGAAGAGAGGATGTCCCAACAAGGAGGGCTACCGTGGGTGAGATCGTAGCCGCGATGGCGACCTGTCACGCGCCCCAGTTGTTTACGTATCCGCCGGATGAGGATCACGCGCAACTCGACGCGACCGTGGCGGCGATGCGCGCGTTGGGAAGGATTCTGGACGAGAGCAAGCCGGATGTACTGGTCTTCCTCGGAAGCGATCACCTGGAGACGTTCTCGATTGGATGTGTTCCGACCTTTGCTATTGTCGCCGGCAATCGGGCCGTCGCCGAATTTGCCGGCCGCCGGTTCGACTTGCCTATTCACCGAGAAATGGCCGAGGACTTTCTGACTCGCTTGGTCCGCGCCGGTTTCGACATGGCTTATTCTGAAGACGCAGTGCTCGGACACACGTTCGCCGTTCCGTTCGAATTTGTTTTGGAAGGCCGGGACATACCTGTTGTTCCTTTTCACACGAACGTCTACATGCCGCCGCTGCCAAGCCCGGCTCGGTGCGCGGCGCTCGGAAATGAGATCGCGCGAATAATTGCCGCCCGGCCTGAACGCGTCGCCATACTCGCCAGCGGAGGCATGTCTCATTATCCCGGCACGTGGAAGTACCCACAGCCTGATTTTGATTTCGACAGATGGATGATTTCACGGTTGCAATCCGGCGACACGAATGCGCTTCTTCAAATGACGGTCGAACAGTTGGACGAGGTGGGCAACACCGAATTGCTTAACTGGGCCACTCTATTCGGCGTGATAGGGAATCAACGCGGAGAACTCTTGCAGTACACGCCGACCTGGCATCACGGGCATGCAATGATGCGATTTCTCCCGGAGACACCAGGCGCGGCTGCATCCGTCATCGCGGACGGTCCCAGCGAGTATCAATTCAAGAATCAGGGCTTCGAGTTTTACAAGCACCCGCCGGCCACTGCGTACAAATTGAACAAACTGCTGTTCGAAGTGAGGCGTGACGGAGAGTTGCGGCGGCGCCTGCTGACCGATCTCGACGGAGTGGCGGCGGAATGGGGGCTCAGCGCGGAGGAAAAGGAAGGCGCGCGGGCGATTGCGGCAGTTGGGAAGACGGCTAAAATCAGCGACAACGCCGCGGCGCTGGTCAAGGCAGGCGCGCATCCGCTACAGGCGTTGATGTCGCTGCATGCGCTTCACGGCGAGTTCAAGAAATTGCAGCGGGAGCTTGGCGAGAAAAACAAAGCTGGAGAAAAGACGTAGCGCAGACTTCAGTCTGTATTACTGAGGGACTGGGCGGATCCAGAGTTAGCTTACTCATTGGTTTGTGCCTGTTTGAAACACAGACAGACTAAAGTCTGCGGTACTTCGGAGTGAAAACCAGGACGAAGTTTGGAGCAACCATGAGAGGTTTGAAGGATCGAGTGGCGGTGATTTCAGGCGCGGCCAGTGGGATCGGGCGGGCGGCGGCCAAGCGGTTGGCTGTGGAAGGAGCGAAGATCGAGATTCTGGATGTCAACGACGCTTCTGACGCCGTCAACGAGATTCGCGCCGCGGGCGGAGAAGCCAATTCCCAGATCTGCGACGTGACCAACCAGGATCAGATAGCCGAGGCAGTCAACGCAATCGAACAGCGGCATGGAAGAGTAGACATTCTGGTCAACAACGCTGGCGTGCTGTCCGGTCGGACGCCGTGGCACCAACTCACCTACGAAGAGATGAACAGGTTCGTCCAGATCAACTACCTAGGTTATTTCAACGTTTCGAAGGCGATCTATCCGCTCCTGAAGAAAAGCCTGCACGGCCGAGTAATCAACGTGGCTTCGCGCACTTATTTTCTGGCGAATCCCGGTCAAATGGCTTACGTCGCGGCTAAGGGAGCGGTTATGGGCATGACCAGGGTTATGGCCAAAGAGTTGGGAGAAGAAGGGGTCACGGTCAACGCGGTTGCGCCGGGCATGGTCGCGACGCCGGGAACCGAGGCGCATTCGAATGAAGAAGCCTTCAACCGGGTGATGATGAACCAGGCGATCAAGAAGCGAGTAACACCGGAACATTTTGCGGGCCTAATCGCTTTTATCGCGAGCGACGACGCGGAGATGATCACCGGACAAATGATCCTCTGTGACGGCGGCGGTTATTTGCATTGATTTGTCATTGGTCATTGGTCATTTGTCATTTGTCATTGGTCATTTGTCATTTGTCATTGGTCACTTGTAAGACGACGAGTCACAGACGACAAGTGACAAATGACAAATGACAAATGACAAGTGACAAATGACAAATGACAAATGACAAATGACCAATGACAAATGACCAATGACAAGTGACAAATGACAAATCACCCTGTTTCCCATTTGTCGCCGACGCCCGGGCATTCTTTGAGAATGTCGTGAAAAAGATTCTCGATTTCGCGCAATCTCTCCTCGGTCTTTGCTTCGTAGCGAAGCACCAGCCGAGGGAGGTTGGAAGACGCTCTGACCAGCCCCCAACCATCTTCGAACACAACCCGCGCTCCGTTGAGGTCTATCACTTTGTAACCCCTGTCCTTGAACATCCTGGTTAGTTGATCCGAGATTCGATATTTATCTTTGTCGTCGCAATGGACATTCCATACCGGTGACGAGAAGCGTTTAGGCAGCGTCTTTGCGAAGTCAGACAGACGGATGTTCTGGTGAGAAAGCGCCTCGATCAGTTTCAACGCAGTGAACAACGCATCGTCATACCCGTAGTAACCATGGACAATGAAAATGTGGCCGCTCAACTCAATGCCCATGTCCGCTTTTTCTTCAAGAATCTTTTCTTTGATGTAAGAATGCCCGGTCTTCCATAAGATTGGGACGCCGCCATGGGCGCGGATATCCTCTTCGAGAACGTCCGAACACTTAACGTCAAAAACAATCTTGCCGCCAGGCTTGTGTCTCAACATCTCCCTGGTAAGCAACAGCATATATAGATCCGGCATAAGCGTCTCGCCCTTCTCATCGGTTATGCCGAGACGATCGCCGTCCGCGTCAATAGCGACGCCAATGTTGGATTTCGAAGACCGCACGTGGGCGCCCGTCTCCTCCATCATCTTGACGACTGATGGATTCGCGGGATAGTGCGGAAATGTAGAATCAAGCTCCGTGTGCAACTCCACGACCTCACACCCCGCCGCCCTCAGCAACTTGGGACCGATAAGACCGGCGGTCCCATTGCCCGTGTTCAGGAGGACTCTGGGATTGCCTTTGATGCTTACTCTTTTTATGAGGTCGGCGACATATTCATCATCAACCGGAGACTCGGATAGTTCACCCTTCCCCTGGATGAAATCCTCACCGTCAATAATCCGATAGAGTTCCTGTAGGTTTTCAAGGTTGGTTGTCTTTGAATAACCGACGGCCAGCTTAACGCCATTCCAGCCGGCGGGGTTATGACTGGCGGTAACGGCAGCTCCGCCCATGGTCTCAAAGTGGAATTGCGCCCAGTACAGCATCGGGGTCGTGGAGAGACCGATGTCCACTACGTTGCAACCGGCGGAAACCATGCCTTCAATTAAGGCGGCTTCAAACTCCCTTGATGTTGATCTGCTGTCACGGCCGACAACCGCTCGTTCAATACCGCGTCGTTTCAAGAAAGCGCCGTAGCCGAGCCCTATATAACGCATGGAAGTGGGGTTGAGCTCATCGTCATTTTCTCTTCCGCGGATGTCATACTCCCTGAACATCGTGGGCTCTAGTTTCATGATCGGCTATTCCTTTCTCTCACGCGGGCCGCGCTGTGATTCGACGAGCAGGCTTGCCGGCAAAAGAACAACAGTGGCGGCCATCCGGCGATTCCTTCCGAGGCAATATTCCGAGACGCCATGTGAAGACTTCGGGTTTCTGATTAAGGGGCTTGACGCATCGAGAAGCGAACTAATCATTGGTGGTTCAGCTTGCGAAATCCGACCAAGGAAACCGCTGACGTATGCCGACTCTGTTGCTCTGATCAGCGAGTATAATTGAGCCGCAGGCGGCGTTGATCAACGGTTATCTCGGAAAGCACGGCGTGCTCGGTGCTACTCGAGACAAAACTGAGCACTGCCCCAATTCCAACGCCTTAACAGCCAATTACATAGCCTCTTTCATACTGCTCTATTTCATGCTGTATGGCAACACTGACCCAAACACACTGACCCAAACAGAGTGACCCAAATTCACCGTCAAGAGACATCAAGCGCGCATCGGGAGAACTTACCGTGATGAAGCTCCTTTCTTTCCGGCCTTGGTTTCGGCGGCGCTTTGATTCGCTCTCAGGATGACGTAGTCTCGAATATCCGCTACGTCTTTGCGCGACAGTTCTCGCACGAAAGAAACCATGCCGTTTTGTTTCCGCGATCCGGCCAGCACGACGTCGAACCACTTGTCGCTGGCCAGAGTCTTCGAATAACGCAGGTCAGGAAGCACGCCGCCGCCAACCGCCAAATCGCCGTGGCACGCTCCACAGTAGCGGTGAAACAGTTGTTCGCCCTGCTTGACGGTTGCCGCGTCGGCAGTCGCGCGCGGAGGATTCAGATCAGGCTCGGTGAAAGGCTGAGGCTCCGGTAATCTCGCCTTACCGCCCAATTTGAAAGCAAGCACTCTGCTGATATTCCTCACGCGTCCGGATTTCAGCGAGACTTCTCCGGCCACCAGCGGAAACACTCCGCCCCAACCGGCCAACACCGCAACGTACTGCTCGCCACCAGCGGTGTAGGATACGGGAGCCGCCACAACGCCGGTCTGCGCCGCAAAAGACCATATCTTCTCGCCAGTGTCAGCGCGATAAGCTTCGAAAGCGCCGCCAGCCGTGCCCTCGAAGACGACGTTGCCCGCGGTTGACAACACGCCCCCGTTCCATGGTCCAGGCCGCTCGACGGCCCACACTTGTTTCTGTTGAACTGGGTCCCAGGCAGCAAGGCGTCCCTTGATTGTATTGAGAACCGCTTTCTTGATATTGGGTTCCTGCGGCAGTTCCGCCGCCACCAAATCTACTCCGTAATTTCCTGCCAGTTTCTTGGGTTGAAAGTTGTCGTCTCCTTTGTACGCGAATCCCACGTCCTGAACCGGAATATACACCAGCCCCGTGAGCGGACTATATGACATTGAGTGCCAGCTATGCGCGCCCAGCGGCCCTGGAACGACCAGGGCGGCGCTGTTTCCCGAGTACCTTGAATTAGCGGCTTCGATAGGCCGCCCTGTCTTCATATCGATACCGGTAGCCCAGTTGACTTGCGTATAGGGCTTAGCCGAGATAAGCGCGCCTGTAGCTCTATCGATCACGTAGAAGAAACCATTCTTGGGGGCGTGCAACAGCACCTTGCGCACTGCGCCGTCGATTTTTATGTCCGCGACGATGATCTGCTGGCAAGCCGTGTAATCCCACATCTCACCCGGCGTCTCCTGATAATGCCAAACGTATTCGCCCGTGTCGGGTTTGAGCGCAACGATGGACGAGAGAAAAAGGTTGTCGCCACCGCCCGGACTGCGAATTCGCCGGTTCCAGGGGGAGCCGTTGCCGACTCCGATATAGAGGAGGTCCAGGCCGGGGTCGTAGACAATGGAATCCCACACGGTGCCGCCGCCGCCAAGCTTCCACCACTCGCCGGTCCAGGTCTTGGCGGCCATAGCGAGCGCCGGGCTTTCGAACGGCTTCGAGGGATCGCCTGGCGCCGTATAGAATCGCCAAGCCATCTTGCCGTTGTCGACGT
>JAHFUG010000350.1 GCA_023265195.1 Blastocatellia bacterium | reverse complement strand
AGTATTCGCGCGATGGTGAACGGGTCAGCACCCGCGGCGGCCATCCTGGTAGCAGCGACGTGACGTAGATCGTGAAACCTGAAGTCCGTGATATTGGCATCCGCTAAAGCAGCGGTGAAAGCCCGCTTTATCGTGGTCAAGAGACCGGTCTTTCCTCGACCGTGAAAGAGCGGGTCATTCAATGTCAACTCAGCACAGTGATGCTGAAGCTCCGCGCAAAGAACGTCATTCATTGGCACAACTCGATTCTCATCAGTCTTGGTCTCCCTGGCTTGAATCTCTTGCCCTACAAAATCAACGTCAATCCGCTTCAACTTCAGAATCTCCCCGAGCCGCAGCCCCGTGTTTAGCGCAATCAGCACAGCGAGCCGCACGAGAGCCCGTCTTGTACCTTCCAGCGCCGTCCATAGCCGCTGTTCCTCATCGTTCATCAGGTAACGTGTCCTTCGAACCTCTCCTCGGAATTGTTGAACCTCTCGAACTGGATTCGCTCGCACCTTACGAGTGGAAACCGCGAGCGAAAAGATGCGGCTCAAAAGCTCAAGCTCCCGATTGATTGTAGCTTTCGAGCGCGGTGTCCCTCTCCTTGTGGTCGTCTTCAGACGAGCCATCTTGTATTTCTCAACATCAAACGGACTGATGTCCGCGCGCAGCCTCGTACCGAAGGCCGACAGCAAAGGCTTAGCGCGTGATTCATCGTTGCGCCAGGAGCGCTTGTTAGCCTGCGCCCGCGGTAAGTAGACGCACTCAGCACAATACAATCCTCGACTTTTGCTCTTGCGCCATAGCGCGTCCCACCACTCCTGTAACCACCCATCACGACTCCCTTTTGCCTAAATCATTTGGCCAATGTACGATTCGTCGTGAGGTTAGAATAGTTGCCATCAGCATCTTCAGGATTCGTTACAACTACGAGCTCCATCTCGACTTAAGCACACAACATCCTCCTCTCCGTTATTCAACATCCACATCATCAACTAAGCCGAGTTCGCGCAAGGCTATTTTTGTCTCTTCGACGCGCTGGTTGGACACCCCGTCGTTCGGAGAGACCTCAATACTGACGGTCAACCTCAGCCCGGTGCTCGTGGCAAACCGGGAAAGAACTTTGGTGTAGAAGTTCATCCACTTCTGCGCCGGGACCTCACCTGTCCAGTTCAGCCGCGTAGCCGTGGACTGCGCGGCAGGAGACTCCCCGGCTCCTTCGCCTTCTGTCCGAGTTGCCGCACCCCGCGACGGCCCGGCAGCCTGTGCGGTATAAAGGGGTGGCGTAGCTCTCGGATCCCCGAGAGCTCCTGTGGTATCCTCCGCCTTGGCGTAGGCTTCCGCGACCTCACGCGCGACGACGAACATGTCATCCGAAACTTCGACGTCGCTAGCATTGATTTCGCGCTTGAACACAAACGGATCGTAGCCGCCGCTGGACGTCTTGCCGATGTAGGCCAGGTGGCCACTAGCCACACCTCTCGCAATGGTCTCCTTGATCGCGTCGCCTACCAGCAGTCGCTGAAACCGCGGGGAAGCGTAGAAAGCGTCGCGCACCGATTTCGTGCTCCACTCCTTGAAAGCAGGAGGCCAGTTCTTCAACAACAAGTTGGGGCTGGCGCCCTTTATGACTTCATCGCGCTCCTGGAGACGCTCGAGTATGAAGGACACAATCGTTTCCGCTGCACTTGAGCTGAACCGCCCGAGATCGATCAAACGAAGCTTGTTGTCCTTCCCCAACAGCGCGAGGTTGTTGTAAGTCCGCCAAACGCTTTCACTCGCGTCCTGTTGTACCCGTTTGAGATTTATCGCGAGTTGCTTCTTCTGACCGTCGTCAAGCTTGCCGTAGTCCTCGTCTTCGATGTCCTCCCAAGCGAGTGCCTTTCGTGCTTCTTCGCGAAGTGTTGCCCCAGATTCTGGAACGCACCAGATCAACGCGTTCTTGAAGGTTCGTGAAGAAGCGCCGCACTCACGCGTCATCGCTTCCATCATCGCCATCGTCCGTGGTCGGTCGTCGAGAGAGTCGTCGGGAGAAAGAACAACCAGTGTGAGCACGGGTCGATCGGGAACATGATTGCTTCTCTCCGGGAAGGGTATCGGCTCGATTCCCGTGCTCTTCTTGAAAACCTTCTGCACTTCCGAACGCACTCGCTCGGCAATGCGTTGCGGCGCAATGCTCGCGCGGCGATCGGCTAACATCTTGTTCAGGTTTGCGGAGAGGCTGAACCGGTAGCGATTCTTCTCGACCGATAGGTAGTAACAAGTCGTTGACATCGTCTCAAGCACCGTCTCGACATTGCCGATGTCCATTCCGGGTTCGCCCACCGCCATCCGAATCTCAGGCAGCGTAGCCTCGGCCCTCATCTGCCCGCCGTTGGATTCAAAGAACACCGATGTCGCAACTTTCCTATGAAGACGCGCTTTCTTGATAGTGTCGACCGCCTCTTTATCGAGTCGGATCGCAAACGCATCAGGCTTGCCGCAGATGTCCGTAGTCACCGCCCCTTCAAGCTTGTCCTCTCCCAACTCCTCGAACACCGCTGCACGAAACATCGGGTCCTCAAGTGGCGCACTGCCCAACCCGATCAATGCATCCCGATGCGCGCCTTCGTACCCATCCTTGTATGCACGCGATACCCAGAGCGCCAGCAGCCGAAGGATTCCGCGCGTGCGTTGGAACCGTGGAAGCTGCTGCCACTTGCGTTCGAAGACTGAGAGCACCGCGGGATGAAATGGATAGCTCGCTTCGAACTGCGCGCGCACGATCTCCATTGGCAGTAGGTCTTTTTGCTCGGCAGCCCAGTCTGCATACTCAGTACAAGTCTGGATTGCATCCTTCGAAAGCAACACCTTGCCGTTCTGATCTATGGCTCGCTCATCCCACTCGAACAATCGCCGGCGAATGATCTCAGAGGTGTCGTCTTCGGCTGAAATGATCAGAGCCTTGCCGAGCCGATCCAGCAACTTCTTGAAGCGCTCATAATCCGATTGGTCTTCCGCGTTCATCTCAAGCTCGGACGCTGGAACAGAAACCGCAAGCACTACGTTGTCTTCTCCCCGCGCGGTCTCCGAGAGGTTCTGAAGAAAGTCATACAGCTGAACTCCAAGCCCGCTCTTGCGATTCCGGCTGACGTAGTTCATCAATTCGTCCATCAGGATCAACGCGGGCTTGTCCTTGGGAAGGAACTTGCGGATCACGTCGCCCGCAGGCGCAATCATCTGCTTGTCATGTTCGGCTACAGCTTGAAACGCTTCTTCACGTCCGAGTTGAAACGCAATCTCACCCCATGGACTCCTTCGCAGAGGCGTGCCGTCGTTCCCGCCTCTGCCGGTGATTGAATCAAACTCAGTTCCGACGAAGACGGCAGTCTCACCTTCGGGAACCGACTTCACTCCCGCCGCAGCCAGCAGATTTTCGACGCCCGCCCACCTGTTTGCCTTCGAGCCGTTCTTCGCAAGGTGATAGAGCAACGTGAGTGCGTGAGTCTTGCCCCCGCCGAACTGTGTGGTCATGTTGAACACGGCGGAGGTCTCGGTTTTCTCTCCGGATAATCGCCGAATTACTTCAGCGCCAAGGTCGGTCAGCCCCTTCGTCAGATAAGTGCGGTCGAAAAAACGCGCAGGCTCCTGATAGTCCTTGGGCGCCCGCTTCTGTCGTACATGATCCAGGTGGACGGCGAACTCTGACGCGTCGAGCGGTTTGCCTTCGCGCAAGTCCTCGCGCGGAGTCACGACCTTGTACCAGGGCTGTAGATTCTTAGCCATTGCGCATTCTCCCTATATTTGAGTGAACGTGCCGGTGTTGTTCTCGAACCGCCACCACTTGAAGAAGCTGTACGGAAACGTGGACGAGCTAACGTAGCTACCGACGACCACGAGCGTCTGGCCCTCGAGCCTGATCCGCCCCGGCAGTCCCATCGCTTCGACTACTTCTTCTGTTAGTGACTTGATCAAAGCGTTCCCTCTGCTCGCGCTTCGCCTGTAGCAGAACACAATTCTGAGGTCGGCACGCACGCTCAAGACCTTCCACAATGAGTAGGCGACCCGATCATCTTTCTGACTGTTTTCAAGCTCGATGACCGCAATTGGAAATCGCCATCTAGTCTTGCCCTCAGGGAACGCCATCACATCCAGGCTCAGGTACTCGGATCCGCTTACGGGGAGCAACTCGAGCCTGTGGCCTTTGGCCGATGCCTGCCAACCGAGCGCCCGACACGTCGACACAACTACAGCGGTCAGCTCTTTAGTCCACGCGCCGAGGCGTCCCTCAAGCGCCGCATCTCTGAGTGGCCTCGCGCGTTCGTGCTGCTGGACTGTTTGAAGAAAGGCTTCTCGCCATTGCTCATCGAGATTCTGTTTCATCGTTCTGAGACACCGTTCCGACTTGCGAAGAGTGCGCGGGCTCTTCAGGGGCTTAGGCCAGAGGAACGACCTCAATGAACTGTGCGAAGCGCCGAAAGTCGCCTACGTTGTGAGTAAGAAGTCTGCCAAGCCCATACACCTGCATGGTGGCCACGATATTGGCGTCGTGAATCTGCTTGCCGCCGACGGGGATTTGGCTAACCAATTCCAACAGCCTCTCGGTCACCCAGGCGTTATCTTCGGCGATTCGGAATCGTTGTTCGAAAAAGCGCACGCGCTCGATTACGATGGCGACCGGTCGAGGAAGCGAAGCTTTGCGGCCTCGTCAACGTGGCCAGAAACTCACGCAGAACCTGCCTGCTAGTCCATAGCTCGATGCCTGAATCGTACCGAGTCTCAATCGCCGATAGCGCCCGCGGGTGGAACGGCGACTCAGCTACGTTGGCATACACCAGCACATTGGTATCGAGAAAGACCGGCTCAACGTCCGTCGTCGCCATACATATCCTCGCGTCTTAGAGAAAGATCAGCCGGCCAAGGCCCGTAATGATCTACCGGAAAACTGAGCGGCGGGCGCGATTTCTTTGACGTTGAGTTCTCTTCAATGACCAACACGACCCGGTGTTCTCCCGGCGATATGTCTGGCGTCACGTCGGCGATGAGCTTGTTGTCCTCAGTCACCGTCGCAATAGTCTCTATTGTCTTCATTCGACCAACCTCCATATCCTGCTCGGCCACAGAGGAATCATACATGATCACGTTACCCTCTTTGCCTTTTTTGGCAATCAGAAACCGAGGCCTTTCTTTCTTGCCAGTACGCCTTCGACCCAGCGGCGCTCGTCGGTGTTTGTAGGATACAGCGCAGCCAGCGCCTGGGCCAATCGCCAGAAACGCTGGTCGCGACCAACACCTTCTTCAACCAGGAATCGCTTCAGAGCTTCAGAACGCCCCGCGCCAAACAGGATCATGCTTTGATGAACTCGATCCAGCACCGTCTGACCTGCTCTTGCTGTGAGGTCGCCACGAAAGCCTCCAGCATTTTCTTCTTCAAGCTTACCTGCCTCGAACAAGTCGAGTTGAGGCTTTCTCTTCTTGCGTTGCCTCGGTGATTCCTCTTCTTGCTTGCCGAACAGAAAGCGAGCTCGCTCAGCGACAGGCAACAGGCGAGCCGTTTCGCCCTTGGCCTCGACGACGGAATTGAGATCCTCAAGATGCGCGCCAAGTCCCTGAGCGATCTTTCGAGCAGCGTCGAATTCCAGGGTGTAGCCGCTTATGATTCGTTTCTTCTTGCCCGACCGTTCCTCAGCGTCGTCTTGTTCATCGATCCCGTCAACCTGCACCGCGTTCCCATTCACGCGCGCCGACAGTGTCCACAGCCACATCGCGGTCAGCCGTGCGTCCTCTTCAAATCCGGTTGCATCGGCCCCTACGAAGACCATCGTTAGGGCTTCCTTTGCTACCGCAGCCCAGACCTCTTCCAGATAGTCTCTTAGTTCGACCTTGTGTCCGCTCGCCTTTTCCACTCGCGAGTAACGAGAGAAAACTTCAAGCGCCGGACCAAGGCAAGCGAAGATCGCATCAGCACCAACGACGCCTTCGGCTGCCAATCGCGGCAGCCAGTCGTGAATTCGCTGAGGGAGGAGGTGCAAAACATCGCGCCAATCGCCGACTTCCTCCCGGAGGGAACCATTTGGATTCTCACGCGGTCGGCAGACGAGATGAACAGAGGAGGCCAATGTGGCAGAATCGCGGGCGCGGAGTCGCGTGCCCATCTCGGTGTCGATAGGCCATGAACCCGTAACAATCCAACCTGCATCTATGATGGCTTGAATCATCGCCTCCCAACCAGAAGTCGATTTGTGCGCAAAGACAATCAAACCGATTCCAGCGGGATTAAGCACGCGGCGGCCTTCTGCCATTGCGTCAGTCATTTTCGCTTCGTAGAAAGAGTGCGTCTTACCTTTGGCTTCATCAACAACGCACTCCTCCGCATTAGGTGCGAGTGTCTCGTTGAAAAAGTGCGACAAAGACATCGGAACTGTCCGCTTAAGCCAGACATAAAAAAAGTTCGAGAGCGTCGAGTATGGAACCGCGTCATAATAGGGCGGATCCGTGATGAAGGCTTGTGCAGAGTCATCTGGCAGCGGATGAGCCGTTGCTGAGCCTCGCTCAACATGCCCCGCGTGAAGCCCAACTTTCACGTTGGATTCCAGCGCCCTTACGATCCATTCGCATGCGCCTGGCCAACCAATTTCCGAAAGCGGATTTCCATCAGCAAAATCCCATACCATCGGAAGCGCCTGGCGACCGAAGACATGCTCCACTTTCTCGCCAGTGAGATGCCAGACAACTAAGCTCGCGCACTTGTCAGCGCATCGATCGACGGCCAGTGCCAGACAAGCTTGGACGGCATCGCTTAACTCAATATCTCCGCTATTCGCAATCTGGGCGCCGCATTCCTTCACCAGTTTGGAAAAAGTGGCGAGGGCTAGCGCCTGACGGTCGGTGAAGATGTCACGCCATCGGGTTATTCCATAAAGGTGCACCCGGATCGGGTTGTTCTTCCACACTCGCTCTTGCAGAATTTCCTCGTCGGGAAGAAGAGAGAACTTACCGGATGACTTCGCCTCGACAGTTTGGAGGCGGTCGGCTGCTCTTCGTATGGCCCAAAGGTCAGTGTCCGTAGGTTGCCGATAAGTGCGCCCTGATTTCTCGTCGCGAGTTGTCACGACGCACAAGAGTCTTGCGTCATTAGCGCCTCCTCGTCTCTTACAGAGTTGTTCGCGGACACTCATTTTAGGTGTTGTGAACCCACAACGAGGGCAGGTAGCTGAGGCGGCCTTGCTAGTGCCGTCGAACTGCGGGGTTTCGATTTTGATTTTGTTATCAGCTTGATCTACCCAGCCATGACGCTGCTTGACGATGATTTGGACAGCGATCTGCTTGGTCTTCGGTTTAGGCACGAGTTGCAGGGCCACGGAGCGGTTTGGCTTCTTGGCGAGCCATAGAGACCGGATGAGCGGCACTTCAGCACCGCACCTAGGCCCTTCGCACTGAATCGTCCGCGCCCACAGATATGCAATCGGCGTTGCGCCGTCCGCGTCTTTGGGATAGAACTCCGCGAGCTCCTTCTCAGCTTCTTTCTTGATCCACTCACCCCACTTTCGAACCTCATCTGCGAGCCGCTGCCCGTACTTCGGAATGTACTCAAGTACGACCTTGTTGAGGAGGACCGCAACAGGGTTGAGGTCGCTCGCGACCGCATCCGCTCCAACGCGCAGCGCTTCGAGCGGAATCGAGCCGCCGCCCGCGAACGGATCAACCACGAGCGGCCGTGTCCCCGGCGCGCCTCCCAATGCTTCGTGCGCTGCTTGAGTCAGAGCACGACTTGTTTCAAGGAACTCTTTGTTAGTCGAGTTGTCCCAGTTCGCAAAGTCCGCGATGAAGTCGAGCAACGCATTTCGTAGTTCTTCGTTGTCTTCGAGCTTTGACGGGTCTTTCTGAAAACCATCAAACCGCTTCAAGCTCTCTTCGCCGAGCAGCTTCAAGTTCTCGCTTGCCCACTCCCGCATCAGTGTGCGAGCCGTTTCACGAAACGACTCCGGGCAAAGCGCATCAGCCGGGTCAGGCCACAGCGCGGCGCAAATCACAGCACGGCACGCGGCAAGAGGTCTTCTCGCCCACCAGATATGCAGCGTAGAAATATGTCCATGCCGGATGCTCTTCTCCCGCCGCGAGTGCGCCGATATGCGCTTGATCGGTAGATCAACTTCGATCAGGCGTTTTGGATATTCAAGGGTCATGAGTTTCGGACGATTTAGGAAAAGCGCTTGACGAATATCTGACGCTTGGCGCCCTCCGGTTGACGATTACGACAAACCAGTTGACGATTAGTTGACGATTAGT
>JAHFUG010000349.1 GCA_023265195.1 Blastocatellia bacterium | reverse complement strand
CCTCGTCACATGAGCTTCGTGAACCTGGATTTCTTCAATCCCCAACCGGTGACCCCTACGTTTAACGCGGGCGACAATACGGGAATGCTGCAAGACAGAACAACTATTGGAACGAACCTTCTCGAGAGCACCGTTGCGCTGAAGTTCTTTCACGGCGAGGTGTACGGCCAGGGTCAGTCCGACATGATCCTCCGGCCTACCGGCAACGCGGGGAGCTACTTCAGCGAGCAAAACCGCACCGCGTCGCGAATCGAATGGATCGAGATGTATTCACTTGCGCCGATCACTGTTGGACGTTACGGCGCTCACAACTTGAAGTTCGGTTCCACAGTGGCCAGGACCACGAACGAAGGGGAATTCAAGGCTCACACCGTCAACATCGAGAGCGCCTCAGCGCAACTCCTGCGCCGCATCGAGTTCGCGGGCGGCTCACCGTTCGACCGCTCCGACCTCGAGACCGGCTTTTTCGGACAAGATCATTGGGTGACGAGCAAGACTCTGTCGGTTGACGTCGGCGCCCGCTTCGAACGGCAGGGCATAACCGAGACTTTTCGAATCGCGCCGCGTGTTGGGTTAGCGTGTGCCCCGTTCTCCGGCCAAAAGACGGTACTGCGCGGCGGGTTTGGATTGTTCTACGACAGGGTTCCTTTGAGCGTCTACTCGTTCGATCGTTACCCTGAACAAGTGGTGACTACATTCGGCCCGAATGGCGAGGTGATCGATGGGCCCCGCCGATTCGCGAACATCACGGATCAGGCGGAAAGAACGGCTTTTCCTTTCGTTTTCGGCAAGAGCAAGATCGGCAACTTCGCGCCATATAGCTCGACATGGAACGTCGAAGTAGAGCATCCGGTGTCGCGCATACTGAAGGTGCGAGCCAATTATCTGCAAAGCAATTCGTCCGGGGTAATCCTGGTGACGCCCAAGGTCGTTCAGGGCCAGGACGCGCTCGTGTTAGGCGGCGGAGGCAAGTCTCGATACCGCCAGTTGGAGTTGATAGGACGCCTATCGTGGAGCGACGTGCAGGAGGTGTTCGTCTCTTACGTCCACAGCCAATCGAAGGGAGATTTGAACGAATTCAACAACTACCTCGGCAACTTTCCGTTTCCGGTTGTGAGACGCGACCAATTCACGAATCTTCCGGGCGCCGCGCCAAACCGGTTTCTGGCGTGGGGTGTCGTTCACTTGCCGCTGAAGATGCGAATCTCGCCTATTGTCGAATATCGCAACGGATTTCCTTATGCCGCGACAGACGCCGCTCAGAATTACCTTGGGGTGGCCAACTCGGACTCGACGCGCTATCCAAATTTCTACTCGCTCGACGCCCGCGTATCGAAAGACTTCAAGGTGAGCGCCAAATACGCGCTGCGGGTTGCGGTGAGCGGCTACAACCTGACTAACCATTTCAACCCAATTTCGGTTCACGCTAATATCGGCGATCCTCAATCCGGCGTCTTCTTCGGCAGCCACAAGCGGCGATTCAAACTCGATTTCGACGTCATCTTCTAATATTGTAAACAGGTGAAGACAGCCCCAGACCTGATAAGAGAAACCTCTCGAGAGCCTTCCCTGTTTATTGAGCCGAATCCCTACAAGAAACCGAGTTGGGCCGCGGCGGTATTAGTGGTCCTTGGTCTACTCATTTTCGGAGGCGGCGCGCTTGCGCCTCCGGCGTTGCTTGATGACGCCGACTCGACCCACGCCGAGGTCGCGCGCGAGATGCTGACGACGGGTGATTGGGTTTCGCTTCAGATGGACGGCGTTCGATACTACGAGAAGGCGCCGCTGATGTACTGGATGATCGCGTCGTCGTTTCGCCTGTTCGGCGTCAGCGAGTTCACGGCGCGGCTGCCTATCGTATTCTCGGCGGTGCTGGCCATCTTAGCTGTCTGGGCTCTCGGGGCGAGAATGTTCGGGAAAAGCGCGGGACTCTATTCCGGGCTGGTCTTCGCCACGTCCGTCGGTCCGTTCCTGTTTACGAGGATACTGATTCCGGACATCCTGATCACGGCTCTCCTGACCGGCTCATTGTACTTTTTCGTCGGCGGACTGGACGGCAAGCAACTCCGGCCCGCGAGTTATCTGGGTCTCTTCGTCACATCGGCTTTCGCTTTTTTGACAAAGAGCATGATCGGCGCCGTGTTTCCCGCGCTGATCGCGGCCGCGTTCCTCGGCGTCACCGGGCGGCTCCGCGAGATCAAGCGGATGAGGCTGTTGACGGGATGCCTCATCTTTCTCGTGATAGTGGTTCCCTGGCACTTTCTCGCGGCGGTGCGGAACGAACACTTCCTATGGTTTCATTTCATCAACGAACAGGTCTACCGCTATCTTGGGTTGCGATACCCGAAAGACTACGACACGGTTCCGCTACCGGTATTCTATGCGCTCCACGGAATCTGGATATTTCCGTGGACGTTTTGCTTGCCGGCCGCGGTTAAGTACATCCCTCGAAAGCTGAGAGGGCTTGACCGCGGCGAGTCGATGACACTGCTGATAGTCATATGGATTCTGGTCATCGTGGGCTTCTTCTCTTTCTCGACGCGGCAGGAATACTACACGCTTCCCGCTATACCCGCTCTGGCGATACTCTGCGGCAGAGTGCTCTCCGGCCTCGAGCTTGGGATCAAGTCCAGATACGCGAGCCTCGCCTACTGGGGCATGGCGTTGCTGGGCGTTGGCGGCGCCGTGACCGCGTTGCTGGCGCTAAAAGCGGCGAGCGGCGTTGCGCTTGAAGGAGACATTTCGTCGACGTTGACACGAAACCAGCAGTACTATGCGCTCTCGCTTGGCCACATCTTCGATCTTACGCCGCGGTCCGTCGCCGCGCTCAGAGGGCCGGTCATCGGCGTTGGAGCCGCTCTCGCGATTGGAACGGCTCTAGCGCTGATCTTGTATCGGCTGAAGAAGCAGTTGCATTCCGCGCTGGCTCTCAGCCTGATGATGGTGGTCATATTCTTCTGGTCACACGAGGCGATGAAAGTTTTTGAACCTTATCTGTCGTCGAAGGCGCTGGCCGAGGAACTGATCGAGACTTCGACGCCCGAAGACATGTTATTCATCAACGGCGAATACGAACGCGGCTCGACGTTGAACTTCTATACTGGCCGCCCGCTGTTCATGCTCGGCGGAAGAACCGCGAACCTGGAATACGGGTCATATCTTAAGGGAGCGCCGGAGCGATTCTTCGACGACGCGTCGTTCCGGGAACTCTGGCAAGGCCGGCGCCGAGTTTATATCGTTTCGGACGATTCGCTGGTTACACAACTCGAGAAGAAACTATTACCTTTAGCGGTCTTCAGGATCGCGGAAAGCGGAGGCAAAGTCATGCTTTCCAACGCTCCGTGATTCATTCACATTTTGATTTTGCCATCTACGCCTATTTGTTATACTGTGTTCCGATTTTGGGGCGGGAGCCGTTCTTCACGGAACCAATTTTTCATTGGATAAATTGGATAACAAAGAAAGCCGAAGAATTGCGCGGCTCTTTCAAAAGTCCATGAAGTCGCGCCTGCTGTAGTCGAGACGAAGTCGGGGGCTTCGTTACGCTGGATTACAAGGGCATGGATTCGCTCGCAAGTGAGTGGACGGTTGGTGAACTACTGGGGCGCTGCGCGGGGCGGCCGGTGGATGAAGCCGCTTGGAGTGAGTTCCTCCGCAGATACCACGCAACCATACGCATGCATGTGACCCGGACGTACCACTCGAGGGGCAAAGATCAGGATCGCAAGCAGCAATTCAGCGACGAGTCGATCGAAGACCTCGTACAGTTGGTCTACTGCCGCCTTGTCGGAGAAGCGAGCCTCGCTTTGAAGCGCTTTGAAGGCGCGTACGAAAACTCGATCTACAAGTACCTTGCGATGATCTCCAAGAACGTGGTTCGCGACCACTTTCGTGAAATGGAGGCCCTGAAACGGCCTAAGATAAGCCATTCGCTGACCCAGATCATAGACAGCGACGGCGAGATAAGGGCCTCCTTGAACGGTATTCGCTTCGACGGCCAGCCCGAGGCCTCCAATAACGCCGACTTCACTTTCGAAGAGATCGAGAGAGTGTTAATGAGGGCCGCCGGCTGGCGAAATCGCGACCGCGATATCCTCATCTTCCGTCTTCATTACCTCGACGGGTTAACGCTCGAGGAGGTGACTCAGGTGCTGGGCCTCAATATGACTACCGTAGGCGTCAACTCAATCCTGTCGCGGCTGACTACCCGCATAAAACGGATTCTGGACAGGAGTCCCTCCGCTCGCCATTGATTACTTCATTCACGAGCAAGCCGAATTCACGCACAGCCGGTTTGCAACGCCGGCCAGTTGGCCTCAGCAGGCTGTTCTCCTGGATGCGCCGCCCACTCAGTACGCTTTTTTGTTTTCGTCGTGATTCGCCGGGTTGAGCATGCCTAGAGCAGATAGACAAAAAAGCCCGCGCTGAGGGTTGGCGGGTTTCATTCCGCGGAAAGCAGCGCTCTAGCTCCCTGACTCAAGAGCTTGTCCGCCAGCTTTGAGCCGATCGCCCGCGCGTCGCTTGCGGGGCCGGTCCCCCTTGCCCGGACAACTTCAGTTCCATCCGGCTTAGCCACTAATCCAGTGATGCTCACCTCGCCGCCGATCACTCGGGCGAGCGCCGCGATCGGGACGAGGCACCCTCCTCCCAGTCCGATCAAGAAAGACCGCTCCGCATCGCACGCAATCCTGGTCGGCCTGTGGTCGAGCGCCTTCACCAATGCATTGACGCGTTCGTCGCCGGCCCGAGTCTCTATGGCAAGCGCGCCTTGACCTACCGCCGGCAGCAAGAAATCCTCGCTCAGATACTGCGTGATTCGGTATCCACGATCCAATCGGTGGAGTCCGGCGGCGGCCAGAACAATCGCATCGAACTGCTTGTCGTCCAGTTTTCTCAATCGGGTGTCAACGTTCCCGCGCGCCGGCAGGATTCTCAAATCACGGCGAACGGCGAGCATCTGAGATTGACGCCGCAAACTGCTTGTGCCGATGCCGGCCCCTTGCGGCAACTCGGCGAAAGACATTATTCCTTCACGCGCGACCAACGCGTCCCGGACGTCCTCCCTTTCCGAAATTGCGCCGATCTCGAGTCCGGCCGGAATCTCGGTCGGGAGATCCTTCAAGCTGTGAACGGCGAGGTCGGCGCGGCCGTCGAGCATCTCCTCCTCTAGCTCTTTTGTGAAGAGCCCCTTTCCGCTTGCGCCCAATTCGGGCAGTGACCGGTCAACGATCAAGTCTCCCTTTGTGTTGATGATCTTTATCTCGACTGAAAGTCCGGGGTGAAGCTGTTCCAGCTTTGACTTGACCCAGTTTGTCTGCCAGAGGGCAAGAGGACTGCCTCGGGTTCCTATGACAACGTTCCGCAATGAGCCTCCCGTTTGGCCGTCAATCTAAGTGGATGTAAAGAAATTACTCTCCGTTTTTGAGTTATGCGGCAGCACGAGATGAGTACCGCCGGTGAAGTGAGGGCTTCACCGCAGAGGCGCAGAGATCGCGGAGAGAGCCGCAGAGAATAAGCCCTCTCTGCTTCCCTTTCTGCGGTCTCTCCGCCTCTGCGGTGACTCCCCTCGTAAAAGGGGAACTTATTTCTTGACGCTCCCTAAGTCTTTCCCGACGAAGCTGCGCCGACCCCCAGGCCATTCGGCGATCCTCCTCCGTGAATTCTCTTCACTCTCCGATCAGTCAAGCTTCATCAGCTTTCTGAGCTCGTCCAAGACGCCTGAACGGTCTCCATTCCGAGCCGTCGCCCGCATATGAACTATGATCGGATGAGAGAGCTTGTTCACGAGCGCCGGTATCAGAATGTCCTTGATCGCCGCTTCCTGCTCGTCGTTGAGAACGCCCAGCCGTTTGCGATTTCGCTTCAATTCGGCGAGAGCCATATCGGACAGGAGCTGCTTGACCTCGATCACGCTTGGTCCAATGTCGAGCGCCCGAAGATGCGAGATGAAGTGCTGCACTTCGACCTCGATTATCGCCTCCGCCGCCCGCGCCTCCTTTTCCCGCTCGCGTTTATTCGCTTCGATAACGGATTCAAGGTCGTCCACGTCGAAAAGAAACGTGTTCTCGAGCGAAGCGACGGCGGGGTCGATATTTCGAGGCACGGAAATATCGACGCAGAGCAACGGACCCTTCTTCCGCGATTTCATAACCGGTTTCAGATCTTCGTGGCGCACGACGTAATCAGGCGCTCCCGTCGAACAGATCACGATGTCGGCAAGCGGCAGCACGTCATAAAACGCCTCGAAGCTGACCGAGCCGCCGCCGAACCGCTGGGCCAATGCGTCAGCGCGCTCGGCCGTCCGGTTGGTCACTATCAGCCGGCTGCTGCCCGCGGCCATCAAGCTCTGCGCGGCCAGTTCGGCCATTTCTCCGGCTCCAACGAGAAGCACCGTCTTGTCCGCCAGATCGCCGAATATCTTTGAAGCAAGCTCCACCGCCACTGAACTGACCGAGACCGGATTCTGTGAGATCGCGGTCTCGTTTCTAACCCGCCGGGCGACGGATATGGCGCGATCCATCAACTGGCTAAGCACCCTCCCGACGGTGCCCGCGTTAACCGCGTGCTGATACGCCTCCTTGACCTGGCCGAGAATCTGCGGCTCGCCGACTACCAGCGAGTCGAGGCTCGAGGCTACGCGAAATACGTGCGCAACCGCATCGGGTCCAGTGTGTCGGTAGACGTGAGCGTCCACCGAACCCGGCGAGATATCGCTGGCGCCGCACAAAAAGTTAGTAAGGCGCTCGAGCCCTCTTTCGAATCCGCCGGGCGCCGAAGCGACAACCTCTACGCGGTTGCAGGTAGAAAGAATCAGACCCTCTTCCAAGGCGTCGTGATCGATCAGGTGGCCAAGCGCGGCGATGACGGACTCCCGGTCAAACGCCAGCCGCTCGCGCATTTCGACCGGCGCGGTCTTATGATTCATTCCTAACAGAACGATGCTCATCAGCAGGTGAATTGCGGGCCGGTTCGATCGCGCGTCAGCCAAACACGTGCAGCGCCCCGAGATATCTGACGCCGGCGAGGCTGACGATCACCAGCACGAATCCGGCGATTGAAGCAACTGCCGCTTTCCGGCCCCCCCAGCCGGCGTTGATTCTCGATTGGATGATCAGCAAGTACACAACCCAGGTGAATACGGAGAAAACCTCGATGGGCTGGCCGTGCCAGAATATCCCATCCCGCACCCTCGACCAGATGATGCCCGCGGCCATTCCCATAGTCAGCAGAGTGAAACCGGCGGACATCGACTTGAAGCTAATCGCGTCACACGTATCCAATGACGGCAGGCGAAAGAAAATGGAGCCGAAGCGCTTGAGCTTCAACTCTCGCTCCTGGATTATGAACATCAACCCCGCGCCGAAGGCTATGAAGAACGCCGCGTATGAAAGCATTATCAGGCCGGCGTGAACCGCCAGCAGGACCTTTTGCACTGGGTTGGCTATTCCTTCGGGATGCTCGGTCGTTCCGGGGAGAATCGCCGCAATGCTGGCGAGCACGAAAACGATTGGAAAGACGAACGCTCTCAACGCTCCCGCATGATACCAGCGCTGAGCAAGCAGGTAGGCCAGGACAAGACACCAGGACAGAAAAGCGGACTTCTCCTGAGCGTCTACGAGAGGACAACGGCCGCTCTTGATCCCTTCGTTCAGCAGCCATACCGTGTGAGCGGTGAACGCGATGCTGAGCGACGCCAAGGCCAGCCGGTTCATGCTTGCGCGTTTCGATGACAGACCTATGATCGACTGCACCGCGCAGATAGCGTATCCGGCTAGAATGACAAACCATAATAGGATCATATGCCGCGGTCCCGCTGTAAATGCAGCTAGATTCTACTCTCGGCCCGGCGCTTCAGCAATGAACGGCCGGCCTGAGTAGTGTCTTAATCCTGTGTTGTTCCAAGAAAAGGAGAAGCACCTCGAGAATACCCCCAACCGAGTTGGGGGATGCGTTCATTCACTCGCTACAGACAGCAGGGCCAGGCGGTTTCTTGAATACCCCCAAGGCAGTTGCAGTGGGTGGATCGTTCAAGCATAACCTACACAAGCGCGGGGTCCTTCAGTCTCCCAAATCCCACCCACGGCAGTTGGTGGATTGTTCAAGCGCAGCCTTGGTTGCGGCAAGCCCCTCAACCCACCCTCGGGGAGAAGAGGAAGAGGGAGGGGCGCCGTCTCCGTATATAGGCTGAGCGTGAACTATCCCCACACTCCCGAGACTGTGTGAAAACTCCGAGAATCCCACCAACGCAGAG
>JAHFUG010000348.1 GCA_023265195.1 Blastocatellia bacterium | reverse complement strand
CATCCGGCCGAGAGACCGTTATTCGGGACGTCGTGATCGATATTGCGTCAAGCCTGCTGAAGGAAGCCCATTTCGAGGGTCCTCCGCCCGATCTTCGAACAGGTGGTTTTCTGGACGATTTTTCTCGCTTCTATGCTGAGTTCTTCATGACTGATTTTAGCCCCCAGGAGTTCTGCGTTTTTGTGAATGCCTGAGGGTGGATTCGGGTGGACGATGACCTCTCGTATTCCGCCACGCCTTGTTACAGGGAATACTACTCGATCTTAGTTGATTGTATATTGACCTCGCCTTACTATCATTCGTCCGAGATTTCGCTATTAGAGTCAAATCCACTAGCCGATTGGCGCCGTTCCTGCTCGCGAGAGGATTTCGCGTCCGCTGAATCTTTGTTCTATACTTCGGGCATGAGAAAAACCTTTCGGTTCTTGCTGATCGCGGTCTTCATAGAGTTTAGCTATGTACAAATTGCTACAGCCGCCGGCATCGAGGGATACGCATCAGCAACATCGATTCCTCAGGGAGGGACAATAGCTTTCCATCTCAGCGGCAACGCGGATTCATTCGCTCTGGAAGTTCGCCGCAAAGGGCTTACGGAACTTATCGGTTCCGCCATAATGATTGGCAGCGGGTTCGTCACCCAGTCAACAACACCAGCGAACGCCTCCGTCATCGGCTGCAATTGGCCCGTCAGCTACCAATTCACGGCGCCGGTCACTTGGCCGAGCGGCGTCTATTCCGCTAACTTCACGACCAGCGGGAATGCACATACGGAAATACCATTTGTCGTACGGGCCGCGAATCCAGGCTCAGCGTCCAAGATTCTCTATCAGCTCGCCGTCAATACCAGCCAGGCTTACAACAAGTGGGGTGGTAAGAGCCTCTACGACTTCAATTCGACCGGACAGACTCGCGCGTCAAGCGTGTCCTTCGACAGGCCGCTCGATCCCACCGTGAATTTCTTCGATGAGTATGACTATCCCTTCATAAAATGGCTTGAGATGAAGCAAATCCCCGTCGAGTTCTGCACCAGCGTCGACCTCCACTCCGATTCGACCCTGCTCGGTAACTACCAGCTCCTCCTCATCGTCGGACACGATGAATACTGGTCGGCGCCGATGCGGGATCATGTCGAAGCGTTCACTCGCAGTGGTGGTAACGTTGCAATCTTCGGCGGTAACACGTGCTGGTGGCAAGTGCGATTCGCCAGTCCAAGCGGCTCCGCGCCCAACCGGCAATTGGTTTGCTACAAGTACAATGCAGGAAACACCTCGGACGATCCAGTTGCCGATGTCCAGCTAAAGACTACGAACTGGTACGACACTCGGTACGCCAATCGACCCGAGAATCGAATGACCGGGCTAAGCTCTCGCATTGGCGCCGCGTGGGAGGTCGTAGACCCACCTCGGCCGGGCGTAGACTTTATCGTGAAGCTCGGCGACTCGTGGGTCTTCGAGGGAACGGGCGCGGGAATCGGGACCGGCTTTGGGTCGAGCGACCTTGGGCAAAGCGACAACATAGTTGGCTATGAAACCGACGCAGCGGAGTTCGTCAACGGAAATCCGCCGCGGGTCACTGGCGCAGATGGGACGGCTTACAACTTCTCCATACTAGCCACGGCCGATGCGACAAGTTGGAACAATCCTAACGTCAAGCCCGGGTGGGCTCTCTTGGGTTTCTTCCAGAACAACGGGACGGTCTTCGACGTTGGCACGACCGATTGGCCGCACGGCCTGCGGCCCGTCATCGCGGGAGGCGCTGAAAACATGGTCGCCCACGTCACTGAGAACGTCGTGCGGCGCCTTAGCCGCCCACGCACGGTCTTTGAAAAGGCCACGCTGGCCGTGTACTCCTACCACGTCGTGCGGAGCGATGGGGGTTGGCGCTTCTACTTCGACACTGATCCGTTTGTCGCCTCGGGTTGGTTATACGACGGACCGGCGTTTTATGCGCACCGCGAGCAGATCCCAAACACCGTGCCCGTGTACAGGCATTATGTAGCGCAGAGGGATGGGTTGCGGTTTCATCTATCGACCAATCCGGATCTGACAGCCTACGGCTGGACGAACGGCGGGATAGCTTTCTACGCGTACTCTAACCCGAGTGCGCACGCCTTCCTCGCGCCCGTATATTCCTACTACTTTGTGCAGAGCGACGGTGGTTACAGGTTCTACTATTCGACGGATGCTAGTGTAGGTTCCGGCTGGATAAACGGTGGCGTTGCCTTTTATGCGTTCGTCACCAATCCTGCTCCGTGAATAATGTGGACACGAGCGAGCGGACTGACTGCCCCCGTTAGGTTGCTCGAGTTGATTGATGAAGTGGAAGGCAAGTGAGTCGTCTTCATTTGGCGATCAACAGCCGTGTGATGCCGGGAGCCGGAGAATAATGGTGCACAACCCGGCAACGCGAGCAGTCCATCCGCGATAGATACATCCTGATCTGCCAAACGCTCACCGGTTGAAGCGTCTCGAGAATGGCTGTGTATCGCTCCCTCTGAGCCGGCGAGAATCTTGAAAACCGCGAGGCGCGATATCGCAATCCTAACGACCGCAAGGGCATCGGCAAGTATTCGAGCGACGGAAGGCCGGTATGCAGCTCCGTGCGGTGGTAGCGATTCGGAAACTCCAGGAAGAGGAATCCGCCAGGGCCGAGAATGCGAATGTGCTCCCTTAGATAATCGTATGGCGACGACGTGTGCTCGATAATATGCCCTGATATTACGGAGGTGAATGTGTCGTCCTCGAAAGGCAGATTCCGGCCATCATAGAGAATCACGCGGAAGCCCTCCTGGCCGTGGAAACGCCGGCTGGTCATCTGAACGTACTCCGCCGCCACCTCCGTCCCAAGGATATCCTCGTAGCCGTATTGCCGTGCGATGATCATCTCCGTGCCCACGGCGCAGCCTGATACAAGCAGCCGACGACGGGCGCTTTCAGGCATTCGAGGCGCGAAATAATTGAATCGATCGCGAACGCCGCTTTCCAGCGAGAACAACTGTTCGACGTTCATGTCGACCGGTTCCTGGCGTACTCTAGTAAGATACTCACGCAATTCGGCCCTGCAAGCGTCCTCGCTATCAGGCTCGGCGATGAACTCTTTGTATTTCCTTGCCTCCGCAAAAGAGTTCGACATCGATTGCTCCCGTAATTTGCTTGCGCCCCTTTGCTGGTTACCGGCGCGCGGGCATTGCGCTCGCTCGGCTGCTCGGTTACTCGCGCCCCTCAAACATGGCTCTCAGGATGTTATAAGCCGCCCGCTCGGGAAAGAACTTGCAAATGTCGGCCATAGCCCGGCCTTGGAGTCGATTCCTAAGATCCTCGTCGCCGGCCAACCGCTCCAGGGCTGACAGGCAGGCTGAGCTGGAGTTGGTGTCAATCATAATCCCATTCTCTTCATTCGTGACGAAGCTAGCCGCGCCTCCTCTTTGCGGCACTATGACGGCAGCTCCGCAACACATTGCTTCCATGGCGGTCAACCCCATTGCCTGATAGTTTGAGAAGTCCGCGAATATGTCCACCTCGTTGAACAACGTTGCGATATGCGAACGAGTCAGTATACCTTTGTTGATGTAGGGGAAATCATCTCGGGCGCCCAGTTGGTCAAGGTCATAAGGATCGCAGCCAAAGAAGACCAACTCCACGGTTTCTTCGTGGGCGAGATAGAATTCTCGCAGGATCTCCAGAGTGAACTTCGGGGCGCGGTGCGGCGTGCTGGGCCGAATCATGGCGGCGATCCGTAACCGGCGGGGCCGTTCCGCTTCCTCTCGCCTGCGAGGATAATATAGGTCTACATTCACGCTGGGTCCGACGACCGTGCAATCAACGCCTATCTTCTCCATCACCGTCGCCCGATTCCACTCCGTCTTGGTTAATCGAACGAGGTCGGGATATCGGGTGTAAGAACGCCACGCCATTTTGTACTCTTCCGATTCCTCCCGGAAAAAGTGAGGCTCAAAGTCCTGTATGTAGTAGCCCCTGGCCAGCCGGCGATCGTTCGAGCCATTTGGAGCAAGCCAATCGACGGATGCGCACCAAGTTGCTATCGCGGCGTCATAGCGCGCCACGATTCCGGAGACCTCGGCTTCGTCGTTCAGGTAGATGACCGGCACTGTGTTATCGGGGAAGTGCCGTTCGAATCTTTCGCGGTAACGAGTGAGGTTCAAAATGGTGACATCAACGCCCATCTTTCTCATTGCGCCGGCTTCATCGAGTACGATGTTGGCGCCGCCGCTAGGCTCCGAGACGGGCAAAACGAACAGGAGTTGTTTGTCCTTGGCTAAACCGGCGCCGCGTTCGATGAATCGCTCACGGTCGGCGGCAACACTGCTTCGCGCCTTTGCGCCCTCCTGCGCCCGGTCGTGGCGCCGGCCGGCTACCCCGCGTTCGGCAGGTCGTATGCGTTGTTTTTCCGGAAGTGACGCGCGAGGTTGCGCGGGGGACTCCTCCGTCCTTCGAGCGGTCTCTTCGAATATAACGTTCAAGATATTGAAGGCCGCTTTCTCGGGGAAGAACTGGCAAATGTCGAACATGGCCCGCCGCTGGAGCCTGGCGCGGAGTTCATCATCGACAATCAGGCGCTGCAGAGCCGCCAGGCAGTCTTTTTCCACGCTGGTGTCCGTGATGATTCCATTCTCTTCATGCCTGACGAAACTGGGCGCCCCTCCTCTTTGTGGAACTATGACGGCGGCGCCGCAGCACATCGCCTCCATTGCGGTCAGACCCATAGTTTGCCAGGTCGAGAAATCGACCATTATGTCCACATCATTGAGGAGCGACGCAGTTTGCGGACGAGTCAATATGCCCGCGTTGCGATAAGAGAAATCGAGTGGCGCCGCAAGGCTCTCCAGTTCGTTCTTGGCGCACCCGAAGAGATACATCTCTATAGCATCTCCATGCTGGCGATTGAGCGTCCTCAAGACTTCCAATGTCAACTCAGGCGCGCGGCAGGGAGCGCTTGGGCGAATCATCGCCGCGATGCGCAATGGCCGCCGCGGCCAATCGGGGTCCTGTCGGCGACGCGGCCGGAATAGGTCTATATTCACGCTCGGCCCTATTACAGTGCAGTCCACTCCGATCTCTTCGCCTACGACGGCTCGATTCCATTCGGTCTTGGTAACCCGGACAATATCTGGATACCGGGTGTATGAATCCCAGGCCATCTTGAATTCTTGTGAGCCTTCGGGGAACAAATAGGGCTCAAAGCTCTGAACGTAATAACCTCTCACGGGTCGATGGGAGGCCGCCTTGGGGAACGACAGCCAACTCACCGACGCACACCACGTAGCGATTACGGCGTCATAGGCGGGAAGCAGATCGGGAACCTCATCAGGACTTCTAGCCCAGATGACTGGCAGCGTGTTATCAGGATATGCTTCGTCGAATCCCTTTCGATAAGGGCTCAAGTTCGCGATACGCACGTCGGCTCCCATCCGCCGCATCGCTTCCGCTTCCTCGAGAACGACGTTGCAACCTCCTGAAAACGCCGCGATCGGAAGGACAAACAGAACGCGCTTTCCTTCCCAGCGCGCCTTCCCCTGTTCGATGAACTGTTGCCGCGAAGCCATGACGCCACTGCGCGCTCTTACTCCTTCAAGGACCCTATCGAACTGACAGACCGCTACCCCCTCATTGATTACTTGCGTTCCATGCTTTGCGGCCAATGCGGCCCCGGCGCCCTCAGTCAGTTCTTTTCTACGTTCATGCGTGTAGCTACGAGATTGAGCATGGTATACGTAAGCGTCATCCGCGATAGCGGAGCGCCAACCCTTCTTGTGAGCCCGCAGCGAATAATCGTTCTCTTCGCCATACCCTCTCCCGAATGTATCTTCATCGAAATAACCAACTTCGTCGATTACGCGCCGCTTGATCATAAAGCAAAAGCCGTTTATGAAGGGAATGCAGGGGTACAACCGGGCGGAATACCGGGTCACAAGCCTTCCCAAATCGGCGACGGTTAAGCCTTCGGGTAGCTTATTCTCCGCAAACACCCCGTTGCTGATAATCTCCGGTATTGACTGCCACGTGGCGGCGTTTGAAACCGGACCAACCAGCCCAATGCGCGGATCAGATTCGGCGCAGGCGATCAGTCTATCCAGCCATTCAATTGTAACCACCGTATCGCTGTTAAGGAGGACCGAGTAATCCCCACGTGACCGCCTGAGGCCTTGATTGGCGGCGAAGGTGTAACCTCGAGCTTGTTCGTTCCTGATCAACGCCGCGTTGTGGGCATTAGAAAAGGCCTCGAGATATTCACGAGTTTCCTGGTTGCTGCCGTCGTCCACCAGGATTAAAGAGTACGGCATACTGGTGCAACGAACGACGGATTCGAGGCATAACTTAACGTCTTCAAGAGCGTTGTGAACGCAGACGATCACATCCGCGGCGGAGCGATGCGGTTCCAGGGATGGCGTGGGCTCAACGGGCCTCACCGTTATCATCGAGTCTTGAGAGGGCGCGATGCCGCGTGGCTGGGTCTGGACAATTCTTGCATCGCCGTTCCCTGACGCTCTCGCGGCGTCAGACGGCAGGAGCCCCAGCCGCTTGTAGATCGGCAGAAGGTAAGGATACTTTAACCGCCCGTAGAGCCGGTATAGAGGCATCAAGAATGGGTACTTGATTCGCCGGCCATAAGCGTTCAGCAGCCGCCAGCCGATAGAACCGTCTATTCTCGCGAGCTGTGATTCTTTGTCGCGAAGTTCCTTTGAGAGCAGTTGCGAAGCTTGCTCTTTCTCCGCCAACTGAGACTTGATCTTTTGAATGGCGCGGTCTTTTTCGGCCAACTGAGACCTAAACCCTTGAATGCCCGGGGTCTTCTCGGTCAATGGAGATCTGAGTTTGTGAAGCGCGCGGTCTTTCTCGGCCATTTGGGCTTTAAGCGATCTGATCGCGGCCTCCTTTTCCGCCACCGCCGCCGATATTGACCGCAGCGTTTCCTCGCGCTCTCCAATTGCTCGCCTATACTGTTCCGACTCGCCTTCAAGACGGATGACTGCTTTTGCGTTCGCGTCCCTCTCGAACTTGAGATCGAGTCTGTTCCCAAGTTGAAAAAAGAAATCACGAAGAATGGCGGCGCTCTCGCCCGTAGCGTCGAGGACTTCTCGAAACTCGGGTGACTTTGTCTCGCCAACCGCCAAAACGCCCAATCCATGTCCGTGAACAAACTCGAAATGCCGATAATGCGGTTTTATCTCGTCCCAGAACCGTCTCACGCCAAAGTCGCGTTCCCGCACGTTGATGTCGTGGAATAGAATCACCCCGGCGGATTCCATCTTCGGAAGCCACGATTCGAAGTCCCGCTTTACTGCTTCGTAGGTGTGATACGCATCTATGTGAAGCAAACCGATCGTCCCGTCGCCGAAATGGCGCAAGGCTTCATCGAAGGAGCTTTGGATCAGGCGCGAAAAGCCTCCGTACAAGAGGTCATGATAATCGCGGAGTTCAGCTAAAACCTCCGGACCGTAGAAGCCGGAATGCGGGTCTCCCTGCCACGTGTCAATGGCGTAACACCGCGTATCGAGGTTCAATTGCTTTACGGCCTGACAAAAAGCGCAGTAAGATCCGCCGTAGTGGGTTCCGATCTCCACGATGATCTGGGGCTTTAGGACGTCCACCAGGAACATCGCAAACGGGACATGCTGGCGCCAAGCCGATTGCACCAGACGCACCGGCGTGGAGAAACAAATCGGATGATCGAATGGGTTCAGCAAAGTGCTCATTCCTGCGTCCGAAACCTCAATTCGACTGTTCTTACCCAGCGGGAATGCCGGCTAGTTGTGCTCGGCGGAAATAATTGATCAGTCGCCCCAGAGAGTGTCGCCGAGTCAGCTTCCGGATTAACCGCCGATCTGCGCTGCCTTCGGGCCGCTGATCTGCGCTGATCAGCATTACGCAGTCAGCGCAAATCAGCGGCTTTCCCGGCATGACAACTTCTGCCGAGCACCACTAGTCCGCGAGGAACCTATACAACGCGGCGCAGCCGTATACCCCATAGAACTCGAACTCACGCGAATCCAGTCCCTCGACGACGGCTTGATAGACGCCATACTCCGTGTCGTCGGCCTCCCTGTTCCTGTGATCGTTGAAATCATGAAAAAGGCAAAACCCGCCGTTCGCCATGACGGCTCCCAACTCCCGGCAGACGACGTAGACGGCTTCGTAAGAATGTGAATGATCTACGAACACGAACTCGAACTTTGCTCCCTTGGAAGCAAACTGTCTAACAACGGATGAAGCGTCGCCACAGATGGTCGTGACGTTTCCGT
>JAHFUG010000347.1 GCA_023265195.1 Blastocatellia bacterium | reverse complement strand
ATTCATAGAGCCCATCGGTGTTCTTATCGCGTGATCAAGGCAGCCGGTAGCTTGCTATGTGGACGATTTGTGACAGTGCATTATGAGCCCTCTCGGATCCGCCGCCGCTCCCAGTTAGCGAGATCCGTCCTGAAATCCATGCCTCGTCATGCATACGTTGCTTTCCACCTGTCCAAGCATCTCGCAGCTCCGCCTCCCAAAACCGTTAAGCATTCAGCGTAGTGGAGCGTGTTGTCCGAAAGAGCCGATCAGTGGTAGAAATGTGGGCCTCCAGCCGCAATTTCTTTCATAGGTAGGATCCTTGGCGCAAGCAATGTATGAATCTCAACGTCCAGGCGAAGAGTTGATTCGCATGCTCTCTCGGTACGATCTCCAGGTAGGCGAACTCGCCCTCGCCCTGCGAGAAATGGTTTTGAAGGAAGCGCCCGAGGGAGTCGAGAAGCTTGTTCAAGTATATGCGCTCGTGTTCTGGTATTCGCTCACGGGCAAGATGAGCGACGCCTTCTGCCAGGTCGTGACTTATACTAAAGGCGTGAATCTAATGTTCAATCGCGGCGCGGAGCTGGACGACCCTGACGGCGTGCTGGCCGGCGGGGGCAAGATCATCCGGCACATCAAAGTCCGCCGGCCCGAAGACTTGAAGAACCCTCACCTGCGCAAGTTCATTCGAGCAGCGCTGAAGAACGCGAAGGTCAGAGCAAGAGAGAAAGAACTCGAGGCCCGATCAACCAAACCGGCCGCAAGGGCTTCTTCTAAGAAACGGCCGAAGTGACAAAGACAAGGCCCCATATAGCCACACCCCAGGGATACATTCGGGGTTGTATCAGTGATGTGGACATCCAGCAATGCTTGGGAACGCGGTCGCCTGCTTATGGACAGGCGCAATTTCGCTGCTCGATTCTTGACGGACACGCGGACCAACCGGACCTACCGCCACCGGATTGCCAGCGATTGCCTGGTCTGCTAAAGTCGCGCCGCTGTCAGTTCTTATCGAGCAGTTCAGGACAACGTGACGTTTCAAGCACTGAAAACTGTTGCAACCGCAATCGCTCTGACGACGATTCTCTTCGCTTCAGCCACGCCGCCTTCCAGTGTCAATACCGGTTCCGAAACGAACCTGCGCAACGACGCGGCAATAATCGTTCAAGCCGGCGCAGCGATGATACCCGCTCGATCCTTTGGGTCTCCGGCGGGCGTCGAGCACAACGCGGCCCTCGACTCGGCGCACTTGCCTGAGTTCGGGTCTCCGAATTCGCGATTCCACGCTTCTACGCAGGCTTTCGCCACTGAAGTTAGTCATGACCGCGGCGAAACAGAGCAGCAGTCCCCGGAGCCGATAACTCCGCCAGTAATGACCAGCCCATCGGGAGCGGCCGCGGTTGAACAGCGGTCTCAAGGTAATCGGCCGCCGGCGGCGATCGTGGAAAGCTTCGACGGTCTTGGAGCCGGGTTTGAAGGTCCGCAGGGCGGCGCCATGTTGCGCAACCCGTCTGATAACAGCCTCGCGGCCGGGCCAGATCATATCTTTCAGATCGTCAACTCGAGAATGGCGATCTTCACCAAGAAGGGCAAGCAGTTCGGCGAGACGGGCAGGGTTCTATACGGTCCCGTCCCCACTAATACGATCTTCAGAGGCTTCGGCGGCGCGTGCGAGGCGATGAATAATGGCGACGCGGTGGTTCGGTATGACCAACTCGCCGGCCGCTGGCTCGTAGTGATGCCGACCTTTCGGCGGGGTCCAGTCCGTCCGGATCAGCAGGGGCCGGGCCGCTCGGGAGAGCCTGCTCAGGTCAGTACGCCAGGCCGGCCGGATCAGCCTGGACCCGCTGTGCGGTTGTTCGCGCCTCCACCGAGCCCACCGAACCCACCTGCTCAGCCGGGACAGGCGCCTCGGCCAGGCGCGCCCGGTCAAGGGAACCAATCACAACAAGCCGGCCCTCAAGGGCCGTATTCAATGTGCTATGCGATAAGCGCCGGGCCCGACCCGTTCGGTCCGTACTATCGCTATGAGTTCCTACGGCCGCTCTTCCCGGATTATCCGCGGCCGGCAATCTGGCCGGACGGCTACTACGTCCCAACCAGCACCGGCGACGATGTGATTCAAAAGCATGCTTGCGTCGCGGAGCGCGCGAAGATGTTGAAGGGCGAGCCCGCGGCCGAGCAGTGCATCGTGATCGACGGAGTGAACTTCCTGAACAACGCGGATGTTGACGGCAAGCGGCCGCCGCCGCCGGGCGCGCCTAACATAATGATGGCGGCGGGCGGAGCGCAACTGAAGAAAGTTTTTGAAGATGACGCCATCCTCTCGTGGAAGTTTCACGTCGATTGGAAGAACCCGGCGAACACAAAGGTCGCTGGTCCTGAGAAGATCGCCGTCGCTCCTTATCATTACTTATGTGATGGGCAGCTCACGAACTGCGTCCCGCAGCCGGGGACGGAACGCCGGCTCGATGCGCAGGGCGACAAGATCATGTCGCGGCTCGTCTATCGAAGAATCGGTGGCCGCGAGTCTATTGTTGGGCTGCACTCGATCAACACATCGGCGGGAGGAGGAGGCGTACGCTGGTACGAGTTCCGCATTAATAAAGATCGCAACGTCGGTTTGCATCAGCAAGGGACGTACGCGCCGGACGGCTTCTACCGCTGGATGGCCAGTCCGGCCATTGACCGTCTGGGCAACATCGGAATCGGTTACTCATTCGGAGGAACGCCGAACTTCGCGGGGCAGCGGTTCGCCGGGCGGCTCGCCAAAGACCCGATCGGCCGGTTGACGATTCATGAGACGGTATTGGTGGAAGGCCAAGGACCGCAGAACGCGATGCGCTGGGAGGACTACACGCAAACAGCCATCGACCCAAGCGACGACTGCACAGTCTGGTACGTCGGCGATTACATAAAGAAAGGCTCTGCAAGCTACTCGAGCAGGATCGGAGCGTTTCGTATGCCCGGCTGCCGCCGCGGCCGTTGAGATCCATTGGTAGAGTCGTCAATAAAGAGTGAACGCTGACAGCCGGGATTGGAGAACAGGCGCCACCTGAAAGATTTGCCTTGCTCCCTCGAGATGTGTTTTCCAACGTCAATTCTCGGGCGTTCCTCCTACAAGGCAGTTAGAGACTTCGGTTGGTCACTTCCTTTGACTGGATAACAATCGCTTGAGATTGTCCTCGATCTCAGGCGTCTCCAACGCATTCGCGAACTCGTGGGTCCAGTATCTGATTCGCCGCCAGTCAAGTTCCTGGTGGACGTTCAGGATCAGTTCGATATCGGCAATGTCTTTGGGTCTATTGGCTACCGCTTTGGTTATGATCAAATCCTCGGGGGTCGCCGCCCGGACGCTGACATCGCCTAGGTCCACCGGCTGCGCCCGCTCGATCAACTCCCGTTCGAACGGCAGAGCCCCGAACGAGAGGTCAATCTTAACGCCGCTGCGCTTATGCTCGAGCAGAAAAATACGAGATCTTCTGGCGAAGGCGATCGGATCGCTTACACGAGACGCAAACCCGTGCTCGATGGCGGAGTTCAGCAGGGCCTCCCAGCGATCACCCTCCAGCCATATCACCTCATCGATGTCCTGTGTAGCGCGGGCTTGCGCGACCAGAGCGACGCCAACCGCGCCTATGATGGCATGTGGAACTTTTTCGTCATCGAGCCACGCGGTCAGAACTCGCAATGCGTCTATGACTAATGACGGTAACCCGGCTTCAGACACCCGCTTTCTCTCTTAATCGATTCCATCGCGCTCGCACCTGGTCTACGCCGTCGTCCTGGTTAGGCCAGCCAAGCTCCCGGCCAAACTGGTACAGGATTTCGAGATCTCTAAGCCTATCTGATGCAGACATGCGGCGGGCTTCTTCTTTGGTGACTTGATTGACCAACCGCCAGCGCTCTTTGAAAAGCCGAGCTTCCTCTTTTGTCATGATCTCCATGCGTTGGGCCGGTCAACTTTGTTGGGCGATTATACCACGCGCGGGAGCAGAGGTCTCGGCAATCTAAAACCGGCGGTGTTCAGTTTGGTCTCGGGTAGGGCTGCCGGATTTCCTGAATAGCCGCGGATCAACGCTGCCTTCGACTCGGGTATTCGTGTGGATCAGCGTTGCGCAGTCCGCGCCAATCAGCCGTTTCCCCGGCCGGCGATTAAGCTCCCTTTTTCGAGGAAGTTCACCGCAGAGCCGCGGAGACCGCAGAGAGGGACGCAGAGGGAGCTTACTCTCTGCAGCTATCTCAGCGGCTCTCTCAGCGATCTCTGCGTCTCTGCGGTGAAGTTCTCACTTCACCGGCGGTACTCACTTCGTGCCGGCGCATATTCAAAACGGGAAGTTATTTTTTTCGCCTCCTTAGCGGCGTTAGACGCAACCCTTGCGGCAGAGGATGGGTCGCTCCTAACGGAGCTACGACCCCTAACGGAAGCGGCGGCGGTGGTCATCGCTCGTATCTACAGACAGGTCTCTCCTACGGAGATGCGGCACAAGCGAAACCTAAGCTGATCGCCGTTCCATTTGGACACAAGCAACACGGATTAGGACACTGCCTTCATCTTATCCTCGCCCTCGAAAAAAAATTTCATGCGCGCTTCGCGCGCGTCAGGGTAAAAGGGAAAAAAGGAGAAAGAGTGTAAGAGGGCTACCGAGTCCTCGCCGTAGATACAACACGAAAACCGATGCTGATGTAACGGTAGCCTGCAGCAAACCTGCCGCGATCGGCCGAACGACAGTAGTTACCATTGTAGTTCCACGAACCGCCCCGCAGGACGCGCCTGCCGGTGTCTCCGCCACTAAGCCACGCCTTCCCATCGTTCGGCGCGCCGTCATAAGTGTCATGCCAAACGTCTTCGCACCATTCCCACACGTTGCCGTGCATGTCGTGTAAGCCATAGGCATTAGGTTCCATCTCACCAACCGGATGTGTCTTGCCACTCGCGTTCCCATCGTACCATCCCAAGGCGTCCAGATCGCCGGCGTAATCGCCTGTAGTTCCCGCGCGGCAGGCGTACTCCCATTCGGCTTCGCTCGGCAGCCGATATTCTTTGCCGGTCATCCGCGAGAGCTTCTTGCAAAACTCCTTCGCGTCATTCCACGATATTGTTTCAACCGGCAAATTCTTACCGTCTTTGAAGACCGAGGGGTTGGCGCCCATCACCGACTGCCACTGCTCCTGCGTAACTTGATGCTTTCCGATATAAAAACTGGGCACGGTAACCTCATGCAGAGGTCTCTCGGAATCGGAACCATCACCTTCCGGCGATCCCATATTGAACCGACCGCCCGGGACGTAGATCATCTCGAGCGATACGCCGTTGAGGTTCTCGGATAATGAACCGGGTTCCTCCCGTTTGAGGTCTTGACCGGGTTCAGGCGAGACCTGCCGCCGTCCAATGTCGGGTTGCGGCTTCGGCGCGGATTCGCGCGAGTTCGCGAGTTTGAGCCATCGAGAGCTGAATTCACTGATCGTAATCCGCTCTTCGAACAACGACTCCAGCAGCGTCAGGTGTTCTTTGTCCCGTCCCGGCTGGTTTTCCCGAATCACTTTGTAGGCATGATCGAAGACTTCCGGCAGCAGGACATCATCCAGGCTCTTGATCTTCTCCCGAAACAACCGCAGGCGATCTACGCCGTGGAGTTTTGCCGAGCGTGCGATGATCAACTCGCCGCCCTGAATGCCGAATTCCCATTTCCTCGGATATTGCGGGCCCTCTTTCGGGACACGTTGTCTGACGTACTCATAAACGTCGCTCATGCTGATCAACCCGTCGCCATCCCGATCGGCCTCGCCTTGTTTGATTCCCTGCAGGATGTGTTTGGTGAACAAGCTGTATTGATCGCCTTCTTTTTCGCGCGCGTTTTCACTGGGACTGGAAGCCGTCAAGATGTAGATTCCGCGGTCGTGAAACGTCTGTTGCAGCGCATCGTCCACGGCGCCTTTCAGAAAGTCCTTGTCCGCCGCGCCGCTGAAACAGCAATCAAGAATCAAGGCGATCTGCTTGCAGGCGTAATTGTCGATGAGCCGCCGCAACGTCCCGACGGCGATCGAAGTGGTTTCCAAGGCGTCGGACTCGGTGTCTGACGCCGCCAGATAAAGATGCCCGGCGGCGTCCGGTTTGCCGTGACCGGAGTAGTAGATCAGTATCTGGTCCGTTCGATGAGCGTGTTTGAAGACGCGATTGATCGCCGGCAGTATCTTGTGATGCGGGTCGTTGATGGAGATCATAGGGTCGCTGAACAGGCCATAGTCAGGCGAGGTCAGCGTCTCCGCCAAACCCTCCACGTCGTTTTTCGGACACCGCAAAGTTTGCAGCGAAGGGTCATTCGGAAACTGCCCCGCCGCGATCAGGATGGCATGGCGCCGGCCTTCACTCATTTCAATCCTTCAACCACTGATCGACGGCGGAGGCGTCGGCCAGCACTTCTTCGATTCGCCGCAGCACTGCGTGGCTTTCGATGTTCTTGAAGGCGAAGGTCTCCCCAAACGCCCCGAGCTCCGGCGCCCGCAAAATCTCAAGCATGCCGTCGACGTCCCGCTCGGGACATTTCAACGGATGCAGTTTAGGCTCGTTGTCGAACCGGCTGCTGCCGATCAAGATCGCATACCGGCGGCCTTCACTCATTCATTCCCTCGACGGCGTTCTTTATCGCCTGCGTCAGGTGGTTCATGTCACTGGCTCGCAGGTCGCCGGCTTTGATCGTTATTTTGTCACCGTTCTTCTTGCGCAATTCGAATTGCAAAGACGGCTTGCGTTGAACGTAAGCTTTCAGCACGTTGACCAGCGCAACCACGAAACCACCGCCGCTAACGGCCGCGATGATTATCTGTCCGTAGACCGCCGCGTCGCCTTTCGATCCAGGTTCGGCCGGTGTAGTAGCGAGTGTGGCCGTAACACCGGCTTCATCAATCAGGTCGCGGCGCAAACGCCGAGTGATGTCCTGCAAATCATCATTGTCGAGATCGGCTGCTGAGAGCGAGAGCGTGATTGCCATAGGATTTTTCCTCGATCGACCGGCGTTCGCTGTGGCTGAACCGATGAGGCTTCAGATTGTATTTGGGTTCGGCTGTTTTTCCAACTGATTCTTAAGAAGAGGGGTTTTGGGCAGACGAAGCGGAGAGATGCTTGGACAGGTAAAAAGCAATGTAGGCATGACGAGGCATGGATATAGGGACGGCTCTTTGGGCTACTCTCATTCTCACCCGGCGTTCTGGAGTTTGGCCATTTCTTCCGCCCCTCCGTAGGAGGGCCATGTTTATAGTACGTGAGGTGGGACGCTCCGCCCTCCGTAGGAGGGCCATGTTTATAGTACGTGAGGTGGGACGCTCCGCCCTCCGTAGGAGGGCCATGTTTATAGTACGTGAGGTGGGACGCTCCGCCCTCCGTAGGAGGGCCATGTTTATAGTACGTGTGGTTGGACGCTCCGCCTCCGTAGGAGGGCCATGTTTATAGTACGTGTGGTGGGACGCTCCGCCCTCCGTAGGAGGGTCATGTTTATAGTACGCGTGGTGGGACGCTCCGCCCTCCGTAGGAGGGCCATGTGCTTCTTGAAATGGAGGCAGCCTCATTGTTCGCTTGAAACACAGATGGACATGGCCCTCCTAACGGAGGGCGGATGTTGTGGCCGATCCTTGCTATAAACATGGCCCTCCTAACGGAGGGCGGACGTTGCGGCCGATCTTTGCCATAAACATGGCCCTCCTAGCGGAGGGCGGATGTTGCGGCCGATCCTTGCTATAAACATTGCCCTCCTAACGGAGGGCGGATGTTGCGGCCGATCTTTGCTATAAACATGGCCCTCCTAACGGAGGACGGATGTTGCGGCCGATCTTTGCTATAAACATGGCCCTCCTAACGGAGGGCTGATGTTGCGGCCGATCTTTGCTATAAACATTGCCCTCCTAACGGAGGGCGGACGTTGCGGCCGATCCTTGCTATAAACATTGCCCTCCTAACGGAGGGCGGATGTTGTGGCCGATCCTTGCTATAAACATGGCCCTCCTAACGGAGGGCGGACGTTGCGGCCAATCCTGCTATAAACATGGCCCTCCTAACGGAGGGCCATGTTGCGGCCGATCCTTGCTATGAACATTGCCCTCCTAACGGAGGGCGGATGTTGCGGCCGATCTTTGCTATAAACATGGCCCTCCTAACGGAGGACGGACGTTGCGGCCGATCTTTGCTATAAACATGGCCCTCCTAACGGAGGGCTGATGTTGCGGCCGATCTTTGCTATAAACATGGCCCTCCTAACGGAGGGCGGACGTTGCGGCCGATCTTTGCTATAAACATTGCCCTCCTAA
>JAHFUG010000346.1 GCA_023265195.1 Blastocatellia bacterium | reverse complement strand
CGTTGACAAATCGCGAAGAAAGAGTTTCTCGCAAAGACGCAAAGATCGGCGCAAAGGCCGCAAAGCAGCCCGGAAAAATTAGATTCTTCGGGTTTGCTTCGCCGGCGGGCTTTTTGTTGCGCCTCCGGCCGCGGTGGTACTATGCGGCCTTAGGCGGCTCATCGCATCCGACTGGTTCTCTTTTCTTGCAAGGCTGCTTGGCGGCCTTTGCGCCGATCTTTGCATCTTTGCGAGAAACTCTTCTTCCGTCTCAGCAACACACAATTACCCCACCAACTACCCAACGCCTTGATCCTTCATTCAAGCTGACGTAGGATGATGCGGCCCGGGGTCGACGGTCTCGCTTCTTCGCAACGGCTAAGCAAGGCGTCTTCAAGATCGACACATCATGACGGACCACGTTAAACAGCTTATCGAGAAGTTAGAACGTGAGGCGGCCATTCTCCTCGATGCTTACTCGAGTTCAATCGAACCAATTCATCAGGAGAGACTCAAACGGCAGTATGACCGGAAACTCGCCGAGATCGCGGAATGGAAGGTCAGGCTCGCGGCAGTGAGTGAGAATACGAGTTCCAGAGTGGGTGTGGAATCCCCGTCGAGTAAACCGCCGGCTACAGGACTTTCTTCGGCGGCGACGTTGGATAAAGGCTTGGGAACCGGCAAGCGATGGGCGGTGCTGGCGGGCGCGATGGAATACGATGACGGCGCCAGCTACGGCGCGCTGGATGTCTGCTTGAATGACGTCAATGCGGTGCGCAATAGATTGCTGGCGGGTGGTTATGAAGACCAACGCGTTGCGCTGCTTGCGGACGATGCGCCCGAACCGCCGACTCGGAACCGCATCTTGAGGATGCTCGAATTCATCGCGAGGCAAACCGAGTCTGATGATTTGCTCTTGTTTTATTACACGGGACATGGCGACTACACAGCGAGCGAAAGTTATTTAGTCGCCAGAGACGGATATAGCGACAGCTTAAGCAAGACCGCCGTTTCATTGACCGATGTTAAGGAAATCGTACAAAAGGCGGAAGCGCGAGCAAAAGTGATCATCATTGACGCCTGTCATTCGGGAGTTAATCTGGGCGTCAAAGGCGGACGCCCGATGTCTCCCGAATTCATCCAGCGCGTATTCGAACAGGCCGAGGGAATGGCTGTTCTTGCTTCATGCAAGCAGGGAGAGAGAAGCTACGTATGGGCTGGCGAGCAGGCCAGTGTGTTCACTCATTACCTGATCGAGGCGCTCGAGGGAAAGGCGGATCGGGACGCGAAAGAACTGGTCACCGTGCAAGACGTGAATCGATACGTTCTTGATTGGGTGCAAGACTGGGCTTTAAGAAACAGGGTCACTCAGACGCCGACTCTCGAGTGCAAGGTTGCCGGAGACATCATACTCGTCGACTACAGAAAAGGGCCGTAGCCGAACAGTGGCCGCGCTTTTCATCTTGGCGCCTTAAACGTTGGCCATTTTGGAAGCTCTTAGGGAAACGTCGAGGTAAACGAGTGCGAAAAACTAAAACAATTACAGGCCGGGAAGAGGGATTGATCCTGAATACGTCTGATTATGTCTGATCCCGACAGAAAAACACTGGCCACACTGCGACGAGAGAGGGGCGTCCTTCTCGAGGCATATGGCAACGCCATTGAGCCGCTTAATCGAGAGAGACTCAAGAGGCAGATCGATCAGATAGAGGTGGAGATCGCCGGCTGGTCTCGCCTCGGCAGCGGTTCGCCCGAGGCATTGTTGAGAAAATGCGACCGCGCCAAACATCTGGCGAAGCTGCTTCTCGAGTTGGGCCGGCACGTGAAAGCAAGGCCGCACCGGCCCTTCGTCTGCATCATTCATGGCGACGACCGCGAACGCCCCGACTACTTTCACGAGCATTTGAAGCGCGACGTCTTGCCGGGTTTGCCCGGCAACCGGCATGGCGTCAACGCGTTCAGGATCAATCCGCCGGATCGCGAGTCCCTGAGAAAAGACCCGCTGCAAGCCTTTAAGAACTGCGTGGTCGATGGCGAGGATGGCTTTACGCGCCGTTTGGATGAGTTGATTGGAATCGTCGCGAATAATCCGGCGCCGGTGTTGCTGAATCTTCGTTTGTTCCGCCGGGAAGCCGATGCCGCGGCGAATAAGGTCATCGACGCATTTCTTGCTTTTTGGGACGGCCATTGGCCGGATTTGCCCGAGGGTCAAAGGCTGGTGGTTTGTTTCAGCCTCACCTATGAGACGGCCGGGAGCCTCAGGTTGCGCCGGTGGCCGAGGATGTTCGCAATCAACCGTTCGCGGCGGATGGCGGCGCTCAATCGGAACTCGAAACGAGGAATCGAACAACTGGCAAGGTCGTTGGATGGCGAAGACGGGAACGAGTGTTATCAACAACTGTCTGTCGCCGTCATCCCCGAGCTGGGCCCTGTTTCCAGGGAGGATGCTCTGCGCTGGGCGGAGGATTGCGATCTCCCCAAGGAAGATATTGTAAGGCTCTTCGGAAGCAGGGACAGTGTTCCGCTCAACGACATCACCGATCACTTCATGAAGAAAAGACGGCGAAAATAAAATGCTGCAGGAGATGAATCATGCCCCTTCAATACATACCGCAACAACGCCGCTCGGATGACGACGACGGACTCCCGATGCTGAAGCGCAGCCGCGGAAACCACCCCGCGTATTACGACCCCGGCCAGGGTTTGGTCCGGGCGGTGAACGTCGCCCTGATGCTGGGCCAGCCGCTGCTGGTGACGGGCGAGGCCGGCGTTGGCAAGACCCAGCTCGCTCACAGCGTCGCCTGGGAGTTGGGCCTATACCCGCCGCTGATGTTCGAAACCAAATCGACCACCATCGCCCGCGACCTCTTTTATGGTTATGACACGCTGCGCCGCTTCCATGCCGCTCAGACTCATCAAGGCAGCCAGCGGAACCTCGACTACGTCACCTACAACGCGCTTGGAACCGCCATCCTTCGCTCCAACAGCGAAGAGGACGTCGGGCCCTGGATTCCGGCCGGCTTCGAGCACGGCGGCCAGCGGCGGTCGGTGGTGCTGATCGATGAAATCGACAAGGCCCCGCGTGATTTTCCCAACGATCTGCTGAATGAAATCGAGCACCTTTACTTCAAGGCGCCGGAGTTGGAGAACCGCGAGTTTCGCGTCGGCGTTATCGGCGAGCGCGGGGAAGAGGACGAACTGCGCCCGATCGTCATCATAACCAGCAACTCGGAGAAACATCTCCCGGACGCATTCCTGCGGCGCTGTATCTACTACCACATCGATTTCCCTAATGCTCGCCGGCTGGAAATGATCGTAACGTCGCGAATCGATAACCTGGCTGGAGGCGCGATGCTCTCCGACGCGCTCGACTTTTTCCAAAGGCTGCGTGCGGCGGCTCGCATTGATAAGAGACCGGCCACCGCCGAGTTGATCGCGTGGCTGACCGTGCTGCGGAAAAAGGGAGTTCCCACCGGCGCATCGCTACGGGGCTCGCCGGACGACATGGCCGCGAGTCTTTGCGCGTTGGTCAAGACCGCCAACGACCAGGACCTGGCTAACAAGCTGTTCGAGAGCTGGCTGAAGGAGAAATAGCGTGAGTACGCGCGCCTTTCGTCCCGATGACCTATTGGCCCTTGCCGATCTCCTCAGGCGGGACGGCTACAAGATCGGCGTTCAGCAATTCATCAACGCGCAGAATCTTCTGATTGGGTTGGCGGCGAAGGACTCACTGCCCGAGAGCATCGATGAAATATGCTCGTGGCTCGGCCCGGTCTTCTGTTCCTCGCCGGCTGAACAACAGGACTTGCCTCGCAAGATCGAGGAGTGGCTGGCGGGGCGTCACGTGGAGCCAACGCCGGCCCCACTTCCACCGGAGCCGGAACGTCCGGCGGATGAACCCAAAGCAAAAGCGCACCGGCTGAGAAACGCCGTCTTAGTGGCCGTCTCGCTCGCGGCGGCTGCGTTGATATTGCTCCAGGTTTTTTCCAGATGGCCGCTCACGCTCTCCGGCAGAGTCATCAATGAACAGGACAAGCACCCGATGCGCGGCGCTGTTGTCAGCTTCGCGGGGCATGCGGTTCAGACCGGCGCCGACGGCTACTTCTCCCTGAAGTACCGGAGGAAGGATCTGCCGGGCGCGCTTCAGGTAAGCTGCTACGGCTTCAAGCAGTGGGATAAGAACATAGACGCCGCTCCGAAGAGCGCCGAAGAAATTGCTTTAGTGGGCGAGAGCGAAGACCGTAGATTAGCCGGACGGTCCTCGAATGATCAGGATCGAGTCATCGGTCCACCACCGCCTTTTTCGATACCGCCCCCGGCCTCGGTAAGCGATCAAGCACCGGCCCTTCCCAAAAGGAGCGTGAGTTGGAAGCGGGTTTCGATCATCGCGGCGCCGCTTGCGCTGCTTGGCCTGATACTCCTGTGGCGGAAGGTGCGCCGGCTGTTCCTGCGCAGGAAATCGACGGAGAAAATACCGTGGTTGGATCAGATCACGGTTGATGGCGCTTCCGGACGGCTTTTCCAAGGGAGGATTTTCCGCCGTGCCGTTCAAGAACTGCACCGCCACTTTCCTTCGCCGTCAAGCGATCTGGACGTTCCGGCGACCGTTCAGGAAACGGCGTCAGGCGGCGGTATGTTTACGCCGCGGTATGGCTCGCGGCGGCTCCGCCCCGAGTATCTGGCTCTCATCGAGTGCGCAACCCCGCGCGACCAGCAAGCGCGGCTCGCCAGTGAGATGGTCAAACAACTCGAGACAGGTGGAGTTTCGGTTGACGGATACTTCTATCAGTACGATCCGCGCGTTTGCTGGCGTACTGGTAAAGACGTCTCTCGCTACACGCTTCGAGAGCTGATATCCCGCCATCCCGATCATCGGCTCATGATCTTCGGCGACGCGGCTCACTTGTTCGACCCGTTCAGCGGTGAGCCGGACAAGTGGGTCGAAACCGTCGGTCACTGGAGCAACCGGTCGTTGCTCAGTCCCAGGCCGCTACCGCCTGACGACGAGCGCGGTGACATATTGAGGGAACTCGGCTTCAAACTATCGGACGCTACTCAGTCGGGGCTGCACTCGCTGGCCGAGGCTATCGGTTCGGAACGGCCGGTGAAAGCGGACCATGACGCATTGGCGGACGGGGGGCCGGAGACTTGGGACGAATTCCCGTTGAGGTGGATTAGCGGGCCTGATCCGTCTTCGGAAGAAGCGGCGGAGTTGTGCGCGGATTTGAAAGCCTCTCTTGGAGACGACGGATACCTGTTGCTTTGCGCCTGCGCGGTCTATCCCGCGCTTCAATGGAATCTCACGCTCTATTTTGGCGCGGTCTTGCCTTTGAAGCGCCCGATGGACCAGTTGCTGTTGGAGATGGTGCGGCTTCCGTGGTTTCGCGAGGGCAATCTGCCCGACTGGCTTCGGCGCCGCTTGATAGCCGATCTCACGCCGAAACAGGAGAGCCAGATTCGCCGCTCGCTCGAGATACTCCTGCTCACTTTCCGGGACAAGCCGTGCGAGGGTATTCAACTTGAAATTGCGCGCGAACAAATCGAAGCGGGCCAGGCTGAGAAACAAGGGCTCCAGGGTGGGATCAGAAGGCGGGTTAAACGATGGCGTGAATTGCGCGAGCTCTACGACCACATCGAGAAAGAATCGGAGACCAGTCCATTGCGCGACTATGTTTTCTTGTCGGTGCTGCTGGGCGGCAAGACAGGAAAGCTGGAGGTGAGCATCCCAAGCGTGTTGCGCAACCTTCTCTATCCCCAGGGACGATATGTGTTCGGCGTGCGGCCCGCGGCTGCGTCTTTGGCGGCAGTGCTTATCTCGCTCGGGCTGTGGTCGCTGGTCAATCCGGTGATCACAACGTCCGCGGCGCCTCCCGCTTTCCCAACGATCGCGTACCGCTTCGAAACAGTCACGCTCGACGCGATTGGGAACATCAAGGATCGCCGCACGCTCACCAACAATGAATTCATCGAATCGCTTGGCGGCGGGGTCGATCTCGATATGACCGCGATCAAGGGCGGGACACTCATTATGGGTTCGGAGCGCAACGAAGCCAACCGCTTCGATGATGAGGGCCCCACGCATCAAGTGGGGGTGTCGGACTTCTATATTGGACGATTCGAAGTTACCCGCGAGCAGTGGCGCGAAGTGGCGCGCATGCCAAAGCTGAAGATTGAACTTCAAGAAGACCCATCGCGTTTCAAGGACTCCTGGCGCCAGCCCGTGGAAACCGTGAGTTGGGAAGCGGCGGTGGAGTTCTGCGAGCGGCTTGCGAAGAGGACGGGCCGGGCGTATCGTTTGCCGACCGAAGCGGAATGGGAGTACGCGTGCCGCGCCGGGACGCAGACTCCTTTTGCCTTTGGAGGGACGATTACGACTGAGATCGTCAACTACGATGGGAACTATCCATATGGAGGAGCGCCCGATGGTAGGTATCGAGGGAAGACGGTCGAGGCCGGCAGTCTCGGAGTAGCGAATCGATACGGGTTGTTTGATATGCATGGGAACGTTTGGGAGTGGTGTCAGGACTGGTACGATCGGCGATATTACAAGGAGTGCTTGGATCAAGGCGTAGTGACTAACCCACTGGGGCCATCGACCGGCACGTATCGTATGCTGCGCGGCGGTTCGTTTATCAGCCTTGGTAACTACTGCCGTTCCGCGTCCCGCCTCGTCAATGCGCCAGACCCTCGCAACGACAATGTTGGTTTTCGTTTGGCCGTTTCGGCGAGGACTCAATAGCACTTGGCTCTTTTGCTCTTTTGCCCTTTGCTCTTTTTCCTTTCGCCCATTGCGCGTGGAGCGAAGCGGAACGCGCATGAAAATTTTTTGAGATTTCGCCGGTCTCGAGCGATCGAGTCGGCGGAAGCGGGGTGCGCCACTTATGCTGCGCGGCGGTTCGTTTATCAACAATGGTAACAACTGCCGTTCCGCGTACCGCAACAACAATGCGCCAGACAATCGCAACAACAATGTTGGTTTTCGTTTGGCCGTTTCGGCGAGTACTCTCTACGTCAGAGCCGGTGAATGGGAATTCACCGGGAGAGCATTGGAGAGTCCAGAGCGCATTCCGGCGATGCGGGCGACTGCATCCGAAAATAAAGCGGGCCGCGTCCGGCTGGTAGCCCATCAGGGCGAACGCCGGCGCGGCCCACTCATCCTGCGCCACAAGAGACAAGCGATAAAAGCTGCTCTAATCCAATGCGGGCTAGTCTCGTAGAGACGACCTATCCGTAGTCGGAGCCGGTGAATCTCTGTTAGCGACATTAGAGGCAACCCTTGCGGAAGAGGATGGGCCGCTCCTAACGAGTCTCTGGAGTTTGGCCATTTTGAGCCGCGTTTTTGGAGGGAAGAAATCGGTTTTTCTCGCCAAAGATGAAAAAATCACGGGTCGGGAAGAGGGATTTATCCCCGTCTCTCTTTGACTCCAGCATTAGTTAGTGAATCGTAACCGGAGGAGCGGGGATAAATCGCTCTTCCCGGCCTGTGATTTTTTGAGATTGAACATGGAATTTGATTTCGCTCTTTCCGACAATGGCCAGACTTCAGCGCTCCTAACGGAGCTACGACCACTAACGTAAGCGGCGACGGTGGTCATCGCTCGTATCTACAGACAGGTCTCGCCTACGGAGATGCGGCGCAAGCTAAACCTAAGCTGATCGCCCGTTCCATTTGGACGCAAGCAACACGGATTAGGACACTGCCGATTCTTTCGATACGAGCCTATCCGGCAATTCATCTTCCAGCCGTTTGATTCGAGGAAAACGGAACGCGGCAACGGCCGCTGTTATCGTCATCGCTCCCACTATAATGAAGAGAAGCCCGACGCCGCGTCCCTTGCCAAAACCGATGACCCGGCCCACGGTCGAACTCAACAGACCTCCTTCAGCCAGGAGCGGCTCGAATACGAAATCCGCCAACGGGCCGGCCGCGAGATAGGCGAGCGGGAACGAAGACCAGCCCAACATGCGCCGCACAGCGAATACGCGGCCTTGAACTTCAGGCTCGACTTTCCGCTGCCAGATCGACTGATTGCACGCGGCTATTATCGGCGTGAGAACCGACAATACGACCAGAGACGACGTCACTACAAGGAACTCCACGGTCACGCCCGCAATCGAGGCGAACAGCCCTTGCACCGCAGTGAGAGTCAGTATTCCGCGAACTTTGCTTCGGGGCCCTCCCCAGATGCTGCCGGCTATCCCGCCCGCAAGCAGCCCGAAGCCGGCGGCGCCCAGCGCGAATCCAAGCTCCTTGGTCCCCGCGAGGCTGAGGATTAAGGGCGTGACCATTTGCTGACCGATTCCA
>JAHFUG010000671.1 GCA_023265195.1 Blastocatellia bacterium | reverse complement strand
GAATCAATCAGTCCCTGCGAGATGATCTGATCGTCTTCGCTGAGATGGGCCGATTCGTTGTTCAAGATGTCGGTCTTGAAGAAGGAGATTATTTCCCGCACTATGTCGGCGGTCGAGTTCGTTGCTGCCGAAGTGTTGTCGCTCATGGTTCTCGTCCTTCTCAGAGATTCTTGCCAACCCTGAATCCGTCGATCATACATTTGGATTCAAAGTGGATCGCGTGCCTATATGATTTGCGAAGCTTGTCGGAATCGTGAATAAAGCTCCCGCCCCTGATCGCCCTGAAGGAGCCCGCCTGCGCTCCGGCCGGGTTGATAACCGCTTCGGGCCCGTACTCTCCATAGAGATCGTGGCACCACTCGTTGACGTTGCCCAACATCTCGTGCAGCCCAAAATAGTTTGGAGGCAGCGTCCCGACGGGAAGCGGCGAGTAGTCGTGAAGGCCAAAGCCCCCGACTCGGCTGCAAGCGGCCCGCCGGTTTTTGAATTCGCCGTCATATTGTCTGTGGCAGACCAAACTGGCGTTGAATTCCACGCCGTGGCCGTATTTGTATTGTTGGGGACCTCCGCAGGCGTACTCCCACTCAGCCTCTTTCAATAATCTAACGCCATGTTTTGAAAGGTCGGCTTCCAGACTATCGAGATCGTACACTTTCTCAAGACCGAATTCCTCCGACAGCCAGTTGCAATAGGCGATAGCCCCTACGAAGCTCACCTGTATCATTGGGTAATCTTCGGCGCCTTCCCATATCTGATAGCGGTCGCCGTTCTTCACGATAAAGCAAGGATTGATGAAGTCACACCAAAGCTCCTGGAAGCCGTCCCCACGCGCCTCGATGAACGCATAGTATTCCTTGACGGTGACGCAGAACTTGCCAGCCCAAAAGCCATCGACCGAAACCTCGTGCGCCGGACGCTCCTGGGGGAAGCCGTCTCCGTAACAATCGCCCATGAGGAACGAGCCTCCCGGAACCCTTACGAGATTGGCCGCGCTGATTATGTCGAGACCGAGTTTGGCCGCCACTTCGCCCTCCCGCTCTTGCTCCTGATTATTTTCGCACCGGGTTACGCAGTCCCCGAATTCCACGTCCGCGAGGCTATTATTAGCTTATTGAATGCTCTGCCTTTTGACTTTTCCGCTCGGAGTCTTCGGTATAACGGAACCAACGTACAGTTTTTTCGGCCACTTCCATTCGGCGAGCTTCCCGCGTAGGAACTCGTGCACCTGTCGCAGAGAGAGCGGCTGCTCTCCGTCTATGGAAACGTAGGCAACCGGCGCTTCTCCGAGACCCTGGTCATACTCGCCTCTCACGGCCACGTCGACGATCCCAGGGTGGGTGCGCAAAATGCTCTCGATTTCTTCCGGACTGACATTGGAGCCGCCACTGATAATAATATTCTTCGTCCTGCCTATCAAATGTATGTAGCCCTCGTCGTCAAACCGGGCAAGGTCACCGGTGCGGAGCCAGCCGTCGCTGATGACCTCTTTCGTCTCCTCGGGAGAACCATAATAACCCGCCATCAGGTTCTTTCCGCGGACCTGTAGATGTCCGGCTACGCCGATCCCAGCCGGGGCGCCGTCATCGCTTAATATTCGAACTTCCACGCCAGGCATCGGCTTTCCGATCGAAGGAAGCTTATTAATGTCGTGGCTGGGTCCCAGCGTCGCCACTCGAGGTGAAGCCTCGGTCAGCCCGTATGTATGGATCAACCGGGTTAATGGAAGCTTGGCCATCAGCGACTCAGCCGCCTGCATGTCCATTGGGGCGCCTCCGCAACTGATATGTCGCAGGCTCCGGAGATCGTGCTTATGAAGATATCGGTAGTTGTTCAGGACGTGGAGCAATGTCGGAACAAGCGACGTCACCGTAACGCTATGCTCCTCGATCAGCTCGCAGAACCGCTTTGGCAGGAAAATGGGTTTGTCGTAAAGGACGATCGTCCCGCCCAGGCGGGTGTGGCTCAAGAACTGTGACGTGTGTGGATAGCTGTAAGAAAGCGGCAGCGCGATCAACGCAACATCGTCCGGGCGCAGCATCAACGACTCGATATTCGACGCGGTGTTGGCGTCCAGGTTTTCATGGGTCAACATCGCGGCCTTGGACTTCCCCGTGGAACCCGAGGTAACGCACAAGACGGCTACATCCGATCCTTGCTCGCGGCGCCTGCGAATCGGCGGCGCGAAAACTACACCGGCGCGCTGCTCCTTGATTCGAATCAAGCCCAGATCAGCTTTCTCCGCGAGGGCGCGGGCCGTGGACGATACGCTCTCTCCGCTCGCGGCCCAGTTGCAGTCACATCGTTGCGCGAGGGCCGACAGTTCTTCTTCGGCCATCTTTGGGTCGAGCAACAGGACGGACGCGCCCGCGAGCAACAGGCTCCAATACGCGGCCACACAGTCCACCGTGTTTGAAGTCAACAACGCCACGTTGTCACCGGAGACTCCGGCGTCGGCCATCATCTCCGCGTTCGCCCGGGAAACTTCGGCAAGCCGCGCATAAGACACCTCGAGCGCGCCTTCGATCAGGTACGTTGTGGAGCGGCCGGCCCAGTGTAAAAGAAACTCGGGCAGCATCATCTCACTGGACTCCGACGTCGTAGCCTTTCAACGTCTCCAGGACGGCTCCGACGGTGACGAATCGGTCCAAATCAAGATCCTCATCATTGAACGTGATCTTGAAGCGCTGTTCCAAGGCCAGGATTAGATTCATGACGTCCAGCGACGTGAATCCCAGACTGTCGATCAAGTAGGTCTTTTCATCTATATCGTGGCCGTCATGCTGCTTGATCGATCGAATAATCG
>JAHFUG010000345.1 GCA_023265195.1 Blastocatellia bacterium | reverse complement strand
AAGGTGTGTGTACGGCCAGAAAAATGGCCGCTTCCTGAAAACAGGCAATGTAGTGATAGTGGAAGGAGCCGCTGCCGTGACGCGTCGGCCGTTTCGGGCGGCTCCGGCCATTCCACGAAAGATGGGAGGATCCCGATGGCTTGTTGTAATAAGAGGAGAGAACAGTTCCAAGGCCAGGGCGGGCCGGTCGGCCAGTCACACTCTGGCGTCCGCCCCCACTCTCAGCCCGCCACGCTTCTCAGGGTTGTATTCCGATACAACGGCGCAACCGCCTTGACCGTGGTGGGTCCGATCTCCGGCAGACGATATCGATTCGAAGGGCCGGGCGCGCGTGTAGAAGTGGACCCTCGCGACCGCCGTTCGCTGATGGCGGTTCCTAATCTCACGCTCGTGACGTGAGATGTCCAGTTGCTAAGTTCTATGGCAAAGCGCCTGGAAAGAGGGCCAGTAGCGTAGCTACTGAAAAATCACGGAACACAGGAAGACGCCAATTACTCTTCCCGCTAGTGGTGCTCGGCGGAAGTAAATCACCAGCCACAAAGATGCCCAAAATCGCAGGACGGAACTCCGGGAAGGCTCGAGGTTACGAAAGGACGAGCCAACCGAAGGATATGCTTGTCCGTCTTCTTCATCTCTGTGACTTTTGCGCCTTTTTGTGGCCATGAAACTTCCGCCACGCACAACTAGTTGATTTTGGCTTTTCCGAGAATGGCCAAACTCCAGACCTCGATTCATCGAGGTGGGTGTGATGAGAAGAGCCTGCGGCTCGGCCACAAAACTCTCACGGCCTTCAATCTCGAAAAATCACGGGTCGAGGGGAAGGGGGATTTATCCCCGCTCCTCTCCTTGACGGCGGTATGAGTGGATCGTAACCGGAGGAGCGGGGATAAATCCCTCTTCCCGGCCTGTGATTTTTTGATGTTTTGCGACTTCCTTTATCTGGCCGCCTCACAAGAGTGGATCCAAAACTGGCAAACTCCAGCCCCCGATTAAATCGAGGTGGTAATGAGAATGCGGCGCTCAAGCCCGATACTAATCACAGTACCCGAATTCGGTTAAGCCCCCTGTCAACCCAGTTGGTCAATTGAAGGGTCACGCAGTATACTGACCTAACCAATCGCCAGGAGGTTTTGGCCGATGATCCTTCAAAAAAGCGACTACAACAATCTCATTGCGCAGGTGCGCAACCGGCTGAGGACTCGAACGGCTCTGCGCGGCGCCGCCATCACTCTAGGAATCGCGGCCATCTCGCTGATACTGTCGGCGCTCGCGGCCCAGAATCTCAAAGGCAAGAGCGCGTTACTCATCGCGCTCCGCATCGCGCCGTTCTTGCTTACGGCGGCTTCGGCGCTCGTATTCCTCGCTGCGCCACTCAGAAAGAAAGTCTCGGACATCGCGCTGGCTCTTCTGGTGGAAGAAAAATGCAGTCTTGATGACCGCATCGTCACCGCCATCGAATACGGCGAGGACAACCGAGATGCTTCGCCAGCCATCGTCGAACGCTTGAAAGAAGACGCGAAAGAAAGCAGCAGCCGCGTCGACATTAACAGCGTCGTGGATCCGCGGCCCTCATTCGCCTTCGGAGCCGTCTCGCTGATTTCGCTGGCCGTGATTGCCGCATTGCTGCTGATCAACCGATCCCCGCTTTCGCAAGGAATCGCATCCCTCTACTCGACGTTAGGCGATTCGGTGTCGGCCAACGCGATGTTCATCAACGTGGCGCCCGGCAGCACGAAAGTGCCGCGCGGATCGGATCAAAAGATCAAAGCGACGCTGACCGGGTTCAATTCCGAAATGGCGCAGGTATTCATGCGCAAGCTCGACGGCGATTCGTGGACCGCCGCGGTGATGGAGCCGGCTAAGGCTCGGGATGAGTTCCAACACCTGATCTTCAACATACAGGATTCGACCGCTTATTACGTGGAATCCGGCGGCGTGCGTTCACAGGAGTTCAGGATGATCGTAGCCGACCTTCCGTTCGTCAAAGGGCTCGATCTGCTGTTGAACTTTCCCGCCTATACCCGGCTTCCAGCCAAACATATCGAAAACGGCGGCGACGTGGCCGCGGTCAAGGGAACGGTCGTTCACGTCACCGCTCACATCAGCGCGCACGCCAAGTCGGCGGTGATCGTTTTGAGCGACGGCTCTACGGCTGACATGGTTCCGGTGGACGACTCGCTGTTCACGGGCCAGTTCACGGTCAAGCAAGACGGAACATATCGAATCGATATCACTAGCGACGACGGCGAGCGTTACCGCGGATCGAACGAGTACGACGTGACGGTCGTCGAAGACCACGCTCCCACGGTCACCATCGATAAGCCGGGGCGCGACATGAAGGTCTCGAGCCTTCAAGAAGTCTTCACTCAGGCGCGTGCTGAAGACGACTTCGGAGTCAGTTCGCTCGAGTTGTATTACTCGGTAAACGGAGGGGACGAGCGGCGCGTACAGCTTCAGGATCTCAAGAGCGACAGCCCGCGCACTCTCGGCGGGGCGCACACTTTCTTCATGGAGGAGTATTCGCTCAAGCCGGGCGACTTCATCTCCTATTACGCAAAGGCGCGAGACAACACCGGCGGCGAGTCCACGAGCGATATTTATTTCATGGAGGTCCGTCCCTTTGACCGCTCTTTCAAGCAAGCGCAGCAACAGGGCGGAGGCGAAGGCGGAGAAGACGACTCGAACGCGCTGACTCGGCGGCAGCGCGAGATAATCGCCGCAACCTTCCGGATGGACCGCGAACAGCCGCATTACACGCCGCCTGAGAAGGAAGAGAACTTCGGGGCGGTCACGCTCAGCCAGGAGAAGCTCAAGTCGGACGCCGAGGCGCTGGCCGAACGAATCAAGCGACGGCTGGGAGACCAGCTTAGTCAGCAACCCGATTTCGCGAAGCTGGTTGAATGCCTGACTCAGGCTTCGAAGGAAATGGACGGCGCGGCGGGCCAACTGCGAGCCCGAAAATCCAAGGAAGCGCTGCCGCCCGAACAACGTTCGCTTCAACAGCTCTTGAAGGCCGAGTCGATCTTTCGCGACATTCAAGTTGCTCGCGGCCAGCAGCAGGGCGCCGGCAAGAGCAACCAGGACGATCAACAGTTGGCGGATCTCTTCGAGCTGCAGCTCGACAAGATGAAGAATCAGTATGAGACCGTCCAGCGCGAACAGAAGGCCGGCCAGGACGAAAAACAGGACGAGATAGCAAGGCGGCTGGCCGAGCTTGCGCGCCGGCAACAGCAGCAAATGGAACAGCGCATGCGCTCCGAACAGCAGGCCGGCGGAGGGGGCGGAGGAGGCTCCCAGCGCCAGCAACAGGAAATGATAGACGAAGCGAAGAAGATGGCGCGCGAACTCGAAAAGCTCTCTCGGGACCGCCGCGATCCCAAGCTGCAGGAGGCCGCACGGCAGATGCAACAGGCCGCCGAAGACATGCAGCGGGCTCAGTCATCGGGTTCTAGAAACAATGCCGACGCCCGCGCTCAGTCGCTCCGCGCGCAGGAAAAACTAGAGCAAGCTCAGCGGATGGTCGAGTCCGCCGGGAGATCCGGTTCGCAACAGAATCTGCAGAATCTTCGCCAGCGCGCTGAACAAGCTTTGAAACGCCAGGAAGAAATCTCCCGCGGCGTTGACGACCTTGCGCGCGAGGAGCGCGACAAGACGGCCGGTTCCGCGGGCGGCGCGCAAGCTCAAAAACAGCAGCTTGCCGAGCGTAAAGAGGCGTTGGCTGACGAACTGTCCGGTCTGGAGAAGGACATCGATCAAACGTCGCGTTCGATGGGCGCGGATAAACAATCGGCGGGAGAAAGCTTGAAGGAGGCGGCTGGAGCGATTCGGCGCAATCGAATCCCGGATCGCATCCGCCAGAACAATCAGCTTATTCAGAATGGCTGGTACGACCAGGCTCGCGAGCGCGAGGGAATAATCAAGAACAACATCTCCGAGGTGCTCAAGAATCTACAATCAGCCGAGGGCGTGACGGCGCGCCGAAATCAAGGTGACAGCATGGAAGACGCGCTTAACCGGGCGCGCGAACTTGCCGACAACCTTGAATCGCTCAAGCGGAGAATCGAGTCGGGCCAGTTGGGCCGAGAGCAGTCTCAACAAGGTCAATCCAGCGAGAATCAGGGAGGCCAGCAAAGTCAGCAAGGCCGGCGTGGTCAGCAGGGTCAACAAGGCCAGCAGGGTCAGCAGGCTCAGCAAGGTCAGCAGGGTCAACAAGGTCAGCAGGGCCAGCAAGGTCAACAAGGTCAACAAGGCCAGCAGGCTCAGCAAGGTCAGCAAGGTCGGCAAGGTCGGCAAGGTCAACAAGGCCAGCAGGGTCAGCAAGGTCAACAAGGGCAGCAAGGTCAGCAGGGTCAGCAGGGTCAACAAGGCCAGCAGGGTCAGCAAGGTCAGCAAGGGCAGCAAGGTCAGCAGGGTCAGCAGGGTCAGCAGGGTCAACAAGGCCAGCAAGGTCAGCAGGGTCAGCAGGGTCAGCAGGGTCAACAAGGCCAGCAAGGTCAACGCGGTCAGCAAGGCCAGCGGGGCCAGAATCCCGGCGGCAATGGTGAAGGTCGAAGCACTCAAGCTAGCGATCAGGCCGCGGGTGGGCCGAGCAACCCTAACGAAATGACCGGCGGAGGTAGGCCAAGCGCCGCGCGCCAACTCGGCAGTGAATTGCAAGAACGGGTTCGGGAGGCGGAAGAGCTTCGCCGGCAACTGGGCCGCAACAGCGATCTCGCGCGCGACCTCAACCGGGCGATCGATCAGTTGAAGAAGATCGACCCGAACGCTTTCAGCAATCCGGCGCAACTCGCCATGCTCAAGAATGAAGTGATCGATCCTCTTCGCCAATTGGAGCTTGAACTCGCCCGGCGATTGCAAGCCAAGCTCGGACGCGGCGCGCCAGGCGCTCTTGGCGACGCCGAGGCCCCAGACCGCTATCACAAGATGATCGAAGACTACTACCGCAGACTGTCTTCGAGATCGCCCGAAGCAAAGCCTTGATCGTTAAAGCCAAGCCTCGGCTGAGCGATTTCGAGCAGCGCCACGATCCGGGCGAGAGCACAAATCGGCTTTAAGCCAGTCGTTGCGCCGAGGTTGGGGAGCTAAACCGTCTCCAAACGGTTTGACGCCGCTCGCCACTATTCTCCGCAGGAAAGGACAGCATGGTTCTTAGCGTGATATTCAAGAGGAGCCGGATCAATGCAGCCCGTTTGCGGCCTGCGATCTTGCCGTTTATTGCTTCCCTTCTCCTGCTTTCATTCACTCTGTCTCACGCCGCTGTAGTTCGCGCGGCAAAGGATCACAAATCCTTCGCGGCCTTAAGCGCCAGATTGTCGGAGCCCGGAGGGTTCTTCGATTCCGATAATCTGATTTCCAACGAAACGTCTTATCAGCATGTGTTGGGCAAGATGCGCGAGATCGGTGTGAGCGGCGGAGTCTACATAGGCGTCGGGCCGGATCAGAACTTCACCTACATAGCAAAGATTCGCCCACGCGTGGCGGTCATCATAGACATCAGGCGCGACAACCTGCTTCAACACCTGCTGTTCAAAGCGCTCTTTACTCGGGCGCGCAACCGGATCGAGTTCCTCAGCCTGTTTTTCGGCCGGCCGTTTCCAAGAACCAAGGGATGGGAGCAGCGCGGGATCAAGGAACTGATCGATTACATCGACAACACCGCGCCCGACCCAAGACTCTTCGAAAAGACGAAGAGCGACCTCTTGCGCTTGATTCAAAGTTTCGGCATTGGACTGACTCAATCGGATCTCGACACCATCGTCAAGATTCACAAAGCGTTCTTCAGTTCCGGGCTGGACATTCGTTACTCGAGTCACTACCGTCCGCCCCGTTCAATCTACCCGACGTTTCGCGAGTTGCTGCTCGAACAGGACCTCACGAGCAACGTCCAGAACTACCTGAATTCCGAAGACGATTTTCGTTTCCTGAAGAAGATGGAAGAGCAGGATCTGATCGTGCCGGTGGTAGGCGATCTATCGGGGCCTCAGGCACTCAAAGCGATCGGCGGCTACGCCGGCGAGATCAAGGAGCGCGTGTCGGCGTTTTATGTTTCGAACATCGAGTTCTATCTGTCGCGGCAGGGAACCATGGAGAAATTCGTCGAGAACGTGAAGTCGCTGCCGATCGACGGCGCCAGTGTGATGATACGAAGCTACTTCAACTACTACGCGCCGCCGCATCCCCAGGTGGTTGACGGCCACTTCAGCACGCAGTTGCTGGAGCGGATAGAAGACCTGCTGCGGTTCTGCGCGGGCGGGGACTGCTCGAACTACAACGACCTCGTGACAAAGTACTCGATCGCGCTTCAGTGAAAGAGGCCGGCGAATGGCAGAGCAAGACGACGATCTCTCCGCCGCTGAAGAAAAGATCGAGCGCCTTCGCGGATTGTTAATCAATATCAATAAGCAGAACGTCCCGCGGCGCCCACAGGCCGAGTTGGCTCTGCGAAAGATAAGGGAAAGAGCGCGCGATTTGCTTGAGTATCTCGAGACGAAACCGGGGTAATTGCAATTCTCAAAGCTGAAGATGACAACGCCAGGCGCCAGTCGAGTAAAGAAATGAATGTCCGTTGAATCCTAAGGGGGCGTAAAAAAAATAAGTTCCCTTTTTCGAGGAGGTTCACCGCAGAGTCGCAGAGGCCGCAGAGAGGGACGCAGAGGGGGCTTGCTCTCTGCGGCTCTCTCAGCGATCTCCGCGACTCTGCGGTGAAGTTCTCACTTCACCTGCGGTCCTAATCTCGTGCTGCCGCATAACTCAAAACGGGAAGTTATTTTTTTCGTCTCCTAACAGAATCGGATCGAGCCTCAGCCACAAACCACAACATATTAACGAAGGTCCGGTTGTGGTTCAGTTCGAGCGCTGCTTTCTCTCTTTACAACCGGCCTTCTCGATACAACCAGCCCGGCGCTATTGGAATTTTGTATTGGAGCCAAGTGCGGCTAGACCATACACTGTTCGCTCGCCAGAAAAAGGATTTCCCTGAATTGTCTAACCATCGCCGGTACATGATCCTTTGAAAGGGGACGGCCATATCGCGATGGCGCCGATGTGAATCGTTGAAGAGAAGAACCCATATGACTAACGGAGATAAAGACAAGATGGACTACTCGCTTCGGATTGGAGCTCGTTCTGATGATTGGAATCAAACGATGCGTCGGAGCCACCGCGCCTGTGCTTGGGGGCAAAGGCTTTCTGGGGTATTATTAGCGACGCTATTGGCCGGGCTAGCGCTCTTCACGCCGCCCGCTCTGGCCCAGCCGCCACAGGATGGGACGGCGATCGAGGAGTTGCGGCGGCTGGTCGAAAAACAACAGCAAATAATCGATGCTCAGCAGAAACGGCTCGAAGCCGTCGAGAGAAGGCTCGACGATAGTGACAAGCCGGCCGGCGCGCCGGTGCAAGTTGGCCACACCCAGCCAAAGGCCCCGGCGTCTGCTTCAAGTCCGGCCACGGAATCGACCCCCGGCTCTCAGGCAAAGGGGACTGAGCCGGTAGGAACGCAGGTCGCCAAGGAGATCACCCGCGAGGGCTTCGGGATCAAGTTCTACGGTTTCCTGCGGGGCGATCTGGCCGCGGACTCGAGCCACATGTCCTTCGATACGCAGCTTCCTTTCTTTGTCCTTTCGCCGGCCGACCCATCGCAGACGGCCAGGCGCTCGGGCGACATAACCGCGCACCCACGCTTGACGCGCTTTGGATTCGACCTGACCCCGCCGAAGCTGCCATCGGGTTGGGGAGCTGTAGGAAAGCTGGAAATAGATTTCTACAACACGGCCATCGATCGTCCGGCGGCGGGCGGGCCCCTTTCGAAAGACTTGATCAGTAATTCGCGAGCCGCCCCGCGCATTCGACTCGCTTACGTGCAACTGACAAAAGGTGATTTCTCGCTGCTGGCCGGGCAGAACTGGGACGTTATTTCTCCGCTGTTCCCAAGCTACAACGCCGAAGTCGTAATGTGGAACGGCGGCAACACCGGCGATCGCCGCCCGCAATTCCGGCTCGCATATGAACCGAAGATAGGCAAGGGCAAGCTGTCCATTGCGGGCGAGATCGGAGCTAGCGGCGCCGTCGACGGCCAGGATCTCGATGGCGACGGCTTCCGCGACGGCGAGTCGGCGGTCACCCCGACCGGTCAATTGCGAGTCGGCTATTCGGGGCCTTTGAACGGTCAAACATGGTCAGCCGGCGTCTGGGGCCACGGCGCGCGTCAGCAACTCAATCGAAGCCTCATCGCCGGCCGCGCAGAATTCACAAGCAGTCTTGTCGGTATGGATCTGACGATCCCGATCACGAAG
>JAHFUG010000060.1 GCA_023265195.1 Blastocatellia bacterium | reverse complement strand
GCCATCGCGATGTTGGATGGGTGCGCTGCCAATAGAGCGCTTCAAAGCGGCGGGCCTCTTCTTCGCTATAGGCATTCTCCTTCTGGGAATCAAATGCTCGGTTAGCGCGGCTCATTTCTTCATGAGCTTCCTGGCGGTTCAATCGTTGCTCAACGCCCTGCAAGACTTGAGAGTGTTGTTGTACTTATCGGTGTTTGAACCCTCGACTCGAACGGACGCGCGGAACATGGCGATAGGCACGGACGGATTTCTTCCCGCGATCGTATGGGCCGTGTTGTGGGCCCTGGCGGCGTCGGCGATTCTCGGATTTACGCTGTCTCGGTATTATCGTAGCTTGAAGGCGAGCCATGTTTAGTCGGCGCATCTCAGTACTCGGTGGGATGTTTCCTGATCCATAAGCCTTATTCGCAACTCCTCCAATATTGCCCTTGATATTTCTTCCTGCACTTCGAAGACGTCGGAGAGTTGATGTTTGTACTCTCCACCCCAAAGATGAGATCCATCTATAACGTCGATTAGCTCCACTCTAACGACAAAGGTGTCGCGCAGTTGAACTATCGTCCCCACCAACAGCGCCTGCACGTTGAGATCACGGCCAATCTCTTGTGGATCAACCTCTCCAGCCTTGTATCGAAAGACAGTGCTTCGCGCCATGACTCGCAATTGGGGTAGTTGCGAAAGAGCGCCGATCAGCCTTTCGGTTATAGCTTCGCTGAGATAGTTTGTGTCAGGATCCCCGCTCCTCTTAATCAGCGGCAGGATAGCAATGGAGTTGATTACCTCGCTCAACGAACTTGTCACTATTTGTCGAATGAAAGGCGGGCCATTTTTATTTCCTATTGGTTCGGCAACGTTGTCCGACACCTCACGCACGATTGCGGTGAAGCGATAACCTGCCTTGGGCACGGTTTCAATATAGGCGCGCGCACTACGGCTTTCACCCAAAGCGCGTCTCAGCCTGAATATATGTTGCGCAAGGTTGGCTTCTTCAACGAAGACGTTTGGCCAAACCGCCTCTAACAGGGACTCTTTCTCAACTAGATGCCCGCTGTTTTGAACCAAGACAAGCAGGATTTTGAAGGTCCTCATTGTCAGCGCTATGGCCTTGCCTTCCCGCAGAAGTAAACGCTCAGAAGGAACTAAGCGAAAAGAACCGAATTCATAAATAGGCTTCTCGGGTCTATTCATTCTCAGGTTGAAGGAAAAAATAAGTTAAGAATTCATTAATACTTCTTTGAAGACGTCTCAGTGCGTCTCAGGGTATTCTTCTCAGGTATCACGGCAGTTGTTGCGATACTCAGCTTAGGGCTTCAATACGCCACGTAGTAGCCCTTAAATATATAGACGTAAAATTCCGAGTAGTTCTTGCGGAAATTCCATAGTCGCACCTTGAAATGAAGGTACTACATGCGACAGGAGGTTGAGGCATAAGGAAATCTATCTCAATCAATGTGGCTCAGACGCCAAAGGAGAGTTACTCCACCGCTTCCTCATCGCTAGAGGTGAGTTTCCAGGGAAGCCTAGGCCGCCAAGAAGTTCACAAATGAGTCAAGTTTTTGCCGACCGCTTCCGGGCCCCACCCATTTGTGGGGGAGGTGGAGTTTGGCCATATTCGGCCGCGGTTCCAATCAGCTTGCCAAGGTCTTGGCGCCCAGGCGGTGCGTAATGGCTGAATTACAATCCAAACCGTCGGCCCCAAGACATAGCACCCACGTGGTCTCCACGCCGTGTTTTTTCATTATTGGTGTTTATTTGAGTTCATCGGTGGCTTTTCCACGGCGCTTCTCGGCGGTATGAGGCGCTCGCTACCTCTAGTTGTCTATTCCTGGCGGGTTGCTCTCCAACAGGGCCCGCTTCCGCTTTAGCAATCGCGGCTGATTGTGAGACTGCGATCAGTCGATAGCAAGAACTTTTTTCGACCCGGCGTCGGTGTATCTTAACGTTAGTCTCACTCAACGTTACACGCCTGGTCACTCTAACCAATAACGGGAGGTAATTCAGTGAAGAAGATACTATCCATACTTTTCGCGTTCACTGTCGTGGTGTTGGGAATCCGGACAACCCACGCTCAGAAGGCTAAACCGATTCGAGATCAGAGGTGCATGGAATGCGACCCGCCGTGTCCTACTTGTGATCCGGGTGGTTTGCCGGTCATCCAGCCGTCGGTCGTGGGCCAATGGTCAGCCCCGGTGGACTGGGGGATTGTAGTAGTTCATTCTCACGTGCTTCCAAACGGCAAAGTGCTCTTCTGGACCAGAGACAAGAACGCTCAGGGCGGTGATGTACTGGGCAGCACTCAGGCGCGTGTGTGGGATCCGGTAACGGGCGGCTTCACGCTTGCGCCAAATTCCACGACGAACCTCTTTTGTAGCGGACATTCATTCCTGCCTGATGGCAGGCTGTTGGTAACCGGTGGCCACAAACTAGTCGACGGCCACGGCGAGCCGCACACGAATATTTTTAACTTCAATACTAATACTTGGAGTCGTGGCCCCGATATGAATGCCGGCCGTTGGTATCCAACTACCTGTCCGCTCGGGAACGGCGAAACGCTGGTGGTTTCCGGCACTGATGAGAACGGCGCCTTGAATACGACTCCCCAGGTCTGGCAACCCTCAACAGGCGCCTGGCGCTCGCTCACGACGGCGGCCGAAGTAAGCCAGGATCTCTTTCCGTGGATGCTGCTGGCTCCCACGGGCCAGGTCTTCAATTCCGGGCCGACGCAGAATTCTCGCTACTTGAAGACTTCCGGAACGGGGGCATGGTCTTTTGCGGCCAACAGCAATTTTGGCTTCCGTGATTACGGCTCGTCCGTGATGTACGACGATGGGCGCGTGCTCATTGTAGGTGGCGGCATTCCAACCAACAGCGCTGAGATCATCAACCTTAATCAGTCTTCAATTGTTTCTCCCACGACCGCGCCAAACACTCCAACTCCGGTCTGGCAGTCCGTTAATGGAATGGCGAACGCGCGCCGGCAAATGAACCTCACGATTTTGGCGGATGGAAAAGTGCTTGCAACCGGTGGAACCAGCTCCGGTGGTTTCAATGACCGAACAGGCGCCATTTTGGCCGCGGAGACTTGGGATCCGGAAACCCAGACATGGGCCCAAATGGCTAGTATGCAGAGTCCGCGGCTATATCACTCCACAGCGGTGCTGCTGCCTGACGGAAGAGTACTCTCAGCCGGGGGAGGCCGTCCGCCCGCGACTGGTGGAGACGTCGATCATACCGATATGGAAATCTATTCTCCCCCCTATCTCTTCAAGGGTGCGCGGCCAAGCATTACGTCCTCTCCAACGATAGTCAATCATGGCGATCAATTTTTTGTGGGGACGCCCGATGCAGCCGGCATTTCGAAAGTGACGTTGGTTCGACTCTCCTCGGTTACGCATGCGTTCAATCAAGACCAGCGCATCAACTATCTGAGCTATCAAAAGACTGCCACGGGGTTGAATGTAACGGCGAGCGGAGGCGGCAATCTGTGCCCGCCCGGTTACTACATGCTATTCATAATCAATGGCAATGGAGTTCCTTCCGTGGCGCAAATCATCCAGGTTACCGTTCCCGCGGCGGCGAAGAACTCAATAGAGGACCAGCAATATTTCGTTCGAATGCACTACCAGGACTTCTTTGATCGCAACCCCGACCGAGGAGGCCTTGATTTCTGGACCGGCCAGATAACACAGTGTGGCAACGACTCCGCTTGCAAAAACAGCAAGCGAGTGGACGTCGCCAGATCATTCTGGGAATCGGCGGAATTCCAGAACCCGCTGAGGAATAGCAATCCTCCGGATCCCCTCTTCTATCCCACGCCGCCCAATGGGCTGGAGTACAACACGGAGGAGTTTGTAAAGAAGGGCTATCGCCTTTATTTGCGAAGGGAAGGGGATAGCGGCGGCGTCGCCTTCTGGACCAACAACCTCAACAATTGTATAGCGAATAACCCCGGCAATAGTTACTCCTGCTATAACAATATCATCGCCGCCTTTGTTGCATCCGCTGAGTACAAAAACAGGTTCAATAAGCCCTGATAAGGCAAACCGGTTGTTTGCGATCGAGCAAGACCGTGAACACAGGCGTTAGCTTTGGTCGCCGAACCTTTGTTAAATGGGGTTCGGCGGCCAATCCATACGGATGAAAGAAAGAAGCGGGAGGATCTAAGATGAAGCGATTTAATAGGGTAAACAAACCTGGAGTAAACCCCGTCAGCCTGGTTTCGACTCTTCGGGTTCTTCTTGTCTGCGGAGCGCTTTCGCAATACGGAACAGCGTTCCCGATTCAACAATCAGGCGAACCGGTATCAAAGACCGAGACGCGGCAGGAACCTGATCAATCGACAGTGTATGCATCGCAGGGTGAGGCGGAACGGGCGCGGAAGGTAGAATCCCATCTCAAAATAACGATTCCGAACCTGGAGGTTGTCGATCAGGATGGGAATAAGATGCATTTCTACGCCGATCTCATTAGGGGAAAAGTTGTAGTGATCAATTTCATCTACACGGACTGCACGTACGTCTGCCCAATGCAGGGCGCCGGCTTTTCCGAGCTTCAGTCGGCGCTTGGGGATCGAATTGGAAAGGATGTCTATCTCATCTCGGTCAGCACCGATCCCGTCACGGACACCACGGAAAGGCTGAAGGCCTGGGGAGAGAAATTCGGCGCCAGGCAAGGCTGGAAGCTTGTAACGGGTGAGAAGACGCAGATCGATAAGCTGTTACTTGCATTGTCCGGAGATTCCGCGCGCAAGGGAGAGCACTCGGCCATAGCGATCATCGGCAGCGATGATAAAGGCATGTGGGTTCGGACATACGGTCTCGACCGGCCACGGAGAATGATTGAGATTATTGATAGCATAATCAACCTCCCGGCTGCGCATGCGGGTCGTGAATGAAGAGCCGGCGCTTGGATTAGTTAATACAGCAGTTTGCATACAACCCCGCGCCATTCAAGAGCTTTAAAGGTCTTGCTAAAATCCATTCCTCTTCTTGTGAGGGGATGAATTCCATTCCTATGAATGTGCAGCGCAGTTCAATAGGATAGGGCTTTCCCTCGACATTGGATCGATGCCGTGGACCGCGATAGCTGAGCTATCAATACACCGGTGTCATACGTCGTCAAATTGCCGCCTCATGGAGTTGCCTCCGAGCAAGAGTCCTCCAAAACTGAATCGTCGTCGTCCTAAGAGGAACGCCCGCCTATGCGACCATGAACAGCGGGATGGAGAACCATCGCTTATCCTGATGATGAACGTACGTGGAAAATACCCACCGAAAAAGGTAGAAAGGTACATTTATTTACTCAGATACTACCCTCTGGAAAACCACTTGGACACATAGGAGACGACGTTCTGCAGCCAATTAATCAATGCGGCTTCTTCACTGGATTTGGGACGGAAGAGTATTGGCGTTAGTCTCCAGCAAATCACTAAGAAGATTGCATAGGCAATCCACAATAGTTTTTCATCAGGCTTGGCAATTAAGTGAAATACAATGATAGATAGCACAGGGAACACCAAATAACCGCAAAGAGCCAGTTTTCTCACCATTCCGCTCGAAGTTCGTGCGGGGTCTACGCGTGGGGTTCTCGGAATCTTCTTGGTTGGTTTCTCAGCTGGCCAAACATCCTTCAGAAAGATGTTCAGCTTTTTGATAAGTTCGTCGTCCAGTTCTTTGCGCGTCTCTTTTTCTTTATGGCTTAACCGCGCGGCTAGCCGTTTGAACTCCTCCGAAACTCGACGATTTCGCCGCTTGATCGTTCGGGCCTCCGAACGCCTTAACTGGTCGCCTTTGTGCAGGCGCCCTATACACTGCGCGGCGTGCAGAATCGATTGTCTTAGCGGCTGCCTTTCTTCGCTCGTCAAATAGAAGCTATCACAATCGACATCCGGCTGGATTTTGTCCAGATGGTCGATGATCCGTAGAATGAGCAGGCAAACGTAGCCGTTATCCAAGTACCGATTCGGAATCTTGTACGGGGAAAGAGCCCTGTGAAAGAAAATCGTAACCGCGCGGTAGAGTAGTAAAAAGACAAGCATAATAAAGCACGTTGCCATTAGACGCCTTGTCGACTCCTCCATTTGAATATCGTACAAGAAGAAGGCCAGTCCCGCGGCTAGGGATACGAAGGAAGCTCCAACAAGAAAGCGGACGTTGGCGCCTTTGTCGATTTCACTCTTATGCGGGACTGGAAGGAAGCGCGCAAAGAAATGTACAAGAGGCTTAGGCATGTGGGGTAGGATGGCTAAAGCGGGAAGACCTAGTATTACAACCACGACCCCAATCTTGATTGCAGGCAACCGGCTCCCAATAAGGCTCACCTGCAAAAGCCAGTCTAGTAGCCGGGGTTGCACCCACTGTGCTACAACAGAAGCGCGGTTGAAAAGGAAGAACGGTCCAACCCCTGTTATTACCCACGCTATTATTGTTACTCTCCATTTCCTCGTGTTTCCGTCTCTTTCGGCCCTGCGGGATTCGCTTCCCAATTTCGAGAGGAAGATAGTCTCTCGGGACGCGATCGAGGGATGAACGGGACGTAATCGCGTGTGCAGTTCTTCCAACTCTGCGTCCTGTCTTTCTAATTTGGCGGCAATCTGTCGCGTGAGCTTGCCATACCAGCGTTGCAGCCATCGGCGACAATTGAGAAACGAGGAAACTAGCTTGGGTGCTTTGTCCCTAACCGAAAACAGTAGACGCCCGCCCGCGTTCGTTAGCGCATTCTTGAGAATGACAAGCAAATTCTTCATTGCTCGGTACTCGATACTTTACGCCCGCCCAATTCGACTCAAATCCGATTCGAAGACATCCTTGCTCAAAGCGTGAAATTGAACGTGATCGGTTGTTTGTCTCCCACAAACTGGTCGCCACGCCGGGCCGGCCGATACTTCCACTGCATCGCAGCTTTGACCGCCGCTTCATAGAATATCATCGGGCCTTTAGTCGCCCGCGCCGCAATTACGTTGCCCGATTCGTCGATTGTGACTTCCACTATAACCGAGCCGGTAATCCTTGCTGAGCGGGCGATGGACGGATACGCCGGAACTACCTTGCGCATCGGGCTTGCCTGCTCGAATCGGGCAGGGGGCGGTGGAGGCGGCGGGTCCGGCTTCGGAGGAGAGGGTGGATCGGGCGGTCTTCGAGCAATCTCCCACGCTCTCTGTATGCTGGACTTTTTCCGGACGAGCGATGTATTGCCAGGGTCCCATCTGAGGCCCTCTTCGCACGCGTTGATCGCCTCGTCGTATCTTCCTTGCTGGAGCAAGTAGTCGGCTCTTCTTAGAAACTCGAGGGCGCGTTCTTGAGGCGTCGGACCCGCCCGCGTCATTGCTATCGAAACCCGTGTCCTGGAATCGGCTGCAAGATTGACCTGTTGCTCCCAGTCCACATAATCCGATTTTGTCGCCGTGATTGTATGCGGCCCCGCGGGTAGGCGGACTCGCCTCGGACTGCTCGAGACCGATCCGTACGAACGGCCGTCTACTTTCACTTGAACCCCTTCGAGGTTCGAGGCAATCGTGACGGTTGCGGTCCGTGGTAGGGGCGTCTCGCCTTTGTCGGATTCGTTAGCGCTTGAATCGGCGAATGGCGCGCTCGCATTTGGGTCGGGCGAGACGGCCGCGGGAGGCGCCTCCGTTGCCGATATCGGAGGAAGCCGCCGCTGGACGATGATTCGCTGTCCGGCGAGCGTCTTGCCGCCATTCGCGCTTGTAATCGTGACTGAAACGTCTATCGCAAGATTCTCTCCGGTTATCGCCACGCCGTCGGTGTCGAGGCGAGCATTTGCTCCGTTGCTTTCGAGCCGGCCGCCGCTTGCTTGCCAGCGATATGTGAACGAACCGGAGACGCCGCCGTTTAACCACGCGGTCAAGGCGACCGGCTCTCCTTGCTGAACGACCGACTTGTCCGGCCTGATAGTGGCGCCGAGTTTCTCCGCGGCCTCCGATGACGGCCACAACATCACAGCTAGAGCGACGGGGAGCAACACGGCGGCGCCAGTGAAGGCAAGCGTCCATCTTCGGACTATGGCCATTCTTCGGTCGGCTTCGCCGAGTATCCACATCAACGGGTCGAGCACGCCGCGAGGCTCGAATCTGCGCGGCGGCCCTTCGGCGAGCCTGCCGAGCGAAGAGCACGCGAAGTAATGAACCGTCTTGAATCTCTCTTCCACGCGCTGGACGAAACCGCCCTGGCCCCATTGCCTGAGTTGTTTGCGCAGAACATCGTCGCGAGCGGTGTTTGGATCGACCGGCTTCGGGCTTGATTTGATGTAATCGTCGATCGCGGCAGGCCCGATCTGATTTTCGAGATCGAAGGCGTCGAGCTTGTTGATGACCACGGCGATCGGAAACTTTATGCGCGACGTCTTGCTCAAACCGAAGTGTTCTTCAAGGCTCAAGAGCACGCGAGAAAGCGCGTCTTCCAGCGCAAGACGGCCGGGATTTATCACGTTGACCGTCGAGGCAAGCTCTCGGTCGTAGGCTTGTCTGACGTACGGAATCGAAAATGGATCGACCAGGAAGAGGCAGCCGCTGAGGTATTTCTCGTACTTGTGAAGCAGCAGCGACTGATCGTCGTCGTAAGCCTCACCCGCCGGATCGTACAGATACAGCAACCGCTGCTTGGGTGTTCCGACCCTAATGAATATGTTGAAGGCTGAAGGCAGCTTCTCGATGGTTTTGTCCGGGGCGCGGCCTTGCTCCATTCGCTCGCGAGCTTTGTCGTAGTCCCTTCGGTCCGGATCGTCTATGAAATCATGGGAGAAGCCGAGCGACGGCAGCTTTTCTTCAAGCAGCTTCCACACCGAGGAAAACAAGTACGAGGATTTTCCTACCGATGGCCCGCCCATCACCGCCACGAAGACTTTTCGAGAAGCGAAGTGCTCCGGTTTCACCAGCGTCTTGCACACGGCGCAACGGGCCTGCAATCGCGCTCTGTTCAAGAAAAACGTGGACGGGAGTTTCTGCCCGCATCTGCAGGTATGCTTGAAAACGCCGTAGCTCGAAGGGATCAAGCGGCTGTGAACGTTCTTGCACGTTGGGCCGTCGCAATAATATTCCGGGAAGACCTTATCGCTATGGCATTTTGGGCAGACCATCCAGAAGCCCTTTATCAGCAGATAGACTCGCTCGGACAGATACACCAGCGTGAAGGTGATGTAGATGAGCAGGAAGAGCGAAAACAGTAGAACGATGTGGACCAGCGAGGCCGCCAGGAAGAAGGCCGTCCCGAAGATCACTACCGATATCCCGGCGGCAAGGTACAGCAACGACCAGAATATCTGTTCGTTTCCTTGTTCAAAGCTGACCTTTGAAAAGAAATTCGACGCCGACTCCAGATTCAACCGCCAGCTCTCGGCGATCGTATCGCGAAGATCAAGGTAGCCCTTGCCGAAGAAGTAGCTCTTTATCGCGGGTTCAGGCGACTTGCTCATAATTATGCTCTCTCCGGCTGAACCTTATCGCGGAAGGCTTTTACGTAGTTGACCAGCGCTGTTCCGGATCCGAACACGCTGCCCGCCGACAAGGTGAGCGCCACGGCAACTATAGCCGCTGCAATCAGGAGGATGATCAACGGAATGATCAGCAATAATGCACATCCGGGGTTGTCGTCAGCCATGGGATTTACTCCTTTGAAGTTAGTATTCTTTTGCGCTTTCGTACAAAGCCCCAACTAGACTCTCTTTGTTCGCCAAACGCCTTCCAGTAATCGAACGCACGCCGATCCATCTCGTCATTCCTGTTCCACATACCGGCGTCCAGCTTTTGGTACTGATCGCCATTGAGCGTCCGTATTCTATGGATGTAGACGTCCTCGATGTCGTCTCGCAGATTCTCCAGTCCATCGAGTCTTCTGTCAGACCATTGTTCGGTTAGCCAAAACACGAGTATGGCTTCGTCCATCTGGGTGAAGGGAAGCCTCAAACGTTCCAGAAGAAGCTCGAGATACGAACACTTGAATCGGGCGTAGCAAGACGGCCTGTACATCGCTAGAAGAATGTCCTTATGTTCTTTGCCTCGCCTGGCCTTGCCCAGGGCGTTCTTCAGGAAGTTGGCCAGAAAGACGGTGTAACCTGGACAATCGATCAACGCCAGGTTTCTTCCAATTGCGGCGAGGGGCAACTCCGACACCGAGCTTACATCGCCGCGTTCAGCCTGAATGACTGCATGTAATAGGAGCGGTCGGTTCGGCGTAAGATTCACCCTGTATGTCTGAGCGGCCTCAGCCAAGCTCTCCGCCCTCTTTCTAACATTCGGAAGAGCCAGGTTGAATTTGACGTCGCGATTAGCCATCTCGATGCATGCCTTGCGGAAGCCATCCGAAAAACCCTTGATCGAATCATCGGTTATCCAGGTCAACGCCTGTTCGCTTCGCGGCTCTTCCGGCAGAAGGTCCAACAGCGATTTCGCGATAGGCTCGCTGTATTCGCTCAGGTACGCCTTGAGAGATGAAACCTCTTGTCGCACATACCGGTGGTAGGCTGCCTGCTTGTCCGGTGCTCTTTCCAGTATCCCGAGCCATTCCCCGAAAAGAAAATCGCGGGTGTCAGGCGCATCAAGCGGTTTGCGGGCAGCAAGAGCGGTTTCCGGCGTCATCTCAGCGAGAATTCTCCCCAGCGCGCGGCCGGCGGCTTCGCATTTCTTCCGGTAGGCTTCAGGCGCCACGCCGGACTCCTTCTTCCAGTCAAACGCCGCCAGACGGCAGATCTCCGACAGCGCCTCCGGCTCGCGTGGCAGCGCGCTGAAGACGCGGAGCGCCGAGCGATAAGGGCCTTCGCGGGAATTCAGGAGGGCGAGAATTATTCTCTCCGCGTCGAGTTGCTTCCATGCCGGCTTCCGGCCTAGAGCATTGAGTGAAAGAAGCACTTCGTTTAGAAGTTCTTCCAGGACTTCCGGAGACTGGTCGACAGCAATATCCCTTATGCCTTGCATATGATCGGTGCCCAGGAATACTTTCGCGAGCTCCTGCTCGTACCCGGCTAATGATCCCAGCATCTCTTCACGCACAGCCCTGACTTCCGGCAGTTCTTTGCCCTGAAGGAAAACGAGGTTGTCGAACATTCTGATCCAGCCGGCGAAAGCGCGCATGCGATGTTTGCTGCTCCCGCTGGCGGCGGCGGCTCTTTGAAAAAAGCGAATGAACGCGCCGTAATCCTTGCTGGTCCCTATCTCGCTCGGCAGAGGGAAGTGCCTCCTCATCAACCGCCACACCGCCTCAACCATCTGGTCCCGCGCGTCTGGAATTGTGTATAGCGAAACGAAGTCAACGATCGGCGCCAGGTCTTCGACGTTGAGAAGCGGACTATTATCCTTGGTTGACTGAAATAAACGCGCGGCGCAGCCGAGTTGTGGATCGAGCGTCCGGCATTCGAACAATCGCAGGAACTCGTGAAACTCCGCTAATCGCTCCGGCTCATTGGCCATCCATCCGGCGACGATCTCCGCGTAGTCCATCGCGGCTCGCGGCAATTCACTGTGCTTGCCCGTTGCGAAATCAAACATGAAGAACTGGTACTTCCGCTGGCCTTCGTCAAAAGAGAAATCGGTTCCTTCAGTGGTCGCGTTGATGGAAGCGCAGTTGCGGTCGTCGTACTGATAGGTCGAAAAGCTCAACTCGCGCAGGCACGATAGCGGCAGCGCCTTTTGTATGCAGGCGACCCAAAACAGTCCGTTGAGAAAGCTGTCGCGAATCACCAGCGCGCGAGAATTCTCCTGTCTTAGAAAAACGGCCCGCAGCATATCCGCAAGCAACCCCTTTCTGCCGGGCGCTTCATTTAGGAACTCTCCAAGCTCCGCGAACGTGAACGATTCGGATGGAGGAATACCGTGAAGGCCCACCGATGGCAAAGGAGGCGGCGCTTCTTCAGTGTCCTCTTCACGCGAGAGGTTCGTCTTCCACCCCTCCCACTCGTAGTAATCGATCGGCCAGACGGACGGCATGCCGGTATCGCCGATCAGGCTGTGCGCGAAATAGTTTCCCCAGCGCCCACTGTAGTCTCGGCCGGCATAACACGAATAAGTCATCGACCACCGTCCACTCTCCAGCGGGTAATAACGAAAGGCTCTGGGAAAGTCCTGCGCGATCTCCTCATCCGTAGGCTCCTGCGCGGCGTTTCGCGGCGGCGCGTAGATTCCGCGCCGCTCTACTTCGCGTTGTTCGTCCGGTCGAAGCCCCTCGGTGAAAGCGCGCGCCTGGAAACCGGCGCTCCCCGATTGACCCTTTCGGCAGGACGTGTACTGGTGTTGCAGTGCTTGCATATTCTCCGTCATCGTTTTGCGGCCTTAATGAGTCCGTGCCGGTAAAGCAGCCAGAGAAACGGATCCTCGACGCGCTTTGGAAGGACGCGTGGAATCGTCGTGCCGCCGTGAGGATTGCAGCCGAGCGAGCTCAATCCGAAAAACCCAAACTCCTTGTACCGGGAAGTCACCTGCTGGAGTAGAGAGTTGCCGCGCCACTCGGAAACCAGACTTTGCATTTCGGAATTGACGGCCTCGAAGTCGGCGAGGTCAAAGCCATCGTCATTATTGGGAGTGTTGTTGAGTTGGAACTGCGGATCTATGAGTGGCTCCACGGCGTCGAACTTCGAGAAAGCCACGGCGAGAGGCGTCGGTATAGGCTCGCTCTGTGGAAGATTTCTCCCCAAATGAATCAGGCTCGTCGTTCGGGTTATGATCTCACCGGTCTCCGTGCTTACCTCCGGCACCGCGGTCGAGGGGCCGAGTTGATCGCGCACCCGCCCGAGTTGAAGAGGATCCAGCAGCAGTATGATTCCATCGGACCGATAGATGTACTTGTTGACGACCGACATATTGTCTTGATCGTTCAAGTCCTCGCCCGCCGTGTCGAAGAACACCAGCGTCACACCCTTCGTCATCTTTCGCCTCCCCAGCAGGCCCTTGCCGTAGAAGGTGAGGCTGAAAACCAGCGGAAGCTGCTCTTCCGGATCGACGCGCGCCGATTTAGTGTTGGGAATAATCGAGCGCTTGATATAGACCTGTTCGTAAAAGTGCTCGCGATACCGCTTGATGGTGTGATCGTTCAGCGGCTCCAGCAAGAAGTCCATGGAAGGTCCGATTTGGTTCTTGATGTGTTCGATCAGCACCGCGATGTAGTGACTCTTGCCGGCGTCTTTGGCTCCGATGACCGCGAAGATCATGTTATGGAACTCCCCCGTCGTAAGCGGCAGTTCCATGTGGCAGAGGGGACATATCCGCCTTTTTGTCCGCTGACTGCACGCCGGGCAGCGCATCTCCTTTGTAAAGGACCCCGTTGCCGGCAGCACTCTTCCTATTGGCGCAGCCTGCTTCCAAATGTTGGCTCGCACTGTGTCGGGTTGGGGAATGCATCGCTCGGGCGGGCTGACGCAGCGGAACGGCGTGTGCCTCAAGCTGTATTGCTCGAAGCAAAACGGGCAAATCTCTTTCCTGAACCTTGCCTTGACGCTTTCCAACATCTTCAAGTTCTCCCAAGTCTCGTCAGCCCAGCGCGAGTTCTTCTTTGGCCGCGGGCATCAGCCGTATCTCTTGCGCGTTTTTCGGCTCCTTGAAAAAGAGCTTCACGTAGGTGGTCTTGCTCCTGTATTGCGGCGGAATCGGAATCCTGGCTCTGCCGTCCTGGAAGCACACGTCGGGAACTTCCGATATCAACGTGCCGTCGGCGGGCGACAAGGGAACATTTTTCTGTTTGCAGACGATCAACAGTCCGGGCAGCGATGCGCGCTCGCTGCATTGCAGTTCGAGCCATGCGTCTTGAACCGATCTCGACACCAGCGCCTTCTTGAGCACTACGCGATAGGAGACCGATACGCTCAATCCCATTGAAGCGACGACTCGCGCTCCCGCCGAATAAACGTCTGAATTCGGCGCCCTTGCGAACACGGTGAAATAATGCGGCTGCTTTACCACGTCTCTAAGCTCGAAGCATTTGTTTCGATCGTATTCCGGCCGGGTAACCCGGGCGCGCGTCGAATGGGTCTTGATTGGATCGGACGGATAGCCGTCGTGCGTGAAGCACACAAGCACCTCGTCGATTCCCGGCGGCCAGTCCCAAGTGAGCACGATGTTCTTTCCGGCCGACTGAGCCTTGAGATTCGTCACGTCTTCGATCGTCACAAGAACAGCTGGCGCTCCAACTACCGCCGTACCGGCGCTCACGGTGAGGGGAATGAAGAAGATTCTTCCCTGCGTTGAAAGAGGTATCTGGGCGTTTCCAGTCGAGCTTGCGGCTGCCAACTCGCCGAAGCGGCCGGCTTCCTCCAGCGGGATTACGAGACCCGGTTGAACGCTTGGAGGCTGGGCCGCTTGCCGGATCTGAACCTGCGATCTCCTCAAGGGCGTCCAGTTTAATATCACCGTTTTGCCGTTTCTCGAACAAACGAGATCAGTCACGGGATCGGGGGGCGGAACTGGAACCGCCGTACGGCGAACCCCAACGCTGTACACCTCTTTGCCGGAATGATTGGGATCTTCAAAGACGGCTGAGATCAGGTAGTTGTACGCGGTTCCATTCACGAGACCCGAGTCATGCGCGCCGTCGGCGGCGGCCGCAACTCGATCTCCGTCGCCGGACCGCGGGAAGGAGGCGCCACTCTTGCGCCAAACCTCGACGCGCTTGCAGCCTTTGGGCGGCGCCCATCCCAACACCACTTCTCCATCGCCCGCCCGGCAGGAAAGTATATTCGCGTCGGCGGTGACGAGATGCGGGCCGCTGTTTGCCGAAGCCCGAGAAGGGACGCCGCCGCGAAGAGCGAATGCCGCGTAATGCCACGGAGTTCCACTCTCGGCTCCGGCGTCGTCTATTCGCGAGGTCCGCACTTCTCCCACAATTTCTCCATCGAGTTCGTTGTTAGGAAACGCGCGAGCCTTTCGAAGCACTCTGTAGCTTATCGAGCCGCGCGCCGTCACCTCACGCCACGTCAATCGAACGACGCTTCCGGCGATCTGAACCCGCAGGCCGGCCGGCGCCGGGGGAGGGCAGGCTGACATGGCCTGCCGGGCCTGCTCCAGGTCGGCGCAGAAGGACAGGGCTTCTTCGTATTTGTCGATAGCCTCTTCTTCTTTTCCTGCTTTGCGCCGGGCCTCGCCTTCGCTGAAGGCGGCTTCCGACTTCGCTATGTTTTGATCGATCCGCTTCTTGAGATTCTCGATGCCCGCGCTACCGTGAGAACGTGCGAACTTGTCCAACGCGGAACGAGCTTCGATCAACTTCTTCAGCCCGGCCATCTCCTCGATCCTGGCAAGCTCGGTTTCTCGCTCGCGTTGGTCCGTCTCGACCTTGCGCTTTTCGCTCAACAGATCCTTCGACATCGGCCAGATAAGAAGCGCCCTGTCGATACGGTCCAACGCGGCCACGAAGTCGCCATTAACGCGCAGTCGTTGTCCTGCCTTGCGAAGAGCATTGACCGCGGGCGCGTCTCCCGTGTGGCAGCCGCACTTCGAGCAAGCTTTGTCCTGAGTGGGCGTCGGAGCGCCGCACTGTGGGCAAGCGATGGAAAGAGCCTCACCGCATTTCGTACAATGCGTCGAGGTAAGCGATCCCGCCAGCGTGTCACAATTCCCGCATTGTCTCAGGTCTTCGGAAGGCAGCCTTTCTTCGGAGGCCACTCCCCACTTGCGCTTCCTCGCATACTCTTCGATATGAGCGCGCGCGTCGGCGGGCTGGACTCCCCGGCTTCGCGCCAGTTTTACAAGTCCGTCCATCTCGCTTAGCGATATAAAGCCGTCCTTGCCCACCAATTCGATACTGTTCTTGAGTTGGTCCATCGCTTCGAGCGCGATGGTGTTGTCGTATTTCTCTTTTTCCTTCTCGTCCCGGAACAGAGCGAGGCAGAGCCCCGCAAGCTCTTTGCGAGCGGATGATTCGGGATCGGTCAGTCCTATTTTGAGAATTTCCTTGTTTATGGCGTTCGCGGTTTCGCAAAGGACCCTTGGAGAGGACCGAGGGTTGAGGCCGAGAAACTTGTAGAGATTGTCGAGTTTCAAAACATCGAGATTCGACTTGATGCTGTTCGAGAGGGTTTGCTCTATGCGCTCCTTGAAAGGCAGCGGCCCGCTCCCTCCCGATTTGGACTCGGCGATTCTTATGCCTGCTTTGCGAATGCGGGCCTCGATGTCTTTTTCGGATATGGCCCCGCCGAATTGCTTGACTAGCAGCGCAAGCTGCTCGCGAGTGCATTGGTTGTCGGCCCTCAGAAGCTGAATCCCTTCGTCCAGTTCCTTGAGCTTGGATTGCCGCGCTTGCTCTTGCAGCTTGCGAGCTTCTTTTGCCTCCTGCTCTCGTGTTTCGGGATTCTTGAGAGTCTCCTCGATCTCCCTGCTTATCGACAGATTGTGCGCGGCTTTGCGTTGGAAAGCGGGATTGCCCTGGGTTTTCTCCAAAGACCATTGGCGCCTCTTTTCCTGGAGCCGGGTTTCGATTGCCGGCCAGTCGTTAACCGACGGGTCGAGGTCAAGCAATAGATAGTAGTTGGGGCGGTCCTGCATTCTATTTCCTGCTATGTTTGGGTCGGGAGCCTTAATAGAGACTCATGACGGCGATTGAGGGAACGCAACAGCTTGTCATAACCATTGCTCTCAAAGATGCTGACCCAGTGATAGCGTTGCAATCGGTCAGGGAGATCGCACTCCTCTAGCTTGAGAGGAATGATGAATATCGTCCCCTCAGGATGTTCCTCAGCCACATCCAACGCATACTTTATTTCTCTGTGAACGAAGCCTGTTTTGTTGATCGACGCTTTTGATAGACAAACAATTACCGCATCGCTTTCGCGGACACTCTTGCGGATCTCCATCTCCCATTGCTGTCCAGGCAATAAATCTTCCTCATCAAGCCAGGGAGCGATGCCTTCCTTAAGCAATCGACCATAAAGGTCTCGCACAGGGTTCTTATCGCAGGAGGCATGGCAGAGGAAGACTCGCAAACGGCGTGTGAATGCTAGACCAGAAGCAGATTTCGCGTCCGACTGCACCGTCCACTTACGCTGTCTCGCGTAGTCCTCGACATAAGCCCGCGCGTCATCGAGCAGAATACCTAGCTCTCGGGCGCGCTTTACAAGCTCATCCATCTCCTTCAGGGTGATACGCATGTCTCCGCCACGCAATTCTATTTCGGCCTCGAGTTGGCCCATAGATTCTGTGGCTGAGGCGCTTCTCTTTTCAGACTGAAATCCCCACTTGCGCTTCCTCGCATACTCTTCGATATGAGCGCGCGCGTCGGCGGGCTGGACTCCCCGGCTTCGCGCCAGTTTTACAAGTCCGTCCATCTCGCTTAGCGATATAAAGCCGTCCTTGCCCACCAATTCGATACTGTTCTTGAGTTGGTCCATCGCTTCGAGCGCGATGGTGTTGTCGTATTTCTCTTTTTCCTTCTCGTCCCGGAACAGAGCGAGGCAGAGCCCCGCAAGCTCTTTGCGAGCGGATGATTCGGGATCGGTCAGTCCTATTTTGAGAATTTCCTTGTTTATGGCGTTCGCGGTTTCGCAAAGGACCCTTGGAGAGGACCGAGGGTTGAGGCCGAGAAACTTGTAGAGATTGTCGAGTTTCAAAACATCGAGATTCGACTTGATGCTGTTCGAGAGGGTTTGCTCTATGCGCTCCTTGAAAGGCAGCGGCCCGCTCCCTCCCGATTTGGACTCGGCGATTCTTATGCCTGCTTTGCGAATGCGGGCCTCGATGTCTTTTTCGGATATGGCCCCGCCGAATTGCTTGACTAGCAGCGCAAGCTGCTCGCGAGTGCATTGGTTGTCGGCCCTCAGAAGCTGAATCCCTTCGTCCAGTTCCTTGAGCTTGGATTGCCGCGCTTGCTCTTGCAGCTTGCGAGCTTCTTTTGCCTCCTGCTCTCGTGTTTCGGGATTCTTGAGAGTCTCCTCGATCTCCCTGCTTATCGACAGATTGTGCGCGGCTTTGCGTTGGAAAGCGGGATTGCCCTGGGTTTTCTCCAAAGACCATTGGCGCTTCTTTTCCCGCAGGCGGGTTTCGATTGCCGGCCAGTCGTTAACCGACGGGTCGAGGTCAAGCAATAGATAGTAGTTGGGGCGGTCCTGCAATTGGCTCTCCCACTATTTGCGGCGCATGAAGCTCAAGAAGGATCTCTTTCCCGGATCGCCTGTTTGAGAAAGGGCGCTTCCACCGGCCGTCTCGGTCAGCACCTGTGCGATGTTCGTAAATGTTTCGACGAGTCCGTTCATGCTGGTGAAGAAGCTGGCCTCGTCGGATGAGGCGATTTTTCTAAGGAATTTTTCGTCCGCGCCGCCAAACCCGATGGCGATGACCTCGATGCCCTCTTCGTGGCACAACCGGGCTCGCTTGATGGCCTTGTCCTGATAAGACCATACGCCGTCCGCGAGAACGATGACGAATCTTGGGCCGTCCAGTCCGGCCAACCGCGAGCGCGCTTCGTCGAAAGGATCGGCGTCGTTGCCATACCCAATGTTTACGTTCGGCAGATCGGCGATTGCCCGTTCGATCTCTCGCGCATTCTGACTCGCCTTCAACGTCGTCTTCGTTCTGTCGGCAACCGCCATGATCCCGATCGAGCAATGCGTCAAATCGGTATTCCGTAAAAAACTCCGGGCGGCTTTCTGGGCTTCCGCTATTGGCTCACCGGACATCGAGCCGGACAAGTCGAATGCAAGATAAGCCGTGACGTGTTGAATCTCGACTGTCTCTTCCGGAGCCTTGAGGAAACGGGCCGGAACGTCCGGCGGCAGCGGCTCGACGGTGATTCTCAGCGGCGCGCCATCCGAGTGGACGCGGCCTTTCACGGCGACGGTTCCGCTAATATCGTAGCTGTACTCCACGTCGATCACGGTCAACCCGCGTTCCTGATGAGGAATGTCGTCGACGACGTACATGCCGAGATACGTCACTTCGGCGGGCGCCGATGATTCTCCCTGGGTCATGAATATCTCGAGCCTGTTGCCGCCGCGCCGCCGAGTTCGATGCTGATAGGGACGGGTCTGCGTGCAGGGTATCTGAGCGTTCTTCGGCAGGATAATGCTGTTCACGAACGCGGAGCGGTTCTCGTTGAGAGCAATCATGCCGAGACTGTGATTAGTGACGTCGATGGTGCGGCGGCCGCCGAGCGCGAATCTCGGAGCGGAAGCAGAAGGCCCGGCGGCCCGCTCGGCCGCGACGATCGCGGCGCCCAGCGCCACCGCTTCATCGACGTTCACGCCGGTCATTGGGGGACGCCCGAAGGTCCTGGTGATGAAGTCGCGGACCATCGGCATGCGGGTCGAACCTCCGACCAGGAGCACTCCATCTATCTTGTCCTTTGCGAATCGCTGGTCGTCCATCGCTTTTTCCGTGAGCGAGATCGTACGCTCCATCAAGTCGTGGCCGATACGCTCGAACGTGGCGCGGTCGAGTTCGTACCGGCCCTGATTCCCGTCATGCACGATTGAAATCCTGGCGCTGTTGGAGGAGGACAGCCGCTTCTTGGCCTCTTCGGCTCGGACCAACAGATCGCTCAAGCTGACGGCGTCTTCGAACGGATCCGAGCCGAACTCGTCTCGAAACCGGGTCGCGGCGAATTCCACTATTCGGTCGTCCCAGTTCTTGCCGCCAAGTTCGTGATCGCCCTCGGAGGTAAGAATGCGAATCTCGTCGCCGCTTATCCGCAGCAGCGTAACGTCGAAGGTGCCTCCGCCGAGGTCGTAAACCAGGAGCGTCTGATCTTCGGTCGCGCGCTTGTAGCCGTAAGCGATCGCCGCGGCGGTAGGCTCGTTGATCGCCTGCAGGACATTGAAGCCCGCCAGCTTGCCGGCCGCGATCGTCGCCTCGCGCTCGGGGTTATGGAAGTAGGCCGGAACGGTGATCACGGCGTCGGCGATGGACTGGCCGACCGACCGCTCCGCGTCCCGCTTGAGTTTCTCGAGCACCAGGGCTGACAGATCCGTCGCGGTGTGGTCGCGTCCTTCCGCGTGAAACACGAAATCGCGGACGCCCATCTCGCGTTTGAAGAAGGCGGCGATAAACGGCTCGCCGGCGGCCTGAAGCTCTTTGGCTTCCTGCCCGACAATGACTTCGCCGTTCTTGAAGCAAACGACGGACGGCGTGATCGGCTCGCCGAGGTCGTTTGGAATTATGACGGGCCGGCCGTGCTCGTCGAGCCGCGCAACGGCCGAGTTTGTAGTGCCCAGGTCTATGCCTACAGCGATGCTCATTGGGGCTCCTGAGAATCGTGATATGAAAGCCGAGTCTTAGGAAACTTTCATTGCAAGGTTTCGGCTCGCCGCCTGGGCAAGCTCTTCCTTGCTCATTATTCCTTCCGTCTTCTGCTCGACATGAATATCGCGTCCGGTCGTGAGGTCCTTCGCGTCCATTGTAAGAAGCCCGTCCGGCCCGAGCTTGAATGTGACCTCGATGGGAGAACCCTTTGGGAGAGGGCGTTCAAACTCGAGCGCGGCGTCCGCAACGACTTGACAGTGCTCCAACTCGACCGTCTCGTGGGGCCCGGTGCGAATCTGATTCTCCCTGATGCGGAGGTCGACCTGCGCCTGGCTCTCGGAGTAAGTGCAGAACTCACGGGTGACTTCAACCGGCACGGTTTCATCCTTGATGACGAGGTTGTTGACCGCCTCGACCGGTTTGCCCTCGCGCTCTTCAATCACGACTATCCCGAAGCTTTTTGACGCGACATTTTCAACCGACGTGCCGAAGAGCCGCTTGGCGCCCGGCAAAGCGTATCCGTGCTTACCGGCCACCTCGCCGAGTAGTTTCTCCTTCTTCTCTTCGGCCACTTCATCCAGTGCGATCGACTCTTCGCTCTGGCCGGTCTCCTGGCTTAGGAGCTTCTTGACCTCGTTTTCAAGATGGCATTTGAAGCCGAATATCGCGGCCCCTTTTGCAACGGCTTGATTGGGGTCGTATATCTTTACCTCGAACGGGAAAGACTGCTTCACCCGATCCATGACCTGCGGCATGTACGAAGAGCCACCAACCAAAAGCAGCTTGTCGATTTTCGCGTAACCCCGCTGTTTGGCCGTCTCGACCATCTCTTCGGTGAAGCTGATGGTCCGTTCCAGCCATTGGGCGGTGATTTGGTCGAACTTTTCGCGGGTCATCTCTATTTGGGCGCGGTCGGCTCCATGCTGGACTTTTTCTTTGACCGAAGTGGCGCTCGAGAGCTTCCTCTTGCTTCTCTCGGCGGCGTTGAGCATTTCCTGATATGTCTCCATATCGGATAACAAGTCACTGGCCTGCGCGCCGGTCTCCTCCTCGAATACCCGAGCGAAGTAATCCACGACCGACTCATCCCAGTTTTTTCCGCCGAGCTTGTCGTCGCCGCCGGTCGAGATAACCTTGATGCCTCCCTGTTTGATCTCGATCAACGTGATGTCGAACGTGCCGCCGCCCAGGTCGTAAACGAGAATGACCTGGTCTTGCTCTTGCTCGATGCCATAGGCGAGAGCCGCGGCGGTGGGCTCGGGGATTACATACAAGACGTTGAGCCCCGCGATAATGCCCGCCTGCTTGGTTGCCTCTTTCTGGTTGAGTCCGAAGTAAGCGGGACAGGTGATCACCACGTCCTTGATCGTATCGCCGGTGTTGTTTTCGGCGTCGCGAACCACTTTTCGCAGAATGTGCGAAGATATTTCCTGTGGCGTGTAGCTCTTTCCGTCGCAAGAGAACTCGAAGTTCGGGTCGCCCATCGACCGTTTGATCGTGGAAACGACTCGGCCCTTGTGCAGCGAAGCGACTTCCTTGGCGGTCTGGCCGACCACGATGTTATCGGCCGTCTCGAACCAAACAACCGACGGAGTGGTCAGATCTCCTTCGGAGTTAGTCACCACGACAGGCTTGCCGTATTCGTCCACGTAAGCAATGCAAGAGTAGGTCGTCCCGAGGTCTATTCCGTAAACTCGATTATCGCTCATTTGCTTTCCCCTTCATTGTCTTTTCGTAATTCCGAGTCACGATCCGGGGCGGGTGACTCGCGAGCAAGAGCGTATACCGCTACTCGCTCCTTCTGATAAATCACGCCGCCCTGCTCGAATCCCGGGCGCAGACGGGCGGCGATTCGGCCGGCCTGGCCGGCGTCCGTAGTCTCGACGGTCGTCATCGCTTTCTGGCGAAGCGGGTTGAACGCGTCCGCGGACTCCGCGTAAGCTTCGACCCCGTTTTGATTCAATAGCAGCTCCAGGTCCTCCCTGAATCCGGCAATGACTTTGAAAAATCGGCCTGGCGTCAAATCGGCGGGGTCACTTTTTTCGAGGGCTTCGACAACTCTCCCGAAGTCGTCATGCAGCCGAATGACGCCGTTGATAAGAGGCCTTGTTATTTTCGAGAGGAGATCCGACTTGTAGCCTTGCAACTCGTCATGCAGCCGGGTGATTTGGTCTTCTTTGAATCGATCGAAAGCAAGTTTGTCTTGGAATGTCCGCAGTATATCTCCGACACCCTTTGTCACTTGGTCTTCTAGTCTGGACAACGACTGAAGCACATCATTAACGGACGTTTCCTCGGCCTGGTGTACGGCAGCCGGCTCGACAACGCCATTTTCGCCGGAAGGAACAGCCTCAAGCTCCGTTCCCGTCTCTCGCGATGTCGTCGACGCGACTAATTTCTCATGAGATTCGGAAGGCTTGGTCTGATTATCATTATCAATAGCGCCATCAATATCAATAGCGCGATCAATCGCGGCATCCGAATTCAGACCGTCGCTTTTTGACATTTGTCGCCTCTCGCGTTAGCCATTCTTTGATCCTTCCATTTCAGTACTTGGTGTGATCTGAGCTTAATCCAAAAATCAATGATGATTACAGTAACTGATTCCCACGCATGATTACAGCACGGCATTGACAGGTCTTTCTCCTGGCCGCTAGAGCTTCAACGCCGCCACAGTGACCCAATCATCACCAGCGCCTCACCTAATTGATTTCTTGCACCTTAACTTTCAATTTCTAAATAGCCCAACTACAAACAGCGGAGTCAACCGAAATATAGAAACAGCGGAAGCGCGTGACCTGAATCGCTGGACGCACTCTATGTTGGCCGGGGAATGAATGTCAAGGATGGTTGTTCCTGGGTAGTGTCTTAAACTTGTGTGGGTGCTGATGAGATACCATCTGGCTAAGGAGGACCTACAGCGGCAATACCCCCAAACGCAGTTGGGGGATCGTTCAAATCCCACCTACATACTCTGAGCCGCGATGGCTCTCCAGAATACCCCCAACGAAGTTGGGGGATCGTTCAATACCAACCTGAAGGAGTTTGGCCATCAACACATCCCTATCCGGTCGAAGCCCTTTGCGATGTGATCAGCGGTGGTCGCGTGCCGATAGGCGGCATATGAACAATCCCCCAACTGCGTTGGGGGTATTCAAGAAACCGCTTGGCCCTGCTGTCTGTAGCGAGTGAATGAACGCATCCCCCAACTCCGTTGGGGGTATTCTCGGGTTGCTTCTCCTTTTCCTGGAACAACACAGGATTAAGACACTACTTGTTCCTGGGTGCTGGTTCAGTTCGAGTCGAGCGAAATGCGGACGGAAGAAACCCCTGATTTTCGCTGACTCTGTAACGCTGATCCACGCATGTCCGCGAGCCGAAGGCAAGGTTGATCTATGGTTATTCCGGAAGGCCGGCCGTGCGCGCCTGCCCGAAACCAAGCTGAACCACTGCCTGTAAGCTTCCTGTACTTCACCCTTCTCGCCCTTCACTGCCCGTTGACTTTCCGAAAGCCTACTGTGTATCATCGGGCCGCTCTCAGTTGTTATCGCATTCTCGTTTATTGACAACGCCGCAAGGGACACTCCCCGCACAACGAGTTCAAGGAGCAGCGTCATGCCAAAGAGTCTCACATCATATTCAGTCATATTCGCACTCGTGTTGGTTTTCGCGATGTCGGCCGCGAACCGCACCGCTTCCGCGCAGCAAGTGTCCGAGGGTCAGCGGCTCGCCATGTACTGCAAGCCCTCGGTGGTTCGAATAGTCGACGGCTATGTAGGCAAGTATTACTACGACTATTCCAAGAGGAACTACGAAGTTCCGTTGGTCGGAATGGGC
>JAHFUG010000344.1 GCA_023265195.1 Blastocatellia bacterium | reverse complement strand
CGCTCGACATAGCCACGGGTTCCGGGCACACTGCGATCGCCATATCTCGCCACGTGAAACTCGTCGCAGCCACTGATCTGACGCGCGAGATGATTGGGGAGGCTAAACGGCTTTGCGAAGCCCAGGCAGTATCCAATCTCGAGTTCTGCCTCGCTGATGCTCATCGGCTTCCGTTCCCCGGCAACTCCTTTGATCTGGTGACGTGCCGCAGAGCCGCGCATCACTTCTCCAACATTACCGGAGCGCTTGATGAGATGAAACGGCTGCTCAAACCTGGCGCAAGACTGGTCATCGACGACCGCAGCGTTCCTGAAGACGACTTCGTTGACGGATGTATGAACGCTCTCGACCGTTACCACGACAACTCGCACGTCAGGCAGTACCGGCCAAGCGAATGGAAACCAATGTTGGAAGCGGTGGGCTTCGAGGTGGACGACGTCGAGCCCTATGAGAAGCATCGGCCGCTTACTTCGTTGACGGATCGCGTGCCGCCCGCGGATCTGCGGATGATAGAGGAAACCCTCTCACGGTTGAGCCCCCGCGAGCGTGCGCTATTAAGGCTGATGGACGTTGGCGGCGAGCCTTACATCAATCACTGGTACGTGATGATCGCCGCGCGGCGGACGGACAAGATCAAGACTGCGTGATGCGCTTTCATCGCGAAGGGCCTCGGAGCTACGCGTCAGGAATAAACTCGTCATCGCACTGGCGACGCCGTTCGGACGCGAGGAAGTCGTAGTAGCCGCATCGTAGACTGTAGGGATAACCGCGGCAAACCGTCGGGCGGCCATCGTAGATCGTACATTGCCGTTTTTCCTGGTCGAGAAAGACGCAAGCTTTTTTGAATATGTGATCCTTGCGGTGCTTCAGCACTCGATCGCCTGACGTAATCTTCGTATATCTTCGCTCGGCGGCCTCGTATGAGATGTCGAAGTGCGCCGCGAGCCGCGTGATGTCTCTACGAGTAACGTTGACTCGATCATAAGTGCAGCAGTAGGCGGGACACTTGCCGCAGTTGTAGAGCACCCGCAATGCCCTGCCGTTCGAAGAGGTCTTTCCTTTTGGAACACGGCTCATTAATATCCTTCTCCTCCAATTCTTGCTTTCAAGTCGAAGGATTCTAGCATATGGGCCGCGAACCTCGAACGACTTCGCTTCTCCACAACTGCCGCCAGACAAGCGGCTTAAGTTCGATACTTTTCGCGCAGGTTAGCCAGTTCTTCTTCAAGCCTGGCGAGCGTCTTATCGCGCGCCGGGTCGCCGCGTCTGGTGCGAACAATTCCTAACCCAAGCAAAGCTGCGCCGGCTACGACAAACAGACCCGCGAGCCAGTGCAGTCCTTCTCGCGATACTCCGACCGCGCGCCACAACGACGCCTTCCTGGTAATTATGTCGTAAGCCGCTCCGGCGGCGATGAGAAGCAAGAAGACGGCTCCGCCAAACGCCGCGGCGCTACCGGCCTTATAGGAGTCAGCTTCCGCTCCCAATTCTTTTATCCGGGACTCCAGTGACGACCGGCGGTCTTGATCGTCCTCCGCTCGAGGGTCCGCACCGCTCATTTGATGAACTTGCCCATCCGTGACCAGCGGGTTCGCGAAACGAAATCAGCCACGGGGCTCTTGTCCGAATCGCTGGCGGCGAGCGACCAGTAGACGAACATCGCCCGGCCCACGATATTCGCGCGCGGAGCCGTGCCCCAGAACCGGCTGTCCTGGCTGTTATTGCGGTTGTCGCCCATGCAGAAGTATTGATCGGAGTCATAAAACCCGTCGCCGTCCGCGTCATAGACGAGTCTTCGCTCCGGATTGGATTTTATGTCGTCGGGAATAGGGTCGCCTTTCTTCGGAACTCTATAGGGTTGCCTGACGCCGTAGGCCATCTGATCGCCGAAGTCGTAGGAGCCGGCGTCCTCGTCGCGCTCATAATAGTACGCGGTCCACTCGGCACCCTGAGGGTTTTCGTCCGAGGCGACTATGTCGAGGGGCCCGGCGTCATTAGGCGATTGCTCCTTGACGGTTACCCTGCGCTCGGGCAATTCCTTGCCGTCGATGTAGACTCTGTTGGTTTGCGGGTTGAACTCCACGGTTTCACCGGGCAAGGCGATCACCCGCTTGACATAATTGGTCTTGGGATCGCGGGGATACTTGAACACGATGACGTCGCCTCGGCGAATGTTCCGATGCGGAAATAGCGGCAGCTTCAAGATCGAGTCCGGCCCAAAGATAAACTTGTTGACCAGCAACTGATCGCCGATATAAATAGTGTTCTTCATGGAGCCGGTCGGCACCTTCACCGCCTGAACGATGAAGGTCATTCCAAACAGCGCCATTATCAACGTCACTACGAGCGACTCGAAGTACTCGCGCGGAACGCTCTTCTTGAAATCGGCTTTCGCTTCCTCAGGCTCGGTCGTGGGCGCCTCATTGGCTGGGGCTTCTATAGGCGCCTCGCTTGTTTGTTCGGTTGATTGCATATCGGTTGATTCCATATTGGTTTCTCAATCCAGCTAAGACTCTACAGTGATGAGGCGGGTTCCTCGGCGAGTACGGGTTCAATCAACGCGGGGTCGGCCTCATCAAAACAGTCTTGCTTAGAGAATGTAGTTTGGGCCGCCGCGCGTTCCGCACTTCGTTCGGTAAGGCCGGAGTACGCTTGATCGAGCGTTTCCGGGGACGCAAGAGCGGTGCGGGCGGCTTCCTGCTGGGCCAGCTTGATCGTGCTGCCCTCGCCTATAGACACCGGGTGGCCCGCGACCCTCAACTCAACACGGAAGGTGCGGCGATGATCGGGGCCTTGCACTTCCACGACCACGTATTCCGGTATCTGCGCCGCGGCTGCTTGCAGCCGTTCCTGGAGCGCTGATTTGTAGTCGTCGCCTATCATCGCATCCGGATCGATCGTCACAACCTTATCTCTCATCTCCCGCCGTATGAAACAGGCGGCGACGTCGATTCCGCTGTCGATGTAGAGCACGCCTATCAGCGCCTCGTAGGCGTCGGCGAGCAGGGCCCGCTTTCGGCGGCCCCCGGTCTTCTCTTCGCCTCGGTTGATCAATATGAAGCGTCCGAGATCCATTCGGTCCGCCAGTTCAGCCAGCGTCGGCTCGCTGACCAGATAACCCTTCATCTTTGAAAGTTTGCCTTCCTGCTGGTTGGGAAACATCTCCAGCAGCCACGCGCTCACCACGAATCCCAGCACCGCGTCCCCGAGGAACTCCAGTGATTCGTTGTGCAAACAGCCACGCGCCGCGTGTTCGTTTGCGAACGACCGGTGTGTGAGAGCGCGATCCAACAAGGCGCGAGACCGGAAGGAATAGCCGATTTGCTGCTCCAGCGTCGACAGCACCTTCTCTCTTTCGAGCGATATCATAAATCGAGACCGAAGCAAAGGACGTATCCTCAACTCCGTACCGCCATACTACACCAGAGCGGCGTTGCCTGGAAGCATTAACCCGGCTCCAGAACAGCGAAAGCCAGCCCTTGGGAGACTGGCCTTCAAGCTTGGTTCGAACCGAATCCGCGTTAGTTGACGCCGTTTCCCGCGGCCGGCTTTGTGCTCGCGGATGACGAACCGTTCTTGTATTGGTCGATGAGCTTTTGCAGGCCGTCGGCCGCGTCGGGATGACGAAACTTGTACAAAGCCTCGAGGGCGTTCTTCACCTGATCGCGAGTCCCGCCATAAGGATTGTTCGGGGGTTCCGTCAACGCCAGGAATCGCGCCCAACATTCGATCACTCCGTCGGCTTGTTTGTTCACTTCATCGAGCGCGGCCTTCACTTCCGGCTTCGCGGCGGGATCCTGCCGATCAGCTTCGGGAAAGGCGGAGAATTTTTGCGCAGCCGATTGGTATTTTTCCTGACGCAGCGAGCCGCACATAAGATAATTGTAGGAGTTCGAGCCGTCCAACGACGCGGACTTCGTGTAGTTTTCAAGCGCCCGATCGCTGTTGCCGTTCTTTTTCTCTACAACAGCCAGGTTCTGATAGAGCACCGATAGCGTCGCGTTCTGATTCCACTTGGCCTTCTCAACGACCGCGGGCGCCTTGCCGCCTTCGATCAGCTTTATCGCCCGCTGGCTGAACTCGATAGCCTCCGATCCGTGTGAGAAGTTCGGCGGGCTGGAGAACAACTCGTTCTCACGGATGCTCCGCGCGACAAGATATAAATAGTCGATGTTATCAGGGTCCTGGGCGAGAGCTTCTTTGCCGATCCTGATCATTTCCCCGGTGTTCTTGGCCTGCATGGCCATATTGAACATGATCGGACGCATGCTGGGAAACCACTTGTTCTTCATGTAATCGACGTAGGTTCCCTGAGGAAACTTCTCGATGTACTGTTTCGCCAACTCGATGGCCTTGGAATAGTCCTTTGCGGCATTGGCGTCGTACCATGCCTTGTAGGCGTCGGCCTCGTCCTTCTTTTGGTCTTGAGTAATCAACGCTCCTGGCTGGGACGGCCCGGCCGGTTCGGTTCCGGGTATGCCGGCCGAGTTCGCCTGAGCATTCCAGGCTCCAAAAGCGAGGGGCGCAAAGACCGCCATCAAGAGCCCACGCACGATAGTCGCCGTTAGGGATCTCTTCATGTTAAATGATCCTCCTCCTGAGATTGCTGATCTGCGTGCTCGAGGAATCGAGCATCTACCAACGCCGAACGTTCTTCGTTTTCTTGCTTGCAAAAACAGAAGCAACTCCGGAAGGTCCTAACCGGAGTTGCGCTCCACCAGAATGGCGAAATGCAGGGAGGATAGTGGCACGCACGAATTCATTTGTCAAGATTTCACTCAATTCCGCGCCACTTCTCCGGAAAAGCTTCGAACGCCGGCGGACTCCTGAGGAAGCGTCCGCGGCCAATACGATGCAGCCGCCGTTACGCGCGCTGCTCGGCGGGCTTTTCCCTCAATCCCACTTGATCCGCAACGACGCGAAGCGCCGCAATGATGAAGTCTATGTGCTCGCCGAGGTCGACCTGAAACTCGGCGGCTCCTTCATAGACCTCGTCTCTGTTGACGGTTCGGGCGAACGCCTTGTCCTTCAGTTTCTTCTTTACTGACTTGGATTCGAGATCCCATATTCCGTTCGGCCTGACCAGTGAGCAGGCTACGACGAACCCGGTTAGCTCATCGCATGCATACAGACCTCTGGCGAGCAAGGTGTCTCGCTGAACTCCGGTGTAGTTCGCGTGTCCGAGTATCGCGCGGCGAATCTCCTCGCTGTAGCCGCGTTCGGCCAGTACTTCCGATCCTTTCACCGGGTGATCGGGAGGATTTGGATACATCTCGTAGTCAAAGTCATGGAGCATTCCAGTCAATCCCCACTTCTCTTCGTCCTCCCCCAGGCGGCAGGCGTACGCTTTCATGACGGTTTCGACCGCCAGCGCGTGCTTTCGCAGTGAATCACCTTTCGTGTATTCGCAAAGAAGGTCCCAAGCCGCTTGTCTATCAGGCATAACGGGAAAGAGAATAATGAGCGAGCGTGGAAGTTTCAAGTAATCATGGACTCGATTCGACTGATCTTCATCGCGGTCGTTCCCTCCGCCGGAACCGACACCAGCGGCAGAGTAGCCCCGTCAGCGCGGATTTCATCGAGCCGGGCTCTGCAATAGTCCGCCGGCCCGCAAACAGCCAAGCCGTCGACCAGGCGGTCCGTAGCCGCTCCAATTGCCCGCCTGGGTTTTCCGGACCGCCACAACTCGCGAATCAGATCCGCCTCAGCCTTGAACCCCATCCTGCTCGCCATCGCGTGATAGTAGCCGCCCATGCCGCCGATGTAATAGGCCAGCGGAAGCCGTGCGGCGTCGCGAGCCTCACGAACGTTGTCGGCGACGAAGAGATTGATCATAGGCGCGACCTCGATCGCCTTTGGATCGCGGCCCGCGGACTTAGCGCCGGCTTCTATCAGAGTGATCCCCTCCGCGAGCCGGCCAAACGGCCAGTAGGCCGGCAACCAGCCGTCTGCTATTTCACCAACTTGCCGCAGACTCTTCGGCGAAAGCGCCGCAATGTAAATTGGGATCTCCGCCCGAAGCGGTTTGAAGCCGAGCTTGAACCGGGCAAGTTTGAAGCACTCGCCGTCGTAGTCTACTCGCTCACCGGCAATCAACGATCGGACGATCTCAACGGTTTCTTTCAAACGAGTCAAGGGTCTGTCGTAAGCGTAACCGTGGAAGTCCTCGATAACGCGCGCCCCGCTCGTTCCCAAGCCGAGGCTGAACCGTCCGCCCGACATTTCATCCAGGGTCGCCGCCGACATGGCAAGCAGGGCTGGGCTTCGGCTAAAGACGTTCACGATGCCGGTTCCCAACCCTATGCGTTCGGTAGCGGCGGCTAGCTCGGCGAGCAGGGAAAACGCGTCGCGTTCCCACGATTCGGGCATCCAGAATGATTCGTAGCCGCAAGCTTCAGCCGCGCGAACGCAGTCGATGAGATCGCGCCGGTCCAGTCCGCTCTTGTCGAAGCCGGGCAAGCGCCCGAGGTAAAGACCTATTCTTCGCATAATGCGCGCCCGCGCCGGGAAAGAGCCGAACCAGTCACTGGGGGATGTTGGCCGAGGCCGCGCTTGAACGGATGTCTCTCCCATTTCTTAGCGCTAATCCTCTTCGTAATACTTACTCGGTTCGGTTGTCTTACTGTCGGCTAAATCGCATAAGCGGCGAAAGCCGGACAACATAGTCAGCCACGCGTCCTCACCTGCTGTCTCCACCACCTTTTGCTTCACAGTCGGGCGATCAATGATTGTCGGCTGCTTGAGCAGGAAGACAATGTCGTCAAGGTCTTTTTGCCGCCCGGCATTGAATTTGAGAATCACCAGCCACTCCGGTGTCACAATGCGTAAACCGTTCGACAGTTCAATCGCCTCCTTCAAAGCCGCGCGGTAATACTTCTGATAGCCATCGCTTCGTACAATCCAATCGATCTGAACCGCGTATCTGCCGACTTGCAGCGTGTAGCTACTGCCGCCAAAGCTCAACCTATGTTGCGGGGTCAGCGATAAGTGCTCTGAGGCAATAATGTCGACATCCTTCGTCAGACGCGGGCTGCCATAAAGGTGCATCGCCAGCCCTCCCGCCACCGCCCATTCAATCTCTTCCTGAGCAGCCAGTTGGCCTGCTTTTTGCGCTGCTTCAATGCCGGTGTCAGTTGCAATCATCAGATTGGCGGTGTCTTGCAGAACACGCTCGACAAGTTGTTTATGGTCGCTTTCACTCATTACTTTGCTCCGTTCGTCATTGTAGTCCAGGTTGGGCAAGCGCTCCGTCAAATGCATGTCGAGGTGTGGATTCGGGAAGGATCGGCGCGCTAACGATAGTATTCCTATCAAAGACAAATCGCGAGTTAATCTTCATCGAGTATGGCCTCCAGTATTTCCGGGGTCATTCCTCTCCGTTGCGCCTCGCGACCTATGTCGTCCATCACTTCCTTCAATGGGTGAGCATCCGCCGCGGCGATTTCTTTCAACCAGAGGCTCAACAGGGCTTCCATTTTCTTTTGTTCTTCCGCCGGCGCGGTGTTGAAGGCTCGGCAGCGTCACTGTCAACATTAATTGTAATAGCTTCTGTCGCCATTTCAGTGGGCCTGGCCTGTCTATCGAGCGAAGCCGTTTATCGAATAATATCGCACTCGTTTGCCTGCCGTGTAGAAGTTCATTGTCGCGATTGTCGGCGAGCCCTATCTGCGTTTCTTGCCCGGTGAGGAGAGTCCGCCCGATATGGCCCTTCGGGAGGATTGGGATCGGGCGTTCAAATTTGCAGCTCGTTACACCGTATCAACGCCCAGCGTCGCTCGCTTTCTGGGGTGGCGGATCCCTCAAAGCAAATATCGCGAAGCGGTGTCCTCTGTCATTCTAATTCCCTCTCGTCACCTGCCCGCACGCCGAACTACGCGGCCTGAAGAAGGAATTCGACTTTCACGGCGTCGAACGGGAAGCTGATCCGCCCGTCTTCTACACGGTCAAGCACCCCGGCGTTCAGCAGTGCGGTTATGTCGCTGTGCACCGCTTTGACATCGCGTCCGACGCGGCGTGCCGCCTCGCGGATTGACATCGGGCCTGCGCCGCACATCGTCTTCAGCAGTTCCCAACGCTTGCCGGTGAGCACCTTCCACAGAAGCTCCGGCGTAGCAAAGCTGATACGTGCTGATTTCTCCCGCTTTCCGGTCTTCCAGGCACGGACGAAATCCTCCATTGACTTGCTTGGAGCACGAACGTCAAGAGTTACTGTTTTCACGGTTCCACCTCGCAATGTCGCGTTGAAAGTCGGCGATTTTACGTTGGGCATTGTTAATTTCAAAGCGCTTTGATTATGGCAAGTCAAGCCAGAATCTAACCGCGGTTTCA
>JAHFUG010000343.1:6805-8334 GCA_023265195.1 Blastocatellia bacterium | reverse complement strand
GCCATCTTACCCAGGCGTTGATACCAAGCTAACGTCCCAGCTTTGTAAGGGTCGGGCTCGCCTAGTATCCCCCACTCTTGGAGGAACGTCGTAGTCTCTTCGGGAGGGGTTGGTGAAGTATAGATGCCGGTTGATAACTCATAGCCGGCCGGAATAGTCACCCCTCGCGGCTCAATCCTTATGTGCCAGTGGAAGCTTCCGTATTTACCGCCCTCGTCCTCACGAGGCACGGGCGCCGTTTTCAGAATCAGATTGTACGCCGGGTCATCAAGGCACGCATAAAGGCGGCCTACAACATTGTTAATCAGGGAAGCCAGGTCTTCGAGCGCCGCCGGGTTCGTAGTCTCTTCGTTCGGATTTTTGGCGGCGAGTTTCGCGAACGATTCGGAATGTCGCTTCGGTATCAACCACGTCTCGAACGGATAGATCGCGGAATAGGGCTGCACGGCAAGGAAGTGCGGAGTTTCAAAAAGAATCCGATGCGTCGGCGTCTCTGTCTTGAACGCCCGATCTCGTATCGCGATCTCCGCTTCGATGATTTCACAATACACGCATCGGCGAGGAGGCTGCTCCTGCCGCTTCAACGCATACTCCAATTCGGCGGCTACCTCCGTAGGGATGATTGGGCTGGCGATGATCTGGCTATGCGGATGCTCCTGGCTTCCGCCTGCTTCCTTCCTGTGATTGTGGAAGAACGAGATATGCCGGACGCCATCCGTCTTCAGCAGCGGCTTTACCCCGCCGAGCCGCTGCTGATCCAGCTTGGGATACCCTTCTACCTCGCCCACGAGCCGGTAGAGTAGAGCAAGGAGGATTAGATGCGTACGCTTCGCATCCATGACTCCCAGGGGTAGATGAGCCTCGGTGGGATCTTCGATAATCAATTCATGAATGCCGAATCCGGCTTCCGCCACGAATGGATCGTCTCCGAGCAGGACATCCGTGCGTTCGGGGACTACCTGCGCGTAGTCTGCTCTTACCGCCATGACTTCCCAGTCATCGCGGTGCCAACTGTCATTGCCATACGTGATCTCGACCCGGTTGTCTCTCCAGCGCAGTCCGAACAACGCCTCCTTTTCCTGCCGCTTGCGGCCCGCGAACTGTCGGCTAAAAACACAGGAGGGCTGGTCGAAATCGTCCCGCTCCCTGGCTAGGTGCTCCTCAGGCTTCTTATACCTATTCGTCCTATCCCTGGGCGCTTTGTTCGTTTGCCTGTCCTCTTCGGAGTCGCTGGATTTTTGAACAATAGTCCAACGCCCGCTGGTGGGATCCTTTCGAAGTTCCGGCGGCTTCGGGTCAATTTGAAGTTCTGGTGGCTTCGGGTCAATATTCGGGTCATGGTCGCCATTCTTACCATTTGGTGTGTTTGACATCTATTTTGCCCCTATCGTGCTAACCACCCAGCGCGCTTGGCCCCGTGACTAGTAGCATCTCGGAATAAAAGTGTGCGATCGCGAGCTAGTGGTGCTCGGCGGAAATAACCCATTGTTTAGAGTTCACGCTTCAGCGTGCCGCAGCCTAAAGGCTGA
>JAHFUG010000343.1:0-6705 GCA_023265195.1 Blastocatellia bacterium | reverse complement strand
AGAGTTCACGCTTCAGCGTGCCGCAGCCTAAAGGCTGAACTCTGAACGTCTCCCACCCGGATAATGGCCCGTTGCAGCCTAGAACTTCCGCCGAGCACAACCAAGCGTGGGCTAGCCGAGCATTTCATTCCGTGGGACCGTCCTGAACGTTGGCTTGCTTGTCCATCTTTCTAAACAGAGCGTTTGGAGGAGACATCTTGCTATCGCGTGAAAAGCTCGTTGAACCGAATCGCCGGGCGCGAAGCCGAAACTTATCTTTTTATGACGGAATTGTAAAGCGGCTATTTAGGTTTCTTGTGTAACCGAAGACACGTGGAACGCTATCTGGGTCGGGCGGCTCAAGCCAAGATATGGTCGGGGACCGCGCGGTGTTTGCATCAGGAGCTTACCGCACGCTCTCCTTGTACGAGCAAAAGGCAACCATTTCCTTTTTCACACCGATCTCTGGAAGACTCGAGGGTTGTTCGATGGAGAGGGGCGGGCACGGAGGCCCGCCCGAACATTAATCCTCAAGCAGCGAGGTGATAGCTGGAGGCGATAGTTTTTACCTCTCCTTCGGAGGCAGCATGCCGCCGTTATCGGAAAGCGGGACGATCTTATCGCGGAACAGGTTCAGCAACAGCAACGTGCCGAGACCACCCGCTCCATCGCCGCCACTACCGGACGCAAGCACATCCGGAGTTATCCTGACGCCCTTTTCGCCGATCACCTTCAGAGTCTCGATGACGGAGACCCCTTGCGCGCCCAGCGCGCCTACTTGTTCACGATAAGCGACGCCCTGAGCCTCACCCAGCAACCGCACTTTTTCAGCCTCGGCTTTGCCCGTTGCGAGAATATAGTGGGCCTCGCCTTCGCCTTCGGCCTTGCGCTGCTCGGAGCGCTTGCCGGCTATCTCGACGCCGACCGTGGCGGCCATCAGGTCGCGCTGATTGTCCGCCTGCGCTCGAGTCTTCTCGAGCTCGATGCGCTTCTGCTCGGCCTCTCGTTGAGCGTTGAACATGTTCTGCCGCTGTTCGGCGAGAATCTTTTCCGTCTGAGTCTTCATTAACTCTTCCGGCAGATGAATGTGACAGATCAGCACGTTCACGACGTCGACATGGTATTTCAGCAGGTGAGCGCGAACGCGAGCTTCGGCGCGCTCTTGCTCTTCGTGCCGATTCTGCAGGTAGGCCATCGCCGAGGACTCGGACGCCTGGTTTCTGAAGATGGAATCGATCAGCGGGTGCATGACGTTCTGGATCAGGCGGTCTATCGAGCCGATCTTGGCGACCATGAACGGCGCGTCTTCGGGCTTGACCCTGAACACGACTCGCACTTCGAGCTGCATCGAGAATCCGTCCTTGGAAATGACTTCGAAAGGATTGAACGTGTTCGCGACTTCGCCCGACGTCCACTCGACGGTCTGGTTCGTAGTGGGTATGACGATAGGGGTTATGGCCAGAGTGTTGACGTAGTAGCGGCCCGGCCCAACGACGGTCTCTTGAATTCCCCGGTAGCCCTCCGGCACCACGTACGCTTCATGCGCGCCTTCATCGAGACGCCGATCGGCGGGATCGGTCGCCATGATCTCTTCTTTAATCTCCTCCATGGTCCGATCTTCGTCGCCGAGCTTGTCGAGGCGCTTGGCGGCCTGCGAGGCATGTTCCTGCTCTTCACGCGTCATGCGCTCGCGAACCTTGCGGGCCATTTCGCGCCTGACGTCATCCGAGGGATCTTTGCCGACGTTGGAGACTATGACCGCGACTTCGCCGGGTTTTATTTCCTTCGCGGACTCCGGAATCACCTTGAAGAGAAGCGGGTTGATGTAGTAGGTGCCGGGCAGCAGAATGTCTTTTTGCGGACCCCGCTGCCCGCCCCGCGCGATGAACTCGTGACCGTCCTGGAAGTTGTCGTGTCCATCGAGGGTCGCGGCGACATAGTCGCGCGGATCGAGCGGCGCGCCATCCAGCGCTTCAACAATCGCCACCTGATTCTCGCTGATGACCGTCGCGTCGAAGAGCCGCACGGTGAAGGGCCCGGGCTTTCTCTCGCCCTGGCTCGCGTCGATGGGGATGGAGTCCGTCAGGATTCTATATGTCCCCGGAGTCAGTATCTCGACTTGCGGTCCTTTCTGCGCGCCGCCGGTGATGAACTGTTCGGCGTCCTGAAAGTTCATATGGCCGGCGGTCGCTTTTCCAAGCAGTCTGCCCGGGTCGAGCGGCGCCCCATCCGCCGTTGTCACCACGCCCACTTTGCCAGGCGGGATCACCGTCACTTTAGCCATTGAGAGCCTGAACAGGTAAGGATGAATCGGCCAGAGCCCCGGCGGCAGCGTTCTCAATTGAATGCCCTTTACTCCGCCTCTCTTGATAAATGCGATAGGATCTTGAAAGTTGTTGTGCGCATTCTGCGCGCGATCTGGAGCGAATATCCGGCCAGGCGGCAACGGGTCGCCATCGACGGCTTCCACGACGCCTATTTCGTCGGTTCTTATTTCAATGAGCGGCACTTTGTGGACGACGCGCTCGAACGGATACCTGATCACATGCAGCCCCGGTTTGAGCACGTCGGCTTGAATGCCGACTTCACCTTCCGTAGCGACTACGCGGCCCGGCGGCATGCGCCGTCCGAAGTAACGGCGTTCCTTTATGGCGATTTCCCGAGCGCCTACGTTCACCAGGATCTTGCGCAGGATGTACACCAGGATGATGAAGGCGATGAAGCCGGCGAAGAGCGCCGGGAGAATATTCGAAACATCTTTGTTCATAAGTCCTCTTTTCTTTCGAGGCGGCCTCGGCGAGGGCGGCGTTAGCCGCCAATGCGAGAAGCCGTCTTTTGAAGTTCGGTTCGCGCGGTTGCGATTCTCCGCTTTAACAGGAAGCCGGCTGGAGAGCGCCTGGCTTCCGATGACAATACCCAGTATTCGCTTTCAATGAGATCGCGCAGTTTCGAGGCGGGCAGAGAATTCGGCGCACGAAAGACCAACGCCTCGAGCGCATTCTGAAATGTGGCTGCGTCGTCGGAGAGCGCGGCGACGTGGAGCACCTCGGGCGCTGAAATCGAGTTCGGGGAAGCTCTCCATTGTTGCAGGACGGCTTCGGCAAGGCGGGGGTTCGCACGCAATTCTTTGCTTTGCACGATGCAGGAGACGAGAGGCCGTAGCCCGTCCTGACAATCCACGGCTGCTTTGAGGGCTGCGTCGAGCGCCTCATTAAAGAGCTTTGAATCGCCGAGTCGGAAAGCCTCTTCGATCGCCGCCGTCTCGCCGGCCGCGGCTCTCGCAAGGAGAGACTCTCTTAGACGCACTCTGGCGGCGGCTTGCGCCTCAGCCGCCGGACTATTCACCGGGTCTTCGGCGAAGAGACCCGAATACGGAGGAGGCTCGAGTGGATGCTCGCCGGCAGGCGCGGAGTTACGCTGGCCCCGGAAGAGAGCAAAGCCTCCGGCCCCGATTAAGAAAACGGTGATTATGATCAGGGCGGTCATGGTTCTCCATGCAGGAGAAATCAGGCGGTCATTATGAGCGGGCTTTGGCCTTTTTCCTCGCGCCTTTGATCGAGGCAGCGGCGACTGCCCGTGAAGGGGGACGTTTAGAACTGTTCGCTCGGGCGAGCTTCGGAGCCGGCGCCGCTTTCAAGGCTCCAGTTCGCGCGCCCTTCGAGTTGCCTCGACGGCTGGGCTTCGTCTTCGAAGCGGGGGCCGTTGGTTTGGAGTTCTTGCCAGCCGCTTTCTGACCGTCGAACAGATCCCAGAGCTTCTCATCGTCCTCGAGGTTATCGAAGCCTTCCGCCGGTTCCTTGAAGTGAAGCAGCGCGCAATAGAGATGGTCGATCGAAAAGTCGTCGTCTTCCAAAAGCTCGCGCATGATTTTCTCGACGCGCTTGGGATGTTTCTCCGTGACGCGCTCGAAGGCGATGGCTGGGAGACAGGGATCCTTGATGTAGGCCGACACAATGTCCCGCCAGTTTGGCGCGGCGGCGGCTGGATTGGGAGTCTCGAAGATGCGTTTGAAGAGCGCATACTCCGGAAGAAACACAATTCCTTCAAACTCGTCGCAGATGATCGTCACTTCACTGGGATTGAGAACCTGTGTAGGAACGGGGCCCATCACGGGAAGCCATAGATCTTCGTTGAATTCCGTTTTGAAGGTTTCGGCCATCGTTGCGTCGGTTTCCGGATCGACCCTCACGAAGAACATGTAGCGCAGGAAGCCCTCGACGGTCTCGCTCAATGCGCCGGGCGCGACGGTGACTTCATCCGACCCGAAGTACTCGCAGAAGACTTCGCGCACTTCCTCGAGAATCTGCTGTTGCATCTCAGGCGAGTTAAGCGAGTTGAGAATCCGGCTCACCTCCGCCGTTGCGACCGCGGCGCTCCGGTTCGGCATCAACAGCGGCGGGTAGGAAAAGATGAAGCGATCGCCCAGCGGAAGGATGCGCGCGCAGATGAACTGTCCGCGTTTGAGCATGGACAACTCTGATGACGATTCCGGATCGACCTCATAAAGCTCGCCTGTCTCGAGTTCTCTAAGGCGAACGGCGCTCCGAGTAACCACCTTCATCTCGAAGACGCCCGAGATCGAGTCAAGCCAATCGAGGGCCAACTCGCGATTGTCCTGAGTCAGACCGCGCGCGCTTTCGACAAAGCGGTCAATGACGCCGCGGCCCTCGTCATCGCACCATTCGAAAGTGAACCAATCCAGCAGAGCTTCGGCTTCGTGCTGATCGGAGGACTGGTCCAGCCCCAGTGAAAGGCGGAGTTGTTCGTCGAACTCCTTCCGTAGAGCTCCCGATGAGACACACCTTTTGATTTCGCCAAGGAGGGTCTTTGCTCGTATTAATTCATCAGGCGCAGATGGTATAAACGGCAACAGCGACATTACGGCCTCCAGTTCTGCTTCAGAGCCGCGAAGATTCTATGCTCTGGGTTGGAAAACCGTCAATCGGCATAACTTTACTTGGCCTTGAGAAGCTGCGAGTCAGGACGTCTGTTCCGAAGAATGAATTCAGCAGTGAACGCGCGCAGTCCGTTTATGGCGGAGCGATCTCATCGCTGGCGGTGCTTTGCTTGATTAGCGCGCCCACTACCTTTTTCGTCTTGGCGTCCGCAAAAATATTCTTCAAAACACCTTTGAATTGGTCTTCATCCTCGGCTTCAATCTTTTTGCTTGTCACACCTGCCCCTTCAAAGCTCGACTGCTTCACGATTGTGACCGGATACAGCTTGTCCGCGCGGTGTTGAACAGAGAAGAGCGGATACCGATAGAAGTTGAGTGCGGGAGCAACGAGGATGAATGAGTGGTCCATGAAGCGGGAAAAGTCCGCCGCTTTTGTTTGGACGATGGCTTCAACGAGATTATTCGTTTTCTGGCCGAGAATTGAGGCCTGCTGTTTCAGAATGGCAATTGGCGCAGTTTCCTCATCGGGGACCTCGATTTCAGCCGGCCACAGACTATCTATTGCGGTTACCATGTGTTGCCTCCCGAGTTCAGATCTTTAACGTGAATAATACGGAAGGTGAGTCGGATGCGCGAGTGGCGTCAGGCGCTCCTGACGGGTGAAGGAGCGAGGTCTCTCCACATCGAGTCAGTATCTGCAACGCTTCATTGTCGAAATAGTCGAGTAAGGCGGGCCTGATCAAGACCTGATCAAAAACATACCAGAAGTATTCAAGGAGATCCGATTTACGACGATAATAGGTGCCCGGCGGCCCTTTTGTAGTGTCACCGAAGCAACCCCACATCGGATTGTAAAAAAAATGGTATTCCGTCCCAAGAACAATTCGAGATTTCTGGACTGCTATGTCCCTCGTCATGACGGCGTGCAGAGTATCAGCCGAGCTTAGACCTTTTTCGAACGGATTCATGTTCAGATCCCCAACAAGAACCGTTCTCGAGTGCCCAGTTCTAGCTTCGCACTTTCGGATTGATTCCGAGGCCCCGCGTGCGATTTTGACCTGCTCGTCATCCGATTTGCGGTGCAGCCTACTGGGGAGATGCGCTGCCGCAAGTAGTATCTCCGGCCGTCCCGTCAAACATATGCGGCGAATCGTCAAGTAATCATCGTGATGCTCAGGCTGAATGAAACTACGCGAGAATCGAGTGTAGATAACCACTCGAGTCGTGCCGCTATCGGTGAGGTGAAATCGATCATCGGCGCCTGAGTTAAGGCTTGCCAAAATCTCTCCTTCATCCCGGCACTCCGCCAGGACGACTAGATCAACCTCGTGCTCAGATACAATTTGAGACAGAACTGAGCCGGCTGAGTTCTTATTGATGTTCCAGAAGAGGAACTTCATTTATCGCTCCTGGTTTGGGACCGTTTTGCAATCACGCTTCCACGATGACCAGTCATCCTACGAAAAGGTTTATTGGCCGTCAATGCGCCGGTCGCTTGGCTTTCGCCATTGAGTTCTCTTGCGCTACTCCACCCCGTGAATTGTGTAAGCGCATTGGTTCTACCGGGGAGACCTCGAATTCCCATTGGGCAGGCTAACCTCGCTTCGCGGAGCAGTCCACGGAAAAGTCCAGCCGCTTATGCCAATCGTTACGAGAATTCTGTTCGCGTCTCCCCCGGGGACCACCGCGTGATCCGGCATTCCGAACTTCGAACTCCGAACTCCGAACTCCGAACTCCGAACTCCGAACTCCGAACTCCGAACTCCGAACTCCGAACTCCGAACTCCGAACTCCGAACTCCGAACTCCGAACTCCGAACTCCGAACTCC
>JAHFUG010000342.1:7918-8340 GCA_023265195.1 Blastocatellia bacterium | reverse complement strand
GATTACGGCGAGCACGACGGCAAGGTAACCGTACTTGAACCGCTGCTCGAACAATCGGGTTGGTTGTCACTTTCGATTTTCACTGTCGAGTCGCTCGATCAGGCGGAAGACTACTTGATCCTCGCGGCCGTCACCGATGGAGGACGCGAATTGGAGGATGACGCGGCACGCAGGATGTTCTCGCTTCCGGGCCGGGTGCTTGGGCAAACGAATGCTGACAGCGCGACGCTACTTGAATCCATCACGCAACGGAAGGAGCAAGCGATTCAGCGGACCATCTCCGAGCGAAACGCACGATTCTTCGAGGCTGAAGCAGAAAAGCTTGATGGTTGGGCGGACGATTTGAAGCTTGGTCTCGAAAGAGAGATTAAAGAGTTAGACCGTGAGATCAAAGAGGCGCGGCGAGTAGCGCGGGCTGCATT
>JAHFUG010000342.1:0-7908 GCA_023265195.1 Blastocatellia bacterium | reverse complement strand
AGTCCGAAGCGCCTTCACGAAATTTTCTGCCCGGCTGGAGCCAACTTGATAAGCAGCGTGAGCAGCTTATCGCTAACATTGAAGGCAACATGGATCAGCGCGTGTCCAATTCAGTTCAATTTGCAGTAAGATGGGCTCTGAGATGATCATCTGAACCGTCTGAACTGACTTACGAATTTGATCGATCCAATGCGGAGGCAGACAAATGCAACAGGTAATCCGGCGAAAAGTAGTTGTCGAATCGAAGGGCCGAATCCAGGTTCAAGCTGGATAATCGAATTTCGAATGAGCTTCAGTCTGCAGAGTGATGGATCGAACCTGAATAGGGTGGAACTTCTGAACTGAAGTATAATCGGTGCTTCGCGGCGCGGGTTGTTTTAGACTTCCGTGTGTCTGATGGACATCATATTCCAATATCCTCCGGAGCTATTGGCTCTGCTAATCGAGACGCTGCCTCGTCTCTGTAAGTCGAAGAAGGATCTTCTATTGTTCTTCCAGGGAGCAGGGGTAGCGAAGACAATTCTATCTCCATACGAGACGCTGCTGAAAGCAAACAGAGACACTTTCAAAAAGCATATCGTTTCTCGCGAGATTTTGACTAAGCTGAATGAGAGGGGCGAACGTAGCTTGCGGGAGCGGCGAGAGCTTTTGAAGCGGGTTACGGAGTTCCAGGATTTCTCTGTATGTTGGGACGCAGATCAAGCACCAGCAAGGGGGTTGGTAGCGCAGGTTCGCGAGCTTGTAGAAGTGAAGGATGCGTTTACGCGGATGAATATTGAACGCGAGCAAGAGCGTAAGCTCCGTCAGGCTGTCGAGGGGAAAAAGGCGGACGCCCTGCGCAAGAAGCGAGAAGAATTCGATGAAATAAAAGCTGACCTTTCCTCATTATTCAGGGAATCGAATCCGTATAAACGAGGAAAAGGTCTTGAAGTTGTGCTGAACCGTTATTTCCACGCCAGCGGCATATCTGTCTCAGAAGCCATGACGCTGAAAGGCAGTGTCGGCAGCGGCATCATCGAACAAATTGATGGCGTGGTGCAGCTCAGGGGCCAACTCTATCTTGTCGAGGCCAAATGGGAGAAGGATACACTTGGGCGCGACAAAATAGCACCGCATCTTGTTCGAGTATTCAGTCGCGGGTTAGCTGGAGGAATCTTTGTTTCCTATTCTGATTATTCTGCGGCCGCGTTTACAGACTGCAGAGATGCATTAAGGGAGAAGATCATTGTGTTGTGCAAGCTCGATGAGTTCTTCTTCGCGCTAGAGCGACAGGCCGATCTTGTTGAGCTACTGCACAGTAAGATAGATGCCGCGGTCATTGATAAAAACCCATTCTTTGTACCTACCCTTTGAGGGGTTGAGAGGCGGAACGTCCAACAATGCGCATCAGACAAAAGCTGGAGCTGACCTGGATCGGGAAAGAGAACCGGCCAAGGTTGGAGCCGCGCATTCTTCTCGAAGGCCCAGAGATGTCCTATCATGCACAACATCGCGTGACCATAACAGACGCATTCGACAATCGACTTATTTTCGGTGACAACCTTCTCGCGCTCAAAGCCCTCGAACAGGGATTTACGGGCAAGGTGAAGTGCATCTTCATCGATCCGCCCTATAACACAGGATCCGCCTTCAGCCACTATGAAGATGGAGTTGAGCACTCCATATGGCTGTCGTTGATGCGCGATCGCCTTGAGCTGCTTCGAAAAATGCTCTCAGAAGATGGTTCGATCTGGATCACCATTGATGATAACGAATGTCACTACCTGAAGGTGCTTTGTGACGAAGTGTTTGGCCGGCAGAACTTTGTTGCGAACGTAATATGGCAGAAAAAGTCGTCTTCTCAATCAAACTCTACTTGGTTGTCGGATTCGCATGACCATGTCCTGGTGTATGCGAAGGTCAAGGAGATCTGGCGCCCGGCCAAACTGAGGAGGACAGATGAGCAAAATGCCATCTATAAGCACTCGGATGAGTTTGATGGCATAACTGCTTCTCGTCGACGGTATGGGCGAGGACCTTGGTTTCCCGGGGACTTCACAATCAGTCTCACAACCGGACAGCGCGGTAAACAGTTCGCGAAGACCGGAACTTCCCCTAACCTCTATGCGATTACCACACCCTCTGGGCGTGAAGTGCGGCCAGCCAAGGGCCGGTGCTGGGCGTACACAAAGGAATCATTCGAGCGTCTTAAGGCGGAAAAGCGGGTGTATTTTGGGAAAGACGGGAGTAGCAAACCAACAATAAAGCGGTTTCTGTCTGAGATAGAGGACGAGGGAGTTGTATGCATGACAGTATGGCACTATTCCGAGGTTGGAGAGAACAGAATCGCTGCTGTCGAAGTCAAAGCCTTTAACGAAGATGATCCGTTTTCAGCACCAAAACCAGAATTGCTCATCAAGCGCATACTTGAGCTTTCGACGAACCCCAAGGACTTGGTCCTCGACTCCTTTGCTGGTTCCGGCACTACTGGTGCAGTTGCCCATAAGATGGGGCGACGCTGGATCATGATCGAACTCGGTGAGCATTGCCACACCCACATCATTCCCCGCTTGAAGAAAGTGATCGACGGCGAAGACCTCGGCGGCATCACCAAGGCCGTCGCGTGGAAAGGCGGCGGTGGGTTCCGCTATTACCGGCTCGCGCCGTCGCTGCTTGAAAAAGACAAATGGGGGAACTGGGTCATCAGCAAGCAATACAATGCCGCGATGCTGGCCGAGGCGTTATGCAAGCTGGAAGGCTTCGTCTACGCGCCGAGCGAAACGATCTATTGGCAACACGGGCACTCGACCGAGCACGATTTCGTTTACATTACTACTCAGAATCTGAGTCCCGACCAGCTTCAACAGTTGAGCGATGAAGTAGGGACCGAGCGGACGTTGCTGGCGCTGTGCACGGCGTTTCGCGGCAAGGCTGATCGCTGGCCGAACCTGACGATCAAAAAGATTCCCAGGGCGGTGCTGTCGCGTTGCGAGTGGGGCCACGATGACTATAGCCTGAGGGTCGAGAACCTTCCGAAAGCCCCGCCCAAGCTTGGCCAGCAAGAGCTATTCGGCGAGGAAGAGCGATCCGCAGATTTCGCAGATGACGCAGATGAAACGAAGAGCCGAACCAGGAGCACGGACGATGTCAAAGAGCAAGCGTCGACCATCACGTGAAGCCGCGGCGTCGCCGACCAGAGGGCTGATCGAGCGGTCGTTGCTTTCCGACGTCAGCCGGATGATCGAAGAGGCGCGCTCGGCTGTGGCCGTCACGGTAAACGCCGGACTGACGATTCTCTATTGGCAGATCGGGGCGCGAATACGCGAAGACATTCTGCAAGAGAAGCGAGCCGCATATGGGAAGGAGATTGTCGCCACGCTGTCGCGACAATTGGAGGCGGAATTTGGACGGGGGTTTGGCCGGCGTAACCTATTCCGCATGGTTCGCTTTGCAGAGACGTTTCCGGATCCGCAGATTGTGTCATCACTGATGACACAATTGGGCTGGTCGCACTTTCTAATGATCATTCCACTCAAGGACCAACTTCAGCGGGATTTCTACGCCGAGATGTGCCGCCTTGAGAGGTGGGCCACACGAACATTGCGACGCAAGATTGACGGTATGCTGTACGAGCGTACGGCGCTTTCGAAGAAGCCAGAGAAACTCATCCGCCAGGAGTTGGACGCGCTGAGAGAGGAAGACAAGTTGACACCAGACCTCGTTTTCAAAGACCCATACTTCCTCGACTTTCTCGGTCTGCGCGGCGCTTACGCGGAGAAGGATCTTGAAACCGCGATCCTGAGAGAGATTGAACACTTCTTGCTGGAAATGGGCGCCGGCTTCGCGTTCGTGGAACGGCAGAAGCGCGTTGTGATTGACGAGGAAGACTTCTACATGGACTTGCTGCTGTATAGCCGGCGGCTGCGGCGGCTGGTGCTGGTCGAGTTGAAGCTCGGCAAGTTCAAGGCTGCGTATAAGGGCCAGATGGAACTGTACCTCCGCTGGTTGGAGAAGTACGAAATGGAGCCGGATGAAAACACTCCATTGGGACTAATTCTATGCGCGGACGGCGGTCATGAGCAGATCGAGCTTTTGCAACTCGATAAAGCTGGGATAAGGGTCGCCAAGTACCTGACGGAGTTGCCGCCGCGACAAGTATTGGAGCGACAACTTCACAAGGCGGTCGAGCAGGCGCGAGAGAGGATTGAGAACCACTTGATCGAGCCGAAGCGCAGGCCAAAGCGATGAACCGTCACGTCAACGCCATCGCCGGACGCCTCAGCCTGCGACCGCCCCAACGGCGCTCGCTGGAGGTCCTCGACCGCATCACTGAGATCGCACCGCCTGCGAAGGACGCCGACATTCAAACGGCGCTCGATGCGATCCGCGGCGAATACCCATCGGTCACGGACTTCGAGCGTGAGTTTCCTTCGCTTTGCTTCGCTCTCGCGACCGGCGTCGGCAAGACGCGATTGATGGGCGCGTTCATCAGCTACCTGCATCTCGCTCACGGGTTCAACAACTTCTTCGTGCTTGCGCCGAACCTTACGATTTACAACAAGCTGATTGCCGACTTCACTCCGAACACGTCGAAGTACGTCTTCAAAGGCATCGCGGAGTTTGCGACCGACGCGCCTGAGATCATCACCGGCGATAACTACGAAGCGAAGGCCGGCACGCTGTTCGATCAATTACTGCGCTGCAAGGTCAACATCTTTAACATCTCAAAGATCAACACCGAGGTGCGAGGCGGGAGATCGCCGCGCATCAAGCGGCTCTCGGAATACATCGGTGAAAGCTACTTCGACTATCTGTCAGGGTTGAAGGATCTCGTGCTGATTATGGACGAATCGCACCGATACCGCGCGTCGGCTGGAGTGCGGGCAATCAACGATCTGAAGCCGGTGATGGGTCTGGAGCTGACGGCGACGCCGTTTGTGGAAACGAACAGGGGCCCGGTCAGCTTCAAGAACATCATCTTCAACTATCGCCTGCCGAGTGCGATGGAAGACGGCTTTGTTAAGGAACCCGCGGCCGTAACGAGAAAGAACTTCAATCCGTCGGGAATGTCGCACGAGGAGATCGAGCGGTTGAAGCTTGAGGACGGAGTGCACCTTCACGAGAGCGTGAAGGTCGAGTTGGAAACCTACGCGCGCGAGACGAACAACTCTATTGTGAAGCCATTCGTGTTGGTGATCGCCCGCGACACGACTCACGCGGGCCAACTGCTGCAGTTGATCCAATCGGAGTCGTTCTTCGAAGGCCGCTACAAAGAGAAGGTCATCCAGGTCGATTCGAGCAGGACCGGCAAGGAAGAAGACGAGATGGTCGAACGGCTTCTCAAAGTCGAGCAGGCGGACGAGCCAACCGAGATCGTCATTCACGTCAACATGCTCAAAGAGGGCTGGGATGTGACTAACCTTTACACGATCGTGCCGTTGCGGGCGGCGAATGCCCGGACTTTGATTGAGCAGTCGATAGGGCGAGGGCTGCGATTGCCTTACGGAAAGCGGACCGGCGTCGCTTCGGTTGATAGGCTGAACATCATCGCGCACGACAAGTTTCAGGAGATCATCGAGGAAGCAAACAGACCGGACTCGCCGCTGCGCCTGCAAGCGGTTGAGCTCAGTGACAACGAACTTGGGCAGAAGACGGTGACGGTGGTGTCTCAATCGCGACTTGCAACGAAGCTTGGGCTTCAACCGCAGCAGACCACCGCGAGCACACAGGTGGCGGGGTCTAGCGAGGCGCCGGTGTTTGAGGATAAGGAAGAACGGAAGATCGCACAGATCACCTACGAAGTCATCCGCAAATTGGAGAGCCAGCCGGAGAAACTTCCGAGCGTGACATACCTGCAGAAGAAAGACGTGCAGGAAGAGGTAGCTCGCGAGGTGGCGGTTCAATACCGGCCAGTCCAGTTGGAATTAGCGGGCGTCACAAAACAACCGGACATCGCGGCGGTGGTCGCAAAGACCGCGGAACTAATCGCACAACAGACAATCGACATTCCTCGCATTTTGGTTGTTCCGAGAGGCGAAGTGCATTCGGGCTTTAAGCAATTCACATTGGAGTTGGGGACTCTGAACTATCCGGCGCCGTCTGATGAATTGTGGATTCACCATCTACGCACGAATCAATTTGAGGTGCTGGGATTGGGAAGAGTAGGCATTCAAGAAGAGCGCCTGGAGGACTACATCGTCCGCAGGCTCGTGGATTTTGACGACGTTGCTTATGACGATCACGCGGATTTCCTTTACGACCTGGCGGGACAAGCGGTCAAGCACTTCCTTGGTTACCTGTCTGAAGATGACACCAAGAAAGTCTTGCGGCTTCACGAGCGAGAGATCGCACGTTTCATACACGTCCAGATGCAGGATCACTACTGGGAAGAGGCGGTTGACTACGAGGTAAGGGTGAGCAAGGGCTTTACGGATCTGAAGCCGAGCGCATACACAATGGCGGACAAGGAGCCGCCACTGGATTTCCGGGTCTCGCCTTCGGACAAGAGCAACATGGCGAAGTATCTCTTCGGAGGTTTCGAGCGATGTCTCTACCACGTTGAGAAATTTCAATCAGATTCAGAACGGAAGCTGGCAGTGATATTGGAGCGAGAAGCGCAGAAGTGGTTCAAGCCAGCACGCGGCCAGTTCCAGATTTACTACAAGTGGGGCGCTGACCATCTGGAGTACCAGCCAGACTTCGTGGCTGAAACTAGCGACTGTATCTACATGCTCGAGCCGAAGGCCAAGGGTGAGATGAATGATCCTCAGGTTCTCGCCAAGCGTGATGTCGCGGTGACCTGGTGTCGCCACGCGAGCGATCACACAGCGAGCTACGAAGGAAAGCCCTGGAAGTATCTCCTCATCCCGCATGACGCTATAACGGAGAACATGACGTTGGCGGGCTTGGCGGCGCGGTTCGCGGTGTCGTGACTGGAGGAACCACTCGGGGGAGACTGTCGTCAAAGAGATTCTTCCGAAGAGCCGCCGTCTGCGCACCACGCCTTCGAGTAACTAAGCTGAGTGCTGAGCCTCTTAGTCGAGTGGGCGAGCATGCATCAAGCGGAATTGCGGAAGAACTGGGAAAGCATCAAGCGTGGTGGTACGTTTCGCCGCATCGAACCGCTGGGCTAGGAAGGAGGAATCATGCTTCATATTACCGATGCAGAATACCTAAGCGATTACCGCGTGCGAGTTGTGTTCAACAATGGGCGCGAGGGCGTGGCTGACATCCGGCCAATGATCTTTGATGAGAAGCCGCAGTCGGTTTTTGCTCACCTCAAGGACCTAGCCGTGTCTCGACAGTTTGCCATCGAACACGGGACGTTGTGTTGGCCCGGCGACGTGGACGTGGCGCCTGAGTACATTTACTTCCTGACATTTCGCGACGATGAAAGCCTCCGCGAGCTCTTCGAGGAATGGGGTTATATCCAATCGCCGGTCGCGGTCTAATCTGACTCTTGAATGAAACTTCAATTCGACGCGAACCAGCAGTTCCAACTCGACGCCATCTCGGCAGTCACCGAGCTTTTCGACGGTCAGCCGCAAGGCGCGCCTGAATACTCGGTGATAAAGATGGGCGATATGGGCGGGCTGTTCGCCGGGCAGGACCGAACCGAACTTGGAGTGGGCAACCGGCTGCTGCTCGACGAAAGCAAACTCCTCGCAAACACCCGCGCAGTTCAAACACGCAACGACATTGACGTAGCCGATGCGGCTGCCGCGCTTGAAGCTTGGACGATATTCGATACGCCGGCCTCAATGGCGACCTCGAATCCGGAAGACGCACCTCGAGGAATGGAATTCCTTTATAGCTCGAATAGGCTTAACGTTGCGATTTCTCGAGCGCAAGGCGTCGCTGTAATCGTAGCCAGTCCTTCCCTCTTCAAGGTCCAATGCAAGACCCCCCGGCAAATGGATCTCGCTAATT
>JAHFUG010000341.1 GCA_023265195.1 Blastocatellia bacterium | reverse complement strand
GTCGCGACCGACTTCGGCGTAGCCGCCTTGACCGATGACGATGAGGTGAAGCCATTTTCCAGCCGTCCCAACATGACGTCGCTTGCCGTGGTTGACGGCAAGCTCTGGGCCGGACTGGTGAGTGGCGGAGTCGCCGAGGTGACGCAAGACTCGGCGTCAAAGCAGAGTCAGCGGACAGCGGTTGCGCCGAGCGGAAATCAAGTTGGCCTTCCTCAATCCGCTACGACCACTGCGCTGGCTTTCGATGGATTGCTATGGGCGCTAACGCCGCGGGGAGCTTTTTCGAAAGATCCCAATAGCCCCGATCAAACCTTTCGGCCGATTGCCGCCCGGCTTTCCGGCGCCTGCGCGCTGACCGCAAACCACATAACCGCGCTCGCCCTTGATGGCTCGGGCCGGCTTTGGGTCGGTTACTTCGACCACGGCATTGACGTAGTCTCGCCGGATGGCAATGACCTGATCACGCGGATAACCGACGACAGAGTGAAGGAAGTCAATTTCATGGCTCGTGATGAATCCACGGGCCGCATGGTCGTTGCATCGTCTCGCGGAGCACTCGCGCTCGGGGGAGCCGCGGGTGTCTCCATCGCCGAAAGCTACGATCGAAACAGAGGATTAGTGCATGATTCGGTTTCACACGTTTCGTTCGCCGATGCGGAAGCGGTTAATCCCGGAGCCGCCGAACATTCGCGAGGCCGGGCCATGATCTTCGCCACCGCGGGCGGCGTCACGACTATGTTGGAAGGCAGGCCCCGTTCGTTGACTGCGTTCCACGGCCTGGCTAGCAACCACCTCTACGCGTCCGCCGTCGCCGGGTCGAAAACATATCTTGGCAGTCTCGCGGGTCTCGTGGAACTGGAAGGGTCGAGAGTCCTCCAAAGCTACAGAACATCGAATTCACGTCTCTCGCACGACTGGGTGACGGCGCTTTGCTTCGCTGGAGGCTCGCTGTTCATTGGGACCAATGGCGGTGGCGTCGATCAGTTGTTGCCGACTGGAGAAATACTGAATTTTTCGGGCGAGATTGGCCGGTTCGAAGTTAATCAAGGCGCCATGCATTTCAGCGGAGACAATCTATATGTTGGCGCGACCGACCGAGGTCTCTTGATCTATAATGCCGTCACCCGGCGCTGGACCAGAATAAGCGAGGGCCTAACGTCGAGTAACGTCACCGCGATCGTAGCCGATGACCGGTTTATTTATGTAGGCACGATAAACGGCCTGACCAGGATTGAAAAAGCGCTAGCGAGGTAACGCAGGCCGGACTCGAGGCAGCCTTCCGAATCGAGGCGGTGACGTAACGCGGATTCGTTAACGTTGATAGGCTCGTTCGATCAGAGCTAACGTTGAACTGACTCGCTCCCGTTTTGACTGTGACAGATCAAGTCCATGGCGCTTTCAAACGACAGGCTGAAGCCTGCGGTACTTCGGTGCTTTGGCGGTGCTTCTCGATATGAAAAATATTTACTCCGTCTGCTCCAATCTCAGCCGCATAAGCTCGGCTCTTGCGTTGCTTGCTCTTTGCGCGACTATGGCGCGCGCGCAATCGGGCGTGCTCATCCCAACGAGCACCAATAACCCCGATCCATCGGTGCTCTCGCTCGACGAGATGGTAGTGAACGTCTCGATTGACAATCAATTCGCGCGGGTTCGAGTAATCCAAATCTTCGGCAATCATACCGATCGGCTCCAGGAAGGTAAGTATGTCTTCGCCATTCCTACGACGGCCTCGATTTCGGACTTCGCGGTGTGGGACGGCGACGTTCGCATACCGGGAGTTATACTCGAAAACCGCCGGGCCGAGGAGCTATACCGCGACCTCGCGCTCCAACAGATAGATCCCGGATTACTGAGTCAAGGCGAGGATCGGGACACCACCGTCTTCAGCGTCAAGATCGCGCCCATACCGGCGTACGGCACGAAACGCCTCGAGTTGGAATACAGCGAGGTCCTTCGCGTCGATAACCTCGAGTCGTTCTTCTCGTTTCCGTTCAAGCCGGGCGATTACGGCTCGCAGACCGTTGGCCGCCTCGAGATTCGATTGCAGATCATGGGTAAGTTTCCAATGACCGATCTCAATTTCAAGAGCTCGGCCTACAAACTCAATTTCATCGAGAATCGGCCTCAGTACAAATCGGCGAGTTTTGAAGCTAACAGAGTCGAACTAACCGAGGATTTGGCGTTCAGCTACGGGATTGCGATTCCGGAAACCGCGTTCGAGTTCCTCGCCTATCGCGCGATGGAGCGCGTCAGCGCCGATGAACTGAGAGACCCGAGGCTCGCCCAACGGGAGCCGGACGGCTACTTCGAAGCTTCCGCGGTGTTCAATGAAGGCAAGAGATCGCCGGGAGATTCCGAGTTTGCGCCGCCTCGCTCGGTGCTCGTGATGCTTGATACGTCGCTGTCGATGAACGGCGAGAAACTTGACCGCGCGTACGAGACGGCTGAAGGCGTTTTGCGGTCCCTCATGCCTCGGGACACGTTCAATCTCATTCTTTTCAATGACGACGTGGCAAGCTTCAGTAAGGACGCGACGGCCGCGACACCGGGACAGATTGAATCCGCGCTTTCATTCATAAAAGCCGGTTACCTCTCCGGCGGAACCGATTTCGCTTCGGCGCTGGAACGCGCGACAGCCGCTCTCAAGATCATGCCCGCTAAGGGTCAGAAGTCTCTCGTGCTAATCACCGACGGCAACTCCTCGCTCGGTACGACGAAGATGCGCGCCATCGTGGATCGCTTCAACAAGGCTAATGAAGCCGGGCCTCGCGCGCGGCTGTATGTCTTCGGTATCGGAACCGACACTAATATCGGCTTGCTCGCCGAACTGGCCCGGTCGTCTCGCGGGTACTTCGATTGGACGCGGCAGACCGACGATCTCTCATTCAAACTGAAAGCTTTTTTGAGCAAAGTGGGCCGCGAACCAATCGACTCGCTGAAGCTCCAGTTCAACGACGCGGCGAACTTCTATCATGTCTATCCCGACTATGACTCGACGGCTTACGATGGAACTCGGCTCTCGTTCGTTGGCCGGTACAAAAGGCCGGGTTCGGCCTCGCTGACCGTCAGCGGAAGCGCTTCGGGCAAGCCGCTTCGCATCTCCGAGCAAGTAACGCTTCCCGAAAAGGACGATGCGCATTCACATTTGCCGAGGCTATGGGCCCGCGCGCGAGTCGACGCCCTGCTGAGACAAATCTCGCTCGAAGGCGAGACCAGGGAAGCTATCGATGAAATCATCGCGCTGTCGAAGAAGTACAAATTCGTGACCCCATACACGTCTTTCCTTGCGGCCCCGAGGTCGTTGTTGCGCCCGCGAGTCATCAGGCCGGGCGATCCCGTGCTGCGCGTGCGCGCCGATCAGTCCATCACGGAAGTCACCGCCGTCTTCCCGTTCGGTTTGACCAAACAACTGTCTTATATCAAGAGCGAAGACGTCTGGGAGACTCGCTTCATCGCGCCGCGCGAGATGACCGACGGAGTCTACAAGTGCCGGCTCATCCTGATCGACCAAAAAGGCCGGGCATATCAGGAAGAGAAGAGTTTCGTGATCGACAGCCGGCCTCCGCGGTTACAGGCTTCGGTCAATCAAACGTTGATTCACGCCGGCGATGATTTGACGATCACGGTGCGGTCGGACAACGACACCAGGGCAATCGCGGCTCGGATGTTCGGCGCGCTGCCGGCTCCCGTTGTCTGGAGCGCCAAGACTAAATCGAGCGTCGGTTATTTGAGAATACCGGCCGGTCTTCCATCGGGGACGTACACGATTCAGATAACGGCGGAGGATTTCGCGCACAATTCGAGCACCACGGAGCTGACGATTGAAGTCATCGGGAATTGATTATGCCGGAGATTATTTCGATTGTTTCGGGCGTTGTTCATAGCACGGGTGGCGAGACGTTCGCCCTTCGTAGGAAGGCCATGTTTATAGAAGGAATCGCGCGCGGCGCCCGTCCCTCCGTAGGAGGGCCATGTTTATAGCAAGTGCGTTGAAAGGTCTCGCCCTCCGTAGGAGGGCCATGTTTATAGAAGGGATGGCGCGCGGTGCCCGTCCCTCCCTAGGAGGGCCATGCGTTCTCTGGAATCGAGGCGTCATTGTTGTTCCCTTGCGAACTCAGATGTACATGGCCCTCCTAACGGAGGGCGGGCGCCGCGCCCGATCCCCTTCTATAAACATGACCCTCCTACGAAGGCGGAATATCGTCCGGGGACCGACAACGTCAACGCGCGTGCTATAAACATGGCCCTCCCGCGGAAGGCGGAACGTCTAACCACATTTGCTATAAACATGTTCCTCCTAGTGGGGGGCCGAACTTCGGGCTTGCGCCTGGAGCATTAGAAAACAACATTCGCAGCAGCCGGAGTCATCGCAATCATGCGAAAAAGAATCTACCTAAGCGCCACCATCATACTCGCGTTGTCATCCATCTCCGTCGCCACCTTCGTGGCTCAGAGATCAGCCCGCCGCGCCGCCGCCGGTCCGAGCCGAACCGCGCAGGCCCGCCAAGTCAATCAGCCAATCCGTGCCGCCGATCCTAATCTTGCGCCTCGCACGGCGGTCGATGACGCGCTCTACACTTCTCAGGAATTCTTCGGAGAACAAGCGTCGGTCGCCCGGCCATACGCCGAAGCGCTCGACCGGGTGAAAGCGCTCGCCGCGAAGTATCCGAAAGACAGCGTGCTGGCGCTCAATGCAGCGCGGTTGAACGAGAAGCTCAGCCGGTTCGACAAGGCCGCCGAAGAAATGAACCGGTACGCCGGCCTGAAGCATCGCTCTCCCGACGCATTGCGCAGGCTCGTTTCATTCAATGAAAACCGCGCCCGCTACGCCGATGAAGTCAGAACCTTGCAGGAGCTTGCAAAGGCGCTGCCGATCAACGAACGCGCGCCCGTTTACAAAAGAGCCGCCGAGCTTGTGCGCTCCCGCTCCCTCAAGGAATTCAACCCCGCCGGCTTCTTCGCCGAGCTGGTAGCCGCCGACGCAACCAACGTCCAGCCGGTCAAGGACTATGTCACCGAGTTGCGCCTTGCCGGCAAGAACCGTGAAGCGCTCGCGGCTTTGGACGCTTATCAACCAAAGTTCCCATCCGAGCTGCCTTATTTCCTGAAGAGCCGCGCTTCGATTCTAGAACGCACTTCAGGCCGCAAAGCAGCCGAGGACGCCTATTCCACGGTGTTCGACCCGGCGTGGCCCAGGCAAGTCGTCACCGATTATCTTGAATTGCTGAGACGCTTCGGACGGTATCGCAACGTCAGGCGCGCGCTTCAAGAGCAGTTCCGAAACGGAACGACGGATCTGGCGGCGGTAGGTCGGCTTTTCAGCTTCTATTCATTCGAGAGGAATTTCGTAGCGGCGTCCCGGCTGCTAACCACCCTTGAAGAGCGCCGGGCGGGAACGGCAGGCGGCGGATCGACGGTGAACGCGTCGAGATGGACGGCCCGCGATCTTGAAACCGTGACCGGGATGTTCGCTTCGATTGGCGACTACGACCAAGCCGCGCGCTATCTATACACGCTGCACCTCGCGGGCGGGCTGCAACCTGGAACCGGCGCGCGAGAAGACGCGCTCTTCAAATTGTTCAACGTGGTGCTGGAAGCCGGAGACACGCCGACAAGATTCGGAGGCGGAGACCTCTCCTTCTATCGAGACATCGCCGAAGTAGATCAGCATCCGGGTTTCTTGAACGGAGTCCTCTCGCTCGTTCTCTCCGACACCGAGCCCGCGTCGAAATACGCCGCGCAAGAGAAGGCCGCCGCCGGCTACTTCAATCGGGCCTTCGCCTATCGCATCTTCATGGCGTTCAAGAGCGAGTATCCGAATTCAAAGCGGCTCGAGGAAATGTATCTCGGCGCGCTGAATATCTACGCCGCCGTCGGCGAGTATATGAAGATGATCGAGGCCGGACGCGAATTCCAGCAGCGCTATCCAGAATCAGCAGGCTACAAAGATATTTCGCTGCGCATGGCGGACGCTTATGTTTCGCTGCAGGACCGCGCCGGCGAGCGGGCCGTGCTGGCCGCGCTGCTCGACCGGCTCGCGAAGAACAAACCCTCGGGAACGCAACTCGTCCCCTTGTCGTCTCAGCAATGGCGCTACGGCTCCACTCCCGTGTTTGATAAGCTCATCGACCGAATCAAGTACAACATCGAAGCCTACAGCGACACCTATGACGCGACCGCGGGGATAAGCGCTCACGTCGCCGAGCGCGACGCCAACAACGAAAGCGAAGAAGAATCGCCGAGTGAATCGGAGGATCATTCAGCGCCGGGCGAAGCCACGCCCGCCGGCGACTACAGCAACGTGCTCGAGCGCTGCGTCAGCTCCCTGGCCGCCGAGGAGAAAAAGACCGAGACCGTAGCCTTCTTCTGGGGCGAGATCAAGAAGCACCCGAAGGAGCAGGGGCTTTATGAACGATTCCTCTCCTGGCTCGGTCAGGCGCAGTTGGTCAATGAAGAGCTCAAGGCGTACAACTCCGCGATACGTCAATTCAATTCCAACACCTGGTATCACCGGCTGGGCAGGTGGTACGTGCGCCAAAACCGGGGCCGCGACCTCAATAAGTATTCCAACCAGATGATCGCGATCTTCGATGAAGACGAGATCACCGAGCACCTGCTGCGCTTCGCCGGTTACGGCCCGGAACCCGACGGCGACAAGCTCGACTGGGATGAGCGATTCGCGTTCGATCTGTACAGCATCGCGCACAATCGATTTCCACAAAATCTCTTCTTCGTCCGCGGCATGCTGACATACCTCGAGAAGAGCGACCCTGCGCGTTGGGAGAAACTCACGGCTCGGTACTACTTCGCCGACCGGTCTATTCGAGAGCCCTATCTTGCGTGGCTGTCGAAACAGAATCAGCTTCGAGACCGGTACGCAAAAGCTCGCGCGGCCGCCGCGGGAGACGGCCTCTCCACCTATCGCATCTTCGCCGCTGATTCCGCGATGTGGCTGTCGCATCACGACGAAGCGCTCGACGCGTATCGCGCGCTGACTAAGCTTTATCCGGGCGAGCCGCAGTACGCGGGCCGCCTGGCCGACCTCACTCGATCGTTCGGGTACGACTCGGCTAAGAATTATGAAGAGTCCGCCGCGGTTCTTTCGGCAATGGCCGACGTCTATCCAGCCAACCACGAGTATCGAATCCAAGCGGGCGAGGTGTTCGCGCAACTGGGCGACTACGATCGAGCCGGCCGGGAATGGGACAAGCTGGTCAAGCAAGAACCAGGCGAGCGGAACACTTATCTGGAGATTGCGACCGTCTACTGGGACTACTTTCAATACGACTCGGCGATTCGAGTCCTCAACGATCTGCGGCAGGTCACCGGGGATCCGACGATCTACGCTTATCGCCTCGGCGCCGTGTACGAAGGCAAAGGCGATATGGACGCCGCTATCGCCGAATATGTAAAAGTGCTGGCCGAGCCCGGCGAAGGCCGCTCGACCGTAGTCACTCGACTGGCCCAGCTTGCGCCTCGGCGAGGCATGGCTGAAAAGATAACCGCTCAATACAACGCGTTGCGCGCGGCCAATCCCGCCGATTGGCGCGCAATCATCGGCTATGCGGAATATCTCAACAAGGCGGACCGCCAGTCCGACGCGCTTGCGCTCTTGCGTGAACAGTTGAGCCGAAGCTCTGATCCGGCCTTCCTTGAAACGGTTCGGGAGTGGTTTCACACCTCGCTGCGCGCCGAAGACGAACAGCTTGCTATCGCGAGACTGGCCGCCTCGGCTCGCGACGAGCGCGAGTCGATGATGTACCGCTTGCAGCTTGCATCGTTTATGGAGCGCCATAGCCAGGCCGACGGCGCGATCGCAATCATCGATAAGCTGGCAGCGGAGCATCCGACCAACGCCGGAATAATCGACGAATCCGAGAAGTTCTACTGGCGCGCCGGATTGCTCGACCGCGCGCTCGACCTCTACAAGCAATCCATCGGTCGAGCCCGTGGAACCAATCGCCGTGCGCTCACTCTGCGGCTTGCCCACAGGCAAGTCGAGGCCGGCCGCCTCTCGGACGCGGAGGCCACGCTGCGCGCTCAATACGACGCCGATCATTCCGATAGCGAGACATTCGGCGAGCTGGTTGGCGCTCTCGGCCTCCAGGGCAAGGATTCGGAGCTCACCGAGCTTTATCGGTCCGCGTTGCAGGAAGCGCGCGGCGTTCAACTAACGGATGAAATGCGCGCGCGCATCGCGGAGCTGCGCGCGGGAATGATCCGAACTCTCGATAAGCTCGGCCGCTATCAGGAAGCTCTCGATCAACACATCGAGATCGTCAATCTCTTCCCGGAAGACGCGGCCCGGCTCGGGGCCGCCTACGAATACTCGCAAAACCAC
>JAHFUG010000059.1:17934-24023 GCA_023265195.1 Blastocatellia bacterium | reverse complement strand
GATTGATGAATAGAAGAGGAATTGATGATTGCAAATTGATGATTGATGAATAGAAGAGGAATTGATGATTGCAGATTGATGATTGATGAATAGAAGAGGAATTGATGATTGCAAATTGATGATTGATGAATAGAAGAGGAATTGATGATTGAGAATTGATGATTGATGAATAGAAGAGGAATTGATGATTGCAGATTGATGATTGATGAATAGAAGAGGAATTGATGATTGCAGATTGATGATTGATGAATAGAAGAGGAATTGATGATTGCAGATTGATGATTGATGAATACGGATTGGGGAAATTTGATGTGATTGCTGAGCGCTGAACGCTGACTGCTGAACGCTGACCGCCCGAGTGAGGTTGAAATGAGAATAAGAGTTGCACTGATCATCCTAGCTGTCGTAACAGGCTCGTCCTCTGCCACAGGCGGGCAGAAGCCAAAGGGCGCGGGGTCGAATATTAAATCCGCGAATTGGTCGAACTACGGCCACGATATCTCCGGCTCTCACTACAACCCCGACGAAACAGTGATCACGCCCGCAACTGTCTCCAGACTGAAGCCGAAGTGGGTCTTCGAAACCGAGGGGGACGTTTCTAGCGAACCAACCGTCGTAAACGGGGTTGTCTACTTCGGCTCCTGGGATGGAAAAGAGTATGCGGTTGACGCGGCGACCGGAAAAAAGATCTGGGAGTTCGATTGCAATAGCCCAAGCCGCAGCGGCGCGGCGTATGACGACGGAGTCCTCTACTTCGGCGATCTGGCGGGCCGGCTCTATGCCGTCGACGCCAAGACCGGCGCTCTCAAATGGAAGACGCGCGTTGATCAGCATCGCGACACCGTTGCTACAAGCTCCCCGATGGTGTACCGAGGCAGAATCTACATGGGCGTCGCCTCCCACGAAGAAGGAGCCAACCTTAAATACAAGGACTACGCCTGCTGTACGTTTCGCGGAGGCGTGATCGCACTTGACGCCAGGACCGGAAAGCAAATCTGGCGCTTTTACACGATACCCGAAGAAGCAACAAAGATCAGCGAGGAGAACGGCCGCACGATCATGGGTCCTTCAGGCGGCGCTGTTTGGGCGACCGTATCGTTGGATCCGGCGGCGGGCCGGGTCTACACGAGCACCGGTAATCAATACACCGGCTCGCCATCCAAATACACTGATTCGATAATCGCTCTCGAGATGGAAACCGGCAAGGTCGTCTGGGCGTATCAAGCGACCTCTCCAGATGCGTTTGTGATCGGTTGCAGGAACTGTGGGCCGGACTATGATTTTGGAACCATCCCACTCTCGTTCAAAGGTCCGGGCGGCAAGCGGTTGATAGGCGCGGGCCAGAAGAGCGGCTGGTTTCACGCGGTGGACCCGGCGACGGGCGCCAAGGTGTGGAGCACTGAAATAGGCCCTGGCAGCGCGCTCGGCGGCATTGAATTTGGCAATGCGTCCGACGGCGAGCGCGCGTACGCGGCGTTGGCGCATCGGTCCGGGGGCGCGGTCGCTTGTCTCGACGGAGCAACGGGCAAGATTCTATGGAAGACGATGACTCCGGATAAGAAACCGAACTACGGTCCTATCACGGTCACGGGACGAGGCGATAATCGGCTCGTGTTCGCGGGAAGCACGGCGGGATTCATACGCGGCTACGACGCCAGGGACGGAAAGATACTCTGGGAGTTCGACACCGGCGGCGCGGTCGCCGGCGGACCCACGGTCGTCAACGGCGTGCTCTACGTTGGGTCAGGCTACGAATTCTTGCGGGTGGGTAAGAAAAACAATAAGCTCTACGCGTTTTCGCTGGACGGGAAGTGAATGATCGAGGACGCGGAGCGAAGTTGGGGATTGCCCCGGTTAGGAGGGAAATGTTATAGCACTGCGAGGAGTTGGAGCCGCCCACCGTCAAGAGGGTGTAGAGTTTGGCCCTGTTGGGTTGTGCTTTTGGTAGCAAGAAATTGGTTCAAGTTCGCCAATCATCAGAAACTCTCAGGTCGGGAAGGGCGGCTTGCCCCCGCTGTTCTCGCTTCACTCAAACAGGATGGGGAGCGGGGGCAAGCCGCCCTTCCCGACCTGAGAGTTTCCGAGATTGAACGTGGAAACGATGGATATTGCTCTTCCCGAAATAGCCAAACTCATGGCCTTCCTCCGGAGGACGTTTGTTAGGGCTCGCGTTGATTACGGGAACCTATTCTCAGAAGAGATATTAATGAGAGGATGACGATGTTCCGACCTCGTTCGACAATCTCAATAGCCGGGGCATCCGCGGCGGCAGTCTGCCTGTGCCTCGTGCTCGCAAGCGCAACTTCACCCCAGAGCGATAAGTTGAAACTCGAAGACCTTATCGCTCGTCATCTGGAGGCGATTGGCAAGCCGGAAGCTCGGGCGGCGGCAAAGACCAGATTGGTCAACGGAGCGGTGAAGGTGACCTTACGGATAGGGAGAGCCGGGCTTATTGAGGGCAAAGCCGTGATAGCATCCGCCAGCCCAAAGGTGCGTTACAGCATGGGCTTCACCGCGCCTAACTACCCATCCGAGCAGATGGCGTTCGACGGACAAAAGGTCACCACTAGTTTCCTTCCAAATGGAAACCGCTCGCAGCTCAGCCAGTTTTTGGAACAACAGTCTCTGCCCTTGAAAGACGGGTTGATCTGCGGCGCGCTCTCATCGTCATGGGCGTTCCTCCGGCTCGAGCAACTGCAGCCCCAGCTTCAGTACAAAGGCGTAACCAAGGTTGACGGGCGGCCCCTACACGAGGTTAGCTACCGCGGCAAGAAAGGATCGCAGGATCTCAAGGTGTCGGTGTTTTTCGAACCAGAGACGTTCCGTCACGTGCTTACAACGTACAAGTTCCAAATCGCCGCCCGCCTCGGCGTCGGTCCGAACGACTCGACGCGCATCGGCGAAAGCTACTACACGATAACCGAGGAATTCGGCGACTTCCGAGTGGTCGAGGGGCTGACTCTTCCTTACAAGTACAAGCTCCAATTGAGCGCTGAGACGTCCAGAGGCACGACCCTTTTGGATTGGGTGCTCTCGGTCGAACGAATCTCGAATAACGAGGTATTAGATGACAAGTTATTCAAGATCGACAGGGTATCGTGAAGCTGTGGCCAGTGGCCAGTGGTCAGTCAGGTGTTACGACTCGTAACCAGTTGGAGGCTGAACGCTGATTGCTGAACGCTGAACGCTGATTCCTGATCGCTGAACGCTGAACGCTGATTGCTGAACGCTGATTGCTGAACGCTGATTGCTAATCTCAAAACTACCCATGCTGAAATTATTCATCATTGCGCTGGCGTGCGTAATCGCGGGTTTGGTCTGCTCGATTGGCGCCCCAACTCGATATGCGGCGTATCAGGAGGTGAAACAACTCGATCCCGCGGCGTGGGGCGGAGACCACGCCGGCAAACCCGTCCCCGAGTACGTTCATGGAGACGAATGCCTCTTTTGTCATCGCAACGACATCGGACCCGGATGGCAAAAGAACGCGCATGGGGTCGCTCTCCGGCAGGCTGAGGACGCCGCCGATCTGGCGGCGCTTGTCAAAACGCCCGGCGCGCCAACAGCCGTAGCCGAAGCCGGCTATTTCCTTGGCAGCCGCCATCATATTCGATTCTTGAAGAAGACCGGCTATGGCAAGTTTGCGATTCTGACAACGCGAGCGATGCTCGGTCCGGACCGCAAGTTTCAAAAATGGGCTGATGTCGAGCCGCCGCTCTGGGATAACACCAAGTTCGGCGGCCGGTGCGCTGGATGTCACACAACCGGCGTCGATGCCGCCACCAAAGCTTTCTCGGCATTCGGTCTCGACTGCTATACGTGCCACGGAGTCGTCGATCTCGATCACACGAAGGACACCTCGCTAATCTGGCTCTCCAAGAAACGCCGCAAGGAGACGCTCGCCATCACGTCGATCTGTGCTTCGTGCCATCTACGCGAAGCGAAATCACGGTCGACCGGGCTTCCCTACCCTAATAACTTCGTCGTTGGAGACAATCTATTCAAAGATCTCAACGTAGACTTTTCGAAAGCCGACGACCAGAACTTGAACGCGGGCGACCGTCACATCTATCGCACCGTGAGAGACATCGTCGTTAATGGAGCGGATGTACCCTCGTGCCTGAGCTGCCATCAGATTCACGCCAATACGAGCGTCAAACATAAGTTGCCACCCCGATCGCCGATCTGCTTCGACTGCCACAATGCCGAAGGCCCGCTCAAGAACACAAAGCCCTATACGGTTAAGAGCGCGTTGTGCGAGTATTGACGCTGTAGAGTCCGAGCGTTGGCTTTGCCGGTGCGCCGCGGGCCCACATAACGGGCGCGATCGCCTTAGGCTAAGAGAGAGTCACCCAGAACCACTGACTTTAGCCTTCTGGCTACTGACCACCGCCCACTGGCTTCTTACTCATGTCTGACAAGATTCCGATAAGCATCTGCATCGACGTTGAGCCCGACCTTCGATGCATCAATTCGCGCAAGCCGGAGCGGTGGGCCGGCTTTGAGGCGTTTCATCAGTACATCCCTCGGCGGCGAGAGATGTTGGAAAGCGCCACCGGCTCGCCCGTTCGCTTCTCCTGGAACGTCCGCCTTGATCCGCAGATTGAGCACGCCTACGGATCGGCGGCCTGGGCGGTCCGGCAGTATCACAAGATATTCGACGCGCTCCGAGCTGAAGGAGATGAGATTGGTCTTCACACGCACGCGTGGCGCTGGTCGGTGAAAGACGGCTGCTGGATCGGCGATCATGCGGACGGTGACTGGGTTGAGCATTGCGCCCGCCTTTCGTGCCGAGTTTATCGAGGCTGTTTCGGCAAGAGCCCGCGCGTATTCAGATTCGGCGATCGATTCATGAGCAATCGCATGATGGGGATACTTGATGAACTGGGGATTCTCTGCGATCTCACGCTGGAGCCGGGCCACGGCGCCGTGCGCACTTTGTCGCCAACCGACCGAATGACCGGTTGGATTCCGAATTATCGCGGAGTTCCTCAGGCGCCTTATCGGCCGTCTCGTTGGAACTACAAGAGAGAAGGCCGGCGGCGGCCGCGAAACATATGGGTCTTACCCGTGAGCACGGGCCGTCCGCACGGCGAAATTGCGGGACTCCCGTACCCTGCGCCAAGACGCCTGACGATGATTCTGGGATTTCCCTTCCCTGCTCTGCGGCAGATACTTGAACAACGGCTGGACAATGCTCGCCCTCATGTCGTCGCTCTGGCGAGGACCGACGTCACGCTCAATCCGTCCACGCGTGAGCAGCTCGATCTATTCTTCGATCACCTCATCGAGCATCCGCTGCGCGAGCGGTTTGTCTTTGGGACGCCGCTCGAAACGCTGGGACGGCTCGCCAACCAGGAATCCGCTACTAACGGGAATCAGTCCTTATGAATCCGGACGAGCCAACGGAACCAAAAACCACAATTCCGTCAAGTTTGGAGTGCGTGCTTACCGCCCTTGAGCGGAGGACACTCATCGCGGAAGCCTTTTCAAGGACTGCGTAAGCACGCACTCGAAGGTTGAAAAGTTGGTTAGCTACGTCGCTGTCTATCTGCCTAAAACCCCAGTACGCCTTGAACCGGCTCTCTGATTCCGATTGCCTGCTCAGGTGCTTCGCTCCTTAATTCGGCTCTGAGACTATTTTGACAATCAGTCCAAGTGAGTCGTCCCGTAGATAAGACTGAAAGCTCATTCAATCTAACCGAGACGCGCCGATGCCCAGCGCTCACTTAGCCTCTGCTGAGCGGGCCGACTCCCTTCTATAATCCTCAATCTGTGTAATCTGCATAATCTGTGGATAGTCATCCCATCGCACGTTCGAGTTTTCTCAAGAGATCATCGACTCCGCGCCGCTCGTCTTCAGCCGACTCCCTTCTATAATCCTCAATCTGTGTAATCTGCGTAATCTGTGGATAGTCATCCCATCGCACGTTCGAGTTTTCTCAAGAGATCATCGACTCCGCGCCGCTCGTCTTCATTGGACAATTCCCGGCACACCATCAACTCGCCGCACGCCGAAGCGAAGTCGCCCTGTAAAGCGTGAACAAGGCCGAGATGAAAATGCGTTTGCGCGAACGAGGGTTCTATTT
>JAHFUG010000059.1:0-17834 GCA_023265195.1 Blastocatellia bacterium | reverse complement strand
TCGTCTTCATTGGACAATTCCCGGCACACCATCAACTCGCCGCACGCCGAAGCGAAGTCGCCCTGTAAAGCGTGAACAAGGCCGAGATGAAAATGCGTTTGCGCGAACGAGGGTTCTATTTCCCCCGCGAACTCATAGTGAAGCCTCGCCAGCGGCAGGTCGCCGGCGTCGAAGTAAAGATTGGCTAGATTGAAATGGGATTCGAAGTGACGAGGCTCGTGCTTTAGTGAAAGCGTAAAACAATCGAGGGCCTTATTCGGGCGTCCCGCCTCGAACTCGAGAATGCCGAGGTTGCAGTACGCGTCGGCGACATAATCCTCCTCGTCAATCGCGCGTTGATAAGATTGAACCGCCCGCTCGTCGCCGTGCTCGTGAAGGTTCAATGCCTCCTCGAACGGGCTGAGCTTGGGAGCGAACGGCAAGACGTCGCCTTCGCCCTGTTGAAAGAGGTTCATCTGGCCGCGCAGCTCGGCGTCGATTTGACTGAGCGTCTTGCCAGCCGCCTTCATCTCTCGGACGCGGCGAAACTTCGTGAGGGAGCGGAATTCAAAGAGCAGCTTGTTCTGATCCGAAGACTCGATAGGTTGGATTACGCCCTCACGAGTCCAGCGGCGGATCCAGTGTTCGCTCAAGCCAAAGAGATGGCTGATCTCGCGAACGGTGTAAGCGGATTTCACCGCCTGAAACCCGAGCCTTGCCGGCGGCGGATCGGGCCACTTCAAAATCTTGCCCTGCGATTTGTTGGACATCGGCCTCTGACCGTTTCTCGATTAACTCGCTTTACGTTTTCGGGCTTTCGCCGGCTTCTCCTGGGTGACGGTTTCCTCCACCGCGGCCTGCTTGCCCTCTCCGGTTGCTTTGACCATCTTCTTGCGCTGGGCCTTGGCCTGTTCGATGCTCTCTTTGAGGGCCGTCATTATGTCAACCGTGGGCGTCTCCTTCTCTTCGGAGATCACGACCTCCTTGCCTTCGATCTTGCTTTGGATGAAGTCGCGGAGAGCCGCCGCGTAGCGGTCAGTGGCGTCAATCTGCGAGAACGTAGTCGCCATTGTGTCTACAAGATTTCGCGCAAGACCCATTGCGCTATCATCGACTCCATGAACCTTGTCGAGTTGCGGAACATTCTTGATGTCACGAACTTCGGATGCGTAATGCAGCTTGTAAGCGACCAGCCCGTCGTTTTGCGGAGCTATCGCGACAACGTCTTCCCGGTCTCGCAGCACGACTTTGCCTACGGCGAGCTTGCCGGTTTGATTCAACGCTTCGCGGAGCAGCGCGTATGGCTTGGCGGAAACATCGCCGTCGGGACCAAGGTAGTAAGCGGCGTCATACATCGTGGGATTGACTTCCGTTTTGTCGACGAAGCCTTGAATCTCAATGATCTTGGTCGTCTTTAGCTTGATCTTATCGATGTCGTCTTTCTCGACTATGACATATTGATCGGGTTCGTACTGATAGCCCTTGACGATCTCGTCGTTAGTCAATGTTTTTTCGCACACCTTGCACTTCTTGTCGTAGCCAACCGGTCCATTGTCCTCTTTGTGAAGTTGATTGAACCGAATGGTCTGTGTTGAGTCGATTGCGTTGTACACCCTGATTGGTATGGTTACCAGAGAGAAACGAATATGGCCCTTCCATATGGATCGCATAAAACATCTCCTTTGTGGGGCGCTTCAGTTAGGGCTTGGGGCATTGTAATAATCACGAGGGCGAGGGTCAAGCGTACCATATTGACTGGCCAGGGGCTCCGCCCTTGATATCTCGAGTGCGGAGTTTGGAGTTCGGAGTGCGAAGTTCGGAGTGCGGAGTTCGGAGTTAGGAGTGCCGGAGTTAGGAGTTAGGAGTGCCGGAGTTAGGAGTGCCGGAGTGCGGAGTTCGGAGTGCGAAGTGCGGAGTGCCGGAGTTCGGAGTGCGGAGTCTGGAGTGCCGGAGTGCGGAGTTCGGAGTGCGGAGTTCGGAGTTAGGAGTGCAGAGGCGACTAAGAAACTTGAGTAATCTAAGGAACCGAACCGACCGGATCTGAACACATTAATCGTTTATGCCGATCGTTACGAGAATTCTGTTCGCATTTCCCCAGAGGACCATCGCGTGATCCGGCACTCCGAACTCCGAACTCCGAACTCCGAACTCCGAACAGGGGTGCACCCCATAGATCCGCTTTTCTTTTATTCGCGAGAGGAACATCTGACAAATGACACCTACATGTAAGTAGGTTTGCGAAGTGTAGTTAGAATCGAGCCGTGTATTTCCAATGGGACCTAGCGAAGGCTAAAGGAATCTCGAGAAACATGGAGTATCACTTGAAGAAGGCTGCACCGTGTTTTACGATCCGTTGGCGGCTACGAGCGGAAGAACGTATGTTACAGCGATGACAAGATTATTGCCTTTGGCCCTGCTGATCTTGATGCTGGAGCCCGGGACGCTTGCGCAAGCACGCATCGATACATCCGCTAAACCGAGATCTGACGCATCACCAACGGCTGACGTCGATAAATTATTTGCGCCTTGGGACAAGGCAATGCCTATGTCGGCAAGTATGAGATGCAAGGCGGCATGACGGTCACAATTACTAAAGAAGGCGACCGTCTGATGGGGCAACCAGCGGGTCAGCCTAAAGTTGAATTACTGCCTGAATCCGAGACGAAGTTCTATGTTAGGGTCGTGGATGCGGAAGTGACTTTTCAACGCGACCAGACGGGGAAGGTTGCGCAATTTACGCTTTCTCAGGGCGGCCTGAACATCCCTGCCAAAAGAGTCGAAGCCTTTACTCCCGATTCGGCTGCGCTGGCGGAATATGCAGGGGCCTACTACAGCGACGAGTTGGGTACGGTCTATACGTTGATCATGAAGGACGGGAAGCTGGTCGCGCAGCATCGGCGGCTGGATGATATAGCCATGACTCCAACCGCCGTCGATCAGTTTTCAGGTAACGCCTGGTGGTTTGCCAAGATCAATCTTGTGCGTGATAAAGAGAATCGGATAATCGGGTTCAAGCTAACGGGCGGGCGCGTCGGAAATCTGAGATTCGACAGACAGTCACACTAATCCGCCTGAGCTGGAGCTTTGACAGCCTGACACTTTTCATTCTTCCTTGAGATACCTGAGGGCAATCTTGCAACGGGTCGGCTCCGAAGAAAAGCTGGCATTTGACAAGGGGAATATCCTCGAGGTTCATGAAGCGGATCATTATCAGAAACGATCGGTTTCAAAAACGCAGAGCCTAACACCCGGTGGAGTCAGGCCGTCCAGCGATTGCTTCGACCATGACCAACATCTCATCAGGGGGCCGGGCTGAACGTGAGCGCTTGGCCACAAAAGCGTAGGAACCTGGGGGACAGTGTGAAGCGTACATTCGTGGAGGCTACTATGAAACGAGTTTCCATTTCCGCCTGTCTCTACCTCTTCCTGGTTCAAAGCGCTTCCGCGCAGGAAAAGCTTACCGTGAACCAGTTGGTCTCGAGAAATATCGCAGCCGGCGCTACGGACATGTATTCGATTTCCCTGAACGACGGAGATTACGTCGGCGCTTCTATTAGCCGGCACGGCGCTGTCAACGTGTTTATTCTCAATCCTGATCGATCGGTGATGCGACGTTCACTCGGAACGCCGGGCGACGCCAGGATTCAGTTTGCATTTGCCGCTGAGGGCGGCGGTGTTTATTGGATTAGCATAGCAAACCCGGGCGAGCAGGCGGCAAGCTATGAACTGCTGTTGCAGAAGATCGTATCGCTGAACGAACGCTTCCGCCCGGAGGCTTGGAGCGACCCGGATCCCAGCCCGCGTATTCAAGCGCTTCGCAATCAGATCTCATCGGGCCAGACGAATACCGAAGGCTTTTGGAAACAGGTTGCTGAACAGGGCACACCGCTCGTCGAGCCGTTTGATGATAAGTATCGGTTGATGACTTTCCTCTGGCGCGCGCAACACGACACCCGAAACGCGTTGGTGGTAGGTTCATTTAAGGTTCCCGGACCGGCGCCGAACAATATCATGCACCAGATAGGAGACTCGGATGTTTGGTACTTAACCCTGAAGCTGCCAAAGGGCTCCCGCTTTACCTACCAACTCGCGCCTAACAACCCACCGAACTCTGATGGCCCGCAAGCGACTGCTCAGGCCGATCCTTTCAACGTAAAACGATGGGATTGTCCGCAGGGCGCAAGCAAATACCGATGCCTAAGCATCGCCGAGTTGCCGGACGCCGCGCCGCAACCGTGGATCATCGGCAAGCCCGGGACTCCGGAAGGCCGGATCGAAAAGCAGACAATCAAGAGCAATATCCAAAAAGTAGAGCGCGACCTTTCCGTCTACACGCCGGCTGGCTACAAATCGGACGGGCGGCCGAATGCCCTGCTAGTCCTCTTTGATGGAGACGATTACTTATCGTCCGACTGGCAAGGGCAGACAACGCTGGACAATTTGATCGCGGCTCACAAGATTCCTCCGGCGGTCGCTGTAATGGTGCACAACCTTCCAAATCGGCGGCTGGTTGATCTGGTCGCCAATCCGGAATTCGCCGACTTCGTGGCGTCTGAATTGGTCCCGTGGGTACGGACACATTACAACGTCACCCGCGAGTCAGCCGGGACTGCTGTAGGCGGTTGCAGCGCCGGCGGGCTCGCCGCCGCATACATCGCCCTGCGGCACTCGGAGGTATTCGGCAATGTGTTGAGCATGTCCGGAGCGTTTTGGTGGGCGCCCGATCATGACGGAGGCGTTTGCGGCGCGAAGTGTCCGGAGTCCGGCGGACGTCACGCAAGTCCGGGCCTGGACGCCACAACGGAACCGAACTGGATCGCGAAGCAGTTCATTACAACCGCCAAGCTTCCGGTGCGCTTTTATCTTTCGGCGGGAACATTTGAAGTCGATAAGAACGGCGCCGGTGGAAACATACTAGAGTCAACACGGACCTTGCGGGATGTGCTAATAGTGAAGGGCTACGAGGTGCGGTATCAGCAATTCGATGGCGGGCACGACGACCTCGTTTGGCGCGGCGCGCTCGCTGACGGGCTAATCGCCCTGTTGGGGCGCCCGTAAAGGCCCTTTGCGCACGCGATTCTCAATGCCCGAATCCGTATGTTGTGGCGCATACTCTCTCTGGCATAAGGTCGCAGCGGCTTGAATGGAGCGATGTGCGCATTGAGGTGGGCGGTTTCGATGACATAGGCGAGTCACGCCTCAGAGCGTATTAAGAATTCTCGCGGCGCGGCGGGAAACTTGACGAACGTTGTCAATCGCATGCCGGGAGTGCGATCGAGAACGATGTTGAGATCGGAGGCCGCGAAGCGAGTCTCCTATGTATCCCTGAGTGTCCGGCGCGGCCCCGAATCGTCAGGCCCCACCGATTCGAGCAACGGTTAATTGCATTGCAAGGAATGTTGACATGTCCAGGCGCGTATGAGGATACTCGCCAGGAGGAACATTCATGAAGCAAATGCGACAGTTCACGGGAATAATTGAGCATGAAGGAGATTGGTTTGTCGCGCTTTGCCCTGAGTTAGACATAGCCAGTCAAGGAAAGACGGTTGAAGAAGCAAGAACCAATTTGATTGAGGCGATTGAACTCTTCTTCGATGCCGCCGATACATCAGAGATAGAGAGCCGATTACATGGTGAAGTGTTTGTAACTCGGATGGAGGTCGCTATTGGCTAAACTTCTCGTCCATGTCAGGACAAGAAGTATGTAAGATTCTCAGGCAACACGGCTTTGTCGAGGTCAGGCAGCGTGGCAGCCATATTGTGATGCAGAAGAGGACAATCGATTCCACCATAACAGTTCCGGTTCCCGATCATATTGAGTTGAGTATAGGCACACTGCGATCGATTATCAGGCAATCACTACTTCCACGTTCCATGTTTGAAGTTTAGAGCAAGGTTACGTGATAACGGTCTCTGTACACCAAAGCGCCCTCAATGTCCGCTAATTATCGGAACTATTTGGACCCTGAAAGATTCGTGAGCCTCACCCTTGTAAGCAAGACGGTTCGTAGAGTCTCGGCAGCGTCCCTGATTCTGCTCATTTGCGCAGCCGTTAGTTACTATGCTGGCGAACGCGGATGGCAAAGAGACGCCCAGCGGAATAAGGAGTGGATGGCGTCAGGCGGCTTCTATATATCGGAAGTCTCACCCGAAACAAACCTCTGGCTCATCACTGCCGGTCTGTTCTTGTTGGTGAGTATTTCCCTTGCGATTGCAGCCCTAATGTTGTGGAGACAAGATAGAGACGAACGTCATTGATTGTCTCGAGGAGCAGCCGCCCAGCGCCCGAACCGCGGGACTTGCCGCACTACGCCGTTTGCGAAGGCGCTTCAGCGAAGCAACAGCGGCTTGAGTTCCGAGGCGGGGTTAGAGCGGCTGCAATAGCGAAAATTTTATGATGTGGCGCGCGGACGTTTTGCTGGATATTAGGCGCAAAAATACTGAAAGGGATGACACAGCCCCCATTGCGTCATCCCCCTCAGCTTTTTTGTACTACTTTTGTCTGTCGCTTCTCTCAGTCTTGCTGTGATCGGCGAAGCCCCCTTTCCCCCGATCACCGCGTAACTTTGTTAAGCTACGCCTTGCATATTGGCAACGCTCGTGCCACGCGTGCGTGGCCCGCGCAGGTATCCTAAGTCCTTCAAATACGCTGAACCGTCAACATCAACCGAACTTGTCCTAACAATTCGCGTCATCACTGTGGTGACAGATTGTGTTACAAGATCAATGCGTGGCGCGGCGTTGCGAGGTTGCGGGAGTGACGGCATTACTTACATCCCAGGTATCGGATCGATGCCCGCCTTCTGGAGAATACTCAAAGAGATTCGGTGCAGCGGCGTCACGTCATCCACCGCGCCTCGGGCTATGGCTTCGCGAGGCATGCCAAACACGGTGCAACTCGCTTCGTCCTGAGCAATCGTGACCGCCCCCGCCCGCTTCATCTCGCCGAGCCCGTCGGCCCCGTCACCGCCCATTCCCGTCATTATCACTCCGATCGCGTTGCGCCCGGCGGCTTTCGCGACTGATCGGAAGAGCACGTCGACGCTCGGCCGGTGCCTCGACACCAGCGGACCATCGGTGACTTCAGCCAGGTAGCCCGATCCACTCCTAACCACTGATGTGTGCCGGTTGCCGGGAGCGATCAGGGCCATGCCCGGTTTGATGATGTCCCCGGTTGTGGCTTCTTTGACATGAATTCGGCAGACCTGATTCAAGCGGTTTGCAAACGCCGCGGTAAAGCCCTCAGGCATGTGCTGAACTATGACGATCCCTGGCGCATTTGACGGCATCGCCTCGAGCACAAGTCTCAGCGCTTCGGTGCCGCCGGTCGAGGCCCCGATCGCAACGACTTTGTCGGTGGTCACAACCGCCGAAAACTTGCCCGGCATCACCAAGGCGCCGGTTTTGAACCGTTGAACAGTGGGCGCTGAAACCGCAGGAGCGCGTAAACGCGATTGAGCCGCCCCGCGTATGGTGTCGATCAACAATAGAGACGATTCCTCGAGAAAGTCGCGAACTCCGAGCTTGGGCTTGGTAACGACCTCGACCGCGCCTTCCTCGAGGGCTTTCAGGGCCGCTTCGGTTCCGCGGCCGGCCTCACCCGAACAGATCACGACCGGGATTGGATCTTCGGACATGATCTTGCGTAGAAACGTAAGCCCGTCCATCCGGGGCATCTGAACGTCGAGCACGATTACGTCGGGCCGCTCCATCTCCATCTTGCGCATCGCGAAGTATGGATCGGCGGCCACGCTTACCTTGAATCCTTTGTCTCGCGACAGGATCGAGGTCATGACTTGACGAACGACAGCCGAATCGTCTACAACGAGCACATTCAATGGCGTTTGTTCTCGGGAATATTCGCCCACGCTCTCCGGTCTACTGGCGCTTCCACCTTCCGTCATTCCTATACTGTATTCGAAATGGCCCTCTTTGTCGCGAATAATAATTCACGACGCCCATCAAAGTACGTAGTTCGGAGTGCGAAGTTCGGGGTGCGGAGTGCGGAGTGGGGAGTTCGGAGTTCGGAGTTCGGGGTGCGGAGTTCGGAGTACGGACCACCGCAGCGCAACCCGAAGATTCTTGTGTTTCTGGCCAGGTTTTCTTTGCGGTCTTTGCTCCGATCTTTGGGTCTTTGCGAGAAACTCATTTTTTTCGCTTATGGCGTTGGGAACGACAACAAGTTGGTTCCTAAATATAAAAGCCTATGAGTAACCGGCTTACCGCGTCGTCGAGGTCAAGCACATGCCACCGAACTAAATCCAAAAGCTGAGCCTATCCTGGAGGGAAAGAAGGTTGCGGAGCGTATCACAAGCACATGCCACCGAACTAATCCAAGAGCTGAGCGCTGACGGCTGAACGCTGATCGCATCTTTTTCGCGGAGGGCAGCGGCGATTTGCGGTCGAGCCTTCCCAAACAGCACGGACTATGACGCAGCCGTCCGCATTATAGTAGGTATTCAATCTCGCCTTATGATGGTAATCATGGTCGACAGAATAAAAGCCATGCCCTGCAACGGTGTAGAGTGACGGAGGTCAAAAACGATAGCAAATATTCGATCTTCGTATATAATGTGAGCCGGGTTGTGAGCACATACCCCCAGGCGGCCTGAACAGCGGATGGATAGCAACTTGAAGCGGTACGATGGGGTTGAAGATCAGCGGTCTTAATGCGGATTCGCTTTGGCTAATTGACGGCTTCGGAGAGGGTGTCCTTCTTTGACCGAACGGAGCCACGAGCAGATCTTTAACAAACTGATCGAGATTTAATCTACACGCGTCGTTATAGCAGGAACGGCTCGTGCCGTAGATAAGAAACGGACGGAGGTTATATGCGATTTGACGTTACTTTGATTCGTATCGTCTTCATCGCGGCGCTCGTGGTTGCGGGCTTTTTCCTTGAGCCTTTCTCTGGAAGAACGGTTTCCGCGGCTGTCGGTGGAATCATAGCGGTCTCAATCATATTCTTCGAAACCCGCATCCGCAAAGCTCCTCTGCGAACCCTCATCGGGGGCGCCGTGGGTTCCATCTTGGGAATCATCGGAGCCGCTTTGATAGCTTTTATTTTATCTAAAACGGCGATGTCGGATGGTGTCAAAACGTTTGTCACGCTCACGTTAACGCTGTTCATGGGGTATGTCGGCCTGGTCGTCGGCGCCATCAAGGGAGATTACATCGATCTGGCTGCTCTCGGCGGAATCCTCGTCGAGAAGGGCCCCAGTAAGGCGCATCCGCTCATACTGGATACTTCGGTCATAATAGACGGCCGCGTCGCCGACATAGCCGAGACCGGATTTCTGGCGGGCACTCTCATCATTCCTCAGTTCGTTCTTCGGGAACTCCAGCAGATCGCCGATAGCGCCGATTCAATAAAGCGGAACCGAGGCCGTCGCGGGTTGGACATTCTCCAGCGGCTCCAGAAGGACAAGGGCAGCTACGAGATCGTGATCAGCGAAGCCGACTTCCCCGACGTTCGAGACGTCGACCACAAGCTGATCGAACTCGCCCGCCAGCTTGAAGGCAAGATCGTCACCAACGATTTCAACCTGAACAAAGTCGCCCAACTCCGCGGCGTATCCGTGCTCAATATCAACGAACTCGCCAATGCGCTTAAACCGGTCGTTCTGCCAGGCGAAATCATGCGGGTGTTCATCCTCAAGGAAGGCAAGGAGTACAATCAGGGGGTCGCCTATCTGGATGACGGCACGATGGTGGTTGTAGATAACGCCCGGCGCATGATCGGCAAGAACGTCGACGTCTCCGTCACCAGCGTTTTGCAGACGACCGCCGGAAAGATGATCTTTGGGCGTTTCAATGAAGACAGCCGGGCCGCAGCTCCCCGGCAGCAACATACAGCTACGTCGTGACCGACCGCCTTGTCAATATCGCCATAATCGCCGCGGCAGGCATGGGAACGCGAATGCAGTCGGACCGCGCCAAGCAGATGATCGAGCTTGGCGGCGTTCCTCTTCTCATGCACACGCTCGCGCGATTCGAAAAGTGCGATTCGGTCCACGAGGTAGTGCTCGTGCTGCAGCCCGACCTCACGACCGAGACTCTCGCCGCAATCTCCCGGCACGGCCTGACCAAGATCAAGCGGGTTGTCGCCGGAGGTCCTGAACGTCAGGATTCCGTCTATCGCGGCCTCCAGGTCATAGACCCCAGCCGGGCCGGCGTCATTGTGGTTCATGACGCCGCAAGACCGTTCGTTCGGCCCGAGGAAATCAGTTCAGTTGTCGAGAGGGCGCGGTCGACCGGCGCGGCCTTGATGGCCTTGCCGGCCGTCGACACGATCAAACAGATAAAGAGCGCTCGGGTGCAGCGCACTCTCGACCGCAATCGGCTCTACCACGCCCAAACACCACAGGCGTTTCACTACCGGATCATACTCGAAGCATACGAGAAGGCGTTCACGGCCGGCGTCACTGCCACTGACGATTCGCAGCTCGTTGAACGGTTGGGGCGCCGCGTCTCGATAGTCGAAGGCTCGCCGCTGAACATCAAGATCACCCGTCCCTTCGACCTCAAGATCGCGGAAGTAATAAGCAAGGAGTTCTTCAACGGAGCCGGATGAATCACCTCTCTAGAGTTGGAATCGGCTACGACGTCCATCGGCTTGCGGAAAACCGGAAGCTCGTTCTTGGCGGCGTGGAAATCCCCTTCGACAAAGGACTGCTCGGGCATTCCGATTCCGACGTGCTTACGCACGCCGTGTGCGACGCGCTGTTAGGCGCCGCCGCTCTTGGCGACATTGGCCGTCACTTTCCCGATACGGATGAAACCCTCGAAGGCGTCTCAAGCCTGGATATGCTCTCTCACATCGTCGGGCTTCTCGCCGAGCGAGGTTATTCGGTGATCAACATCGACGCCGTCGTTATCGCCGAGCGGCCAAAACTTTCACCCCACATCAACGCGATGCGCGGGCGGCTGGCGGAGGTTTTGGGCGTCGACGTCGAATTGGTGAGCATCAAGGCGAAAACAAATGAAGGACTAGACTCGGTGGGGCGGCGAAGGGCGATCGCCGCTCATGCTATAGCATTGCTAGCGGCGCATTAGCCCGTCTATACTCCCCGGCTATGGCCCAGACAATGCGCAAGACAATTATCTTCGGTCTTCCTATCAAGCCTGAGGCGTCAATGTACGGGCGGGCCTCCGTGCACGCCCCTCTTGAAGTATCGCGGACTCGATTGGTCTTCATGAGTCTTCCGGCGCGTATCGCACGCGCATCGCGACTACGGCATTACAGACTGAAGTCCGCAATACATCAAGGTAACTGAATGCGACCGGCCGACATCATCGCGAAAAAACGCAACGGCGAGTCGTTGACCCGCGAGGAGATTAGCTTCATCGTTCGCAGCTACACGAGAGGCGGCGTCGAAGACTACCAGATGGCCGCCCTGATGATGGCCATCTATTTCAGGGGAATGGACGCCGAAGAGACGCTCGCGCTAACGGATGAAATGATGCACTCGGGCGCGGTGCTCGACTTCTCGGAGTTTGGCCGAGTAGCCATTGATAAGCACTCGACCGGCGGCGTTGGCGACAAGACCTCACTGGTCATCGCTCCGGCGGTCGCGGCCACGGGAGTGCTGGTGCCCATGATCTCCGGCCGCGCCCTGGCCCACTCGGGCGGGACGCTGGACAAGCTGGAGTCGATACCGGGATTCAGAACGAATCTATCACTCGACGAGTTTCGCTCGAACATAAAGAACGTCGGGGCCGCTTTGATCGGGCAAACTCGCGAAGTCGCCCCCGCGGATAGAAAGCTGTACGCTCTCCGGGACGTCACCGCAACCGTTGAATGCCGCCCGCTCATTACCGCTTCGGTGATGAGCAAGAAGATGGCGGAAGGCGTCAACGGCGTCGTTCTCGACGTCAAGTTCGGCAGCGGGGCCTTCATGAAGACGCAGGCCGACGCCGTGGCGCTGGCGGAACTCATGATAGACGTCGCCCGCAAAATGAAGCGAGCCTGCATAGCGCTGATAACCGACATGAATCAACCGTTGGGCCGCGCGATAGGAAATTCCGTTGAAGTAATCGAGGCCCTGGAGACGCTCAAAGGACGAGGCCCCGCAGATCTCAAGCTGCTGTGCCGCGAGCTGGCCGCCGAAATGATTCTGATGAGCGGCCTCGTGAAGGACATCGGGCAAGCGCGCGACATGTACGACCGCTCCATTTCGTCGGGAGCGGCGCTCGACAAAATGCGAGAGATCATCCGGGCTCAGGAAGGCAACGAGCAAGTCATCGATGACTACCGTCTGTTGCCCTCCGCGGCGCGCCGGCATGAGATAACGGCTCCGGAGGGCGGCTGCTTGCGGAAGATCGAAACCGAGTCGGTAGGCCGGGCCTGCATGATTCTTGGAGCCGGCCGCACTCGAGTAGATGGGCCGATCGACTTGAGCGTAGGGCTCGAGATGAACGCGAGGATCGGCGATCGCATTGAAAAAGGCGCTTCGCTCGTGACCGTCTTATACAATGATGACGACCGGCTGCAGGCGGCGCGGCGACTCATCGAGCGCGCATTTACGATCGGACCGGAGCCGGTCGAGCCGCCTCCGTTGATATCGAGGGTGCTGCGTTGATGGCGGGATCGTGGTTCAAAAAAGGCGATGAACAATCAAGAGCCGCTTCTACGTGAGGTCTCTTCACCGCGGTGAAGAGATACTTCGCCATCCGGACAATCAAGCTGACGGACTGATTAAAATGAATAAAACCGGACTTCTCGCCCTAACCTGCTTTGTGCTGTTCTTTCCCTCGTGCTCTCGGCTCGGCGGACACGACGAGGCGGGCGGCCGAAAGCGCGTTGGAATCGTCTTCGATATCGGCGGAAAGGACGACAAGTCCTTCAACGCAGCGGCGTGGGTAGGAGTACAACGCGCGGAAAAGGAGCTTCCCATCAAGCTCCGCAACGTCGAGCCGGGCGATCCGACTTCAATAGAACCTTCCATGCGCGCCTTCGCCGAACGCGGCTACGACTTGATCATTGGCGTAGGCTTCGCTCAAGCCCCGATAATGGAGCAGGTCTCGCACGACTATCCGAATTTGAACTTCGTCATCATCGATGGATTGATCGACAATCCCAATGTCGCGTCGCTGATATTCAAAGAGCACGAAGGCTCGTTCCTCGTCGGCATGATCGCGGCGAAGACGACCAAGACCGGCAAGGTAGGTTTTGTAGGCGGCATGGACATTCCCCTGATTCACAAATTCGAGACTGGTTACGCCGAAGGAGCGCGTTACGCCAACCCGGCTATTCAAGTGTTCGAGAACTATGTAGGAGTAACCGACGCGGCCTGGAATAATCCCGGCAAAGGCAAAGAACTCGCTAAGGCGCAGATCGAACGCGGAGCCGATGTGATTTTTCAGGCGGCCGGCAACTCGGGCCTCGGTGTTTTTGACGCGGTCGAAGAAACCCACAACTTCGCCATTGGAGTTGACTCGAATCAGAACTGGGTCAAGCCCGGATTCATCTTGACCAGCATGATCAAGCGCGTAGACGTAGCGGTCTTCGATACGGTGAAGGCGCTGGTGGAAGGGCGCTTCTCCGCGGGCGTGCATTTGTACGGCCTCGAAAACGAAGGCGTGGCTTATGCGTTGGACGATTACAATCGAAGTCTCATACCGCAGCCTGTGCTTGATGACGTCGACCGCGCAAAGAAAGAAATAATCGCTGGACGGATCAGAGTAACGGACGCAATGGCCGCGAAGTAGAGAGCGAGGCGTTGAAGGGCATGTGGAGAAGCTGTTCCGCGTGACTGATTCGATCAGGCCCGGGAATCAACTTGGGCGGCTTCTCATTCCCAGGAGGCGGCTAGCTGGCGGCAAGAGCTAACGTCCGCACTTCGGGGATTCGATCAATCCCCGGCAGTGACTCCATTCCCGAGGCGCCAGATACCGCAACTTTTCGATCGGGCCGAAGCCGGACCGTCGCGTTTTAGCGGAGGCAAGTCATGCAAGAAGCAACGTCTACTTACGACCTGCTCGATAGATTAGGCGATGGAGACGAGTCCGCGCTTACCGCTCTTTTTGAGAAGTATCATTCGAGACTTCGGTTACTGATCCATTACAAGCTCAGCCCTGAATTGAGGCGTCTTACCGAAGCGGAGGATGTACTGCAGGAGACGTTCTTCGAGGCGTTCCGCGATATCAAGCAGTTTCGATACGATAAACCCGGAGGCTTCTTTGGCTGGCTGTCGAGGATTGCCGATCACGTGGTTGCCGATACCGCCCGCTTCCACGGCAGGAAAAAGAGGCGGGCCGCGGATCTGGTGCGATTCAGGTCCATAGGAACTCCTGAAGGTCCCGAGCCCGTCGACAGCGGTACGCCGAGCCGTTTGTTGGCGGAGAGCGAGAAACTACTGGCTTTGATCCAGAAGCTGGACCAACTGCCGGAGGATTACCGCCGGGTGATACTGCTGGCAAAAGTGGAAGGTCTATCGAACGCCGAGCTTGCCGAACATCTTGGCCGCACCAGAGAAGCTACGGCATTGTTGCTGCACAGGGCGATCAAGCGATTCCGTGCGCTCCAGGAATCGGGAACGGGGCGATGACCGAAAATCGAGACAACCCCTCGGCCGAAGCGGGCCGCCAGTCCCATCCCAACCGTGAACAGTTGATCGCGAATGCGGTTGCTGCTTACGTCGATTTGCAACTCCGCGGCGCGGCAATCGATACCGAGGCATACTGCCACGGTTACCCCGAAATCGCTCCCGAGCTTCACGCACAGATTTTGGCGCTCGATGAGATAGACACGGTCTTACGGCCTGATGAGGAAGGTCTGGACGTGAGCCACTCGTTGCAAGGCGCCGCGCCGCCGCAGCGTCTCTCGGGGCTCAAGGTGTTAGGCGAAATAGGCCGGGGCGGAATGGGCCGCGTCCTTATCGCGCTCGATGAGCGGCTCGGCAGACGGGTCGCGATTAAAACCCTCAACCCTCGCTATGCCGACAATCCCAAGCTGCGCGCGCGATTCATGCACGAGGCGCGCGCCTTGGCGCGATTGAGCCATCAGAACGTCGTTCGCATTTATAACCTTGGCGGCGCCGAAGAGGAGCCGCATTTCGTGATGGAATACATCGAGGGCGCGTCGTTGACCGAGGCCGCGCGGCAGCTCTCCCTGAGCCAAAAGATTGACTTGATGCTGAAGGTGATTCTTACCGTGGAATTCCTGCACCAGCATCAAGTGATACACCGAGACCTGAAACCCGGGAATATTCTTGTCAGTTCCGACCTCGAGCCGAGAGTCCTCGACTTCGGTCTTGCCTTGCAGAGCGATGATCTGGGGCCGCGGCTCACGCAGGCCGGTGAGATCATGGGGACGCCGGACTACTTTTCACCCGAACAGGCAAGGGGCCGCGCGCCCCTGGACGCTCGAAGCGATATCTTTTCTCTCGGGACCATCCTCTATGAACTAATGACCGGAGCCACGCCGTTTCGGGGCGAAAGCGCGCACGATCAGATTCGCCTCATTTGTGAAGACGATCCAATACTGCCCCGCCGGATCAACGCGGCCATACCAGGCGAGCTCCAGAATATCTGCCTGAAAGCTCTGGAAAAGGATCCCGCGCAGCGGTATCAATCCGCGCGCGAGATGGCCGATGACCTGACGCGGCTCCTTGCCGGGGAGCCGGTGCTTGCCCTGCCTTCATCGTACTCGCGGCTGATAGCCGGTAAGATCGAACAGCACGTACGCGAACTCGCGGGATGGCGCCAGGACCGCATCCTGTCGGAGCAGGAATTCGACTCGTTCAGGAAATTGTATGACAGGCTGATCGAACGCGAAGACGCCTGGATCATGGAGCTGCGGCGGCTGTCTCTGCCTCAGGTGAGTCTTTACCTGGGCGCATGGTTGCTGGTGATCGGCGCGGCTCTGATCGTGCTCTTTCGATACGTGGAGTTGTCGGGCGCGGAGCCCTTGATTGTCGTTTCCTGCGCAACCGTCTCCGCGGGTTACCTGGGCATGCGGGGGTGGAAAAGCGGCAGGCAGAGAACCGGCGTCGCATTCTTGCTGGCTTTCTGTCTGTTGCTGCTTACGTCGCTGCTTCTTGCAATGCACCAGTGGGAGTTGTTCTCCGGCTTCACGAAGAGTCGCGAAGATCTCGAATTATGGCGCTTCTTTCCCGCTTTCAAGCGAACGACAAACGCTCAACTATGGTGGTCCATTCTGTGGTCGGCGCCGGCCTGCGTGTGGCTGCGGCGAATTACTCGATCGTCGGTCTTCTCACTGGTGACGGCGGTACTGACGGCTCTGCTCGGACTGACGACGCTGCTGCGTATGGGACTGATCGAATGGTTCGAGGCGGACCCGGGCAGAGTGTATTCTTCTCTGATTCCCATCGCGGTCTTTTTCTTTGCGGCGGGACTTGCGATCGAGCGATCCGGGTTTTCGGCGGACTCTCGTTACTTCTATCCCATCGCCGTCGGATTCACGCTGATCGGGTTGAGCGGCGTGGCGGCGTTTCACCACCCTTATGCTGAATGGCTGCGATCGGTGGCGCCAATAACGCGAGGCCAAGTCGAGTACCTGTTCATCATCAACGCGCTAATCTATTTGGCGCTGCAGTATGCTTGCGAGAGAGTGTCATCGCCTCAGACCAGGTGGGTCGCCAAATCATTCAGCTTTGTTATTCCCGGACACGTTATGACATCGTTGTTGCTGCTCGGCATGGCGGCGTCGGATCTTTGGGAGCAGGCGCCCGCTGACGATAACCTTAAACTTGAAGCGCGTCTCTTCGAGGTTTTGCTGCCCGCCGTAGCATTCGTGTTCGTCTTTGGCAGTGTACGGAAGCAAATGAAGAATTTTTTTGTAGCCGGGCAGTTGTTCCTTGGGATAGGGATTCTGCGCCTGCAGCATGACTTTTTCAGGGATCGGGCCGCCTGGCCGCTTTTCCTGCTGGCGATCGGCTTCTTGTTGATGTTGGGGGCGGCAAACTATGAGGCGATCAGAAGGACTTTCCGCCAGGCGGCAAAAAAATTCGTACGCCGGTGAAATCAACGATTCGAAATGTCGCTTTCCAATATAGGCCGCAAATGAAACTTCAGGCGGCCGGAAAGGAAAGGACGGAAAAATGAGAAGCATCAAGAATATCTGCGTTGTTTTTGGGGCCGCGTTGATACTCACTGGCTGCGCCCCGTCTTTGCATCCCTTTTATGACGAGAAGGACGTCGTGTTCAACGGGGCCTTGCTCGGCTCGTGGATAAGCGGCTCCGGTGAGAAGCTCACGTTTACCAAGTCGGGCGAGGACCACTATGACCTCCTGTACGTAGACGAAGACGCGCCCGCCCGATTCGAAGCCCGGCTAGTCGAGCTTGACGGCGTTACGTTCCTCGACCTCTACCCGCACAACCCCGACAATGCCAATGGCCTGTTCATGGCGAACATTGTGAAAGGGCACATGCTGGGGCGAGTGGTGATCGGGGAGAAGTCTCTCTCGATCGCGCTGATGGATGACAACCGGCTCAGGGATCTGAGTGATCGGCGTGAACTCGGCTTGGCGCACGAACGCATCGCCGACGGATCTATTGTGCTGACCGCGCCGACCAGTGAACTGCAAGCATTCGTGCTGCGAACTGCTAATGACGAAGAGGTGTTCGGCGCTGCTGAGATCTTCCGCCGCCTCAAGCCGGGCAACTGATACGACGGACTGATGGAGTTAGACTTCATCGAAGTTCGGGAAGTGTCAAGGGACCGTGCGCCTGGACTGGATTTCTCACAAAGAACGAGAGAGCCAAACAGCGGCGGCTTGATAGTATCCGAGAGACCAATCCGATGGGCTTTTCAGAAGAACTACAATCTTGATGAAGAAATCTCGATTGGGGGTTTGTCGGGCCCATCGGTCTCTCGGGCGTCTTTCGTCTCT